>JAEYOM010000073.1 GCA_023411715.1 Bacillota bacterium | reverse complement strand
GCATAAGAATATAATATAACATTTCTCACTATTCTGATAGCATTAATTCCCTCAGCATTTTTTCCCTGTTACTGATAAAGGCCTTCATGATCTGAAAATGTTCGGTTTCTTCATATGTGACCTTTTTTATGCCATCTCCGATCTCATAGATGAACGAGTCGGGGTAAGCCATAATAATCGGGGAGTGTGTCGCGATAATGAACTGTGATTCCTTGTTTATTAAATCATGCATGCGGGCGACCAGCGACATCTGCCTTGACGGCGATAGCGCGGCCTCCGGTTCGTCAAGGATGTACAGACCCTTTCCCCTCAGTCTGTTTTGAAACAGCGCAAAAAAGGATTCTCCATGGGACTGCTCATGCAGTGAAATCCCGCCGTATGAATCTTTGATCGGCGGCCCAAAGCTGAATTCCTTGTCCATAGCATCTATATTCGAGGCTACGTTATAAAAGCTTTCAGCCCGCAGAAAATAACCGTCGCGCGGCTTCCTGCAGCCTTTTACTATTTTAATGGTGCGGTGTAAATCGGAATGGGAATCCATAGTTGAAAAAGAATAATTTTTCGAGCCGCCTTCCGGGTTAAAGCCGTACGCGGTTGCAATAGCCTCAAGGATCGTTGACTTTCCTGTGCCGTTCTCACCCACGAAATAGGTGACTTTAGGGTGAAGCTCGATTCCGTTCAGAGACCTGACCGCAGGCAGGCTGAATGGATATTTCCCGAAATCAGTAATTGATTCTCTTTTTAAACCGATGCTTTTTATGTATTGCTCCGTCATGATCGAGCCCTCTTTCAACATCAGTATTTTACCATAACGCAGAATTTTTTCACACCTTAAGAAAATATTTGGAAATTGTTAAACAATTTTAAATTGACAATTGACTTTTGTTTTGAATATACTAAGAGAGAAGAGAAGAATTTGAATCAGGATTATTACCCGGAAAGTGAGGGTTGCTTTAAGGGTAAAAGAAAAGCGCCAGGACGCGCCTGAAATCGTGATTAGCAGTAAAATAGCTGCTTTTGCCGGAAAGCTCGGTGAAAATCATGAAGCGGTGTGTCGACGAGGGGAAGGAGGTCACGGTTCCTGTATTCCGAGGGCTGTGAATTATCGAAAGATTCGGCGGAAACCTTCCGGTTGGCTACGATCGAAGAACTCTATCAAAAACTGCGGGCAACTGCAAAACAAAGTGAGTTCACGTAGTATCCTGTTTATACCTAATCAAATTCTCGATTTTAAAAAATTAAATAATGGAAATGAACAAACATGGACGATTTTGATCGCCAGAGGCTTATTGAGTCGTGTCCGGGTATTTCGGGGTTATGTATTGGGACTCATGGATCAGTAGCTTTGCTGTGAAGGCCATGTGTCGGTAGCTTTGTGTTGAGGGCTCTGGATTGGCAGCTTTAAACTCGAAGCTTTGAATTGACGCCTCTATATTAAAACCCTGAATGGGTGTGTACTGCTGCTATGACTGTGCAATACCGCTAATATTGATATGCGCTTCGGCCTTGACTGTACAGTACCGCTATTATATGTGTGTCTGTGCGATACCTTTGTTATCGGCTTTGCCTATGCGATACCATTATTATCAGTGCGTTTGCGCGATTACCGCTGCTATCGGCTTTGCCTGTGCGATACAACTATTATCAGTGTGTCCGCGCGATACCGCTGCTACCGGCTTTGCCTATGCGATACCATTATTATCAGTGCGTCTGCGCGATACCTTTGTTATCGGCTTTGCCTATACGATACCATTATTATCAGTGTGTTTGCGCGATACCGGTATTATCAGCCTTTGCCTATGCGATACCATTATTATCAGTGTGTCTGCGCGATACCGGTATTATCGCTATTACCGGTATGTCTATGTATGCTGTGCGGTCATTGCATGGAGATGCAATAGCGATGCATATTCCGGACTCGTTCAAATCCATTTACCAGAAAGGTCAACCATGAAAAGAAAAACGGTTATTTTTGATAATGACGGCGTCCTTTTCAGGACGGAAACCGTCGACATAACAGCAATAAACAAAGCATTGGTATTGCACGGCCTTGAGGAAGAAAGCCCGGAGTTCATAATGGACTGCTTTGGGATGACGCTCAAAGAAATGTGTGAAAAAAGATTCGGCATTGCAGATCCCGTTGCCAAAAAGAAATTCATGGAGGATGTAACTCGTTTCGAGCAGGCCGAAATTGTACAAAGCGGCCTTATGTACGAAGGAGCCCCGGAATTTATAAAGCGGTTAAAGAAAAAGGGATTCACCATCTGTATTTGTTCAAACGGTTCGTATGATTATATCCATGGTATCATGAGCAAATTCGGGCTTTCGAAGGTCTTTGACGAAATATGGGCCCATAAGGATGGCTACAGCAAATCACAGGCTGTCGCGTGCCTTGCGGAAAAATACTCGGACGGATGCTTCGTAATGGTCGGCGACAGGAGCATTGACATCGATGCGGGCAAAGACAGCGGCGCGATTACGATCGGCACGTTATATGGCTTCGGCGGGAACGAGCCGTATTCTGCGGATTACACAGCCGGCAGCATTGCCGAACTGGAACAGGTGATTTACAGGATATTTGAAAATGAATTTGATGTAAAGGAGAGTAAATTATGTGCGGAATAGTAGGTTATATAGGTGAGAAAAAGGCAACCCCGATACTGATAAATGGTTTAAAGAAACTGGAATACAGAGGTTATGATTCTGCAGGCGTTGCGCTGTACGACGATGGAAAGCTGTCGGTCATCAAGTGCAAGGGCAGGCTGTCGGCGCTTGAGGAAAAGCTCGGCGATATCAATATAGGGGGATGCGTCGGTATCGGTCATACGAGATGGGCGACCCACGGCGAGCCCAATTACGTCAATTCCCACCCGCTTCTGAGCAATTCCGAAAAAATAGCACTCGTGCACAACGGTATCATCGAAAACTATATGAAACTCAAGGAGTTCCTGATTTCGCAGGGTTGCAGGTTTGTTTCGGAAACGGATACGGAGGTCGTAGCCAACCTGATCGAATACTATTACAACCTGAGCGGCGACATCGTTAAGGCCGTCATGGAATCGATAGACCAGCTCGAAGGCTCCTATGCGCTCGGCGTTATCTGCAGCGAATGCAGCGACAAGTTCGTTGCGGTAAGGAAGGACAGTCCGCTGATCGTCGGCCTCGGAAAGGGAGAGAATTATATCGCCTCGGATATCCCTGCGATACTTGAACACACGCGCGATATCTATATCCTCGAGGACAAGGATGTTGCAGTACTGAGCAGGGACGGAGTGGTCGTATACGACAATTACGGAGCAGTGTCCGACAAGAAGGTCTACCATGTCGACTGGGATGTTACTGCCGCGGAGAAATCAGGCTATGAGCATTTCATGATGAAGGAAATGTTCGAGGAACCCAAGGTCATAAAGGATACGTTCAGCCCGAGGATTAAGGACGGCAGGATAAAGCTCGACAATATAGACATTTCGCCCGAATACTTGAAAGGCATAGAGAAGATAAACATCGTGGCCTGCGGTACGGCTTACCATGCAGGGATGGTCGCAAAATACCTCATCGAGAAGCTGGCTCGCATCCCGGTCGAGGCGGATGTCGCATCCGAGTTCCGCTACAGGGACCCGATCATCAGCGAAAAGAACCTCGTGATAATCATCAGCCAGTCGGGTGAGACGCTCGATACGCTGTTTGCGTTGAGGGAAGCGAAGAAGAAGGGCGCCAAAGTGCTGTCCATCGTCAATGTGGTCGGCAGCTCGATCGCAAGGGAGTCGGACAACGTTCTCTACACCTGGGCCGGTCCGGAAATAGCCGTGGCTTCCACAAAAGCTTACAACACCCAGCTGTCGGCGCTTACGCTGATCGCCCTGGACTTTGCGTATAAGAAAGGACTGCTCGATGACAGGCAGCTTGCTAAAATGCTGGATGAACTGAAAGGTATTCCGGCGGCCATCGAAAAGATACTGAACGACAAGGATGACATACAGAAATTCGCCTCCGAGCATTATAACGCAAAGAGCATCTTCTTCATAGGCAGGAGCCTTGATTATGCGCTTTCCATGGAAGGCTCGCTGAAGCTCAAGGAAATCTCCTATATCCACTCGGAGGCCTATGCGGGTGGAGAGCTGAAGCATGGCACGATCGCGCTGATCGAAAAGGGCACGCTCGTGGTTTGCCCGATGACCCAGGACAGCCTGCTTGACAAGATGGTCAGCAATATTCGCGAAGTCAAGGCCAGAGGTGCAATCGTCCTGGCGATCACGCAGGAGAAGAACACCGAGGTAGAGAAGGTTGCGGACATGGTCATCACCATCCCCAACATCGACCCGCTGCTCGCCCCGATTGCCGCAGTCACCCCGCTGCAGCTGTTCGCTTACTATATGGCCGTACTCAAGGGCTGCGACGTCGACAAGCCGAGGAACCTGGCCAAGAGCGTGACCGTGGAATAGGACAAAAATTTTGTCCCATTATTGTTGAGTAACAAAAAAGTCGTTCCGCGAACAAAATAGTTGTTCCACAAACAAAAAAGTCGTGGAATTTTGGGAATAATTAAAGAATTATACCACCTCCTTTATGGTATACTATTATAAGGTAAATCATCAAGATCACCCGGTTGGAATTCCAACCGGGTTTTCCATTGTGCGCCCAGCATGGGCGCAATCTAACGGGTGAAAGTCCCGAACGTACCCAAGTAGTGGGAAGCGTATAGCTTAAGACAAGGGTGTCCACCGCAAGGTGGAATCCGAAGGAAGTCGGCGGCAAATCTCTGTTCGACGAACAGAAATCACATATAGGCAGTGCAAGGTGGATAAGGTTGCAATGAAAATTGAAGTCCAATAACTACTCGGAACCAACTGACTAAATTGGCGTAGGCACTAATTATATTAATTGACTTAAGGAATACCTTGTACAAGGTATTCTTTTGTGATATTGTATATGAGTAAATGCACATATGCGAATATAATACATCTAAGTTTTTTCACGTTTGCTTTTTATTTGGAATATTATATGAGCGCATGAGCATACAGTAATACGTCGGAGGTGATGTGGTTGGTTGATATTTTCAAAGCATTAGCCGAAGAGAGCAGACTAAGAATACTATCGATCCTTCTCAATGAAGAAATGTGTGTGTGCGAAATAGAAGAATGTTTAAAAATGGCGCAATCCAATGTTTCGCGGCACCTGACAGCACTTAAGAACTGCGGAATACTTGACTGTAACAAGCATGCCCAATGGGTATACTTTAAAATCAGTGACAAGTTTAAGGTAGAAAATGAAAACTTGTGGCTTTATCTATGCCAGAAGCTAAAGGAATCAGCGAATTACAAGATTGATATGGATGAATACAGGAAATGCAAAAGTTTGGACCTTTGTAATAATAAGACTCTACGTTCGAAATAGCGAAAGCTTTTTAGTGAATTATAAGGATGTAAAGGAGAGTTTTTATGGATGGGAAGAAGACGTCTGAAATAGCCTTTTTTCAAAAATATCTTACGGTATGGGTAATACTTTGCATGATTGCGGGTGTTCTTGTGGGTAAGTTTTTGCCAGGGATTCCGACCTTTTTGAATCAGTTTGAATATGCCAAAGTATCTGTACCGACAGCCATTTTAATTTGGGTTATGATATATCCGATGATGATGAAGGTGGATTTTCAGAGTATCAAGAATGTAGGCAGGAACCCAAAAGGCTTATTTGTGACCTGGGTGGCCAACTGGTTGATCAAACCGTTTACAATGTTCGCCATAGCATCATTTTTCCTTTATACGGTTTTCAGTAATTTTATTACTCCGGATCTTGCAAAGAACTACCTTGCAGGTGCCGTCCTTCTTGGTGCTGCTCCCTGTACAGCCATGGTGTTTGTCTGGAGCACTTTGACTAAAGGAAATCCCGCCTATACAGTCGTTCAGGTGGCAACGAACGACTTGATAATACTGATCGCTTTTGTCCCTATCGTCAAATTCCTTTTGGGAATCAGCAAAGTTTCGGTCCCATGGGATACGTTGGTATTATCTGTAGTGCTGTTTGTAGTGATACCGCTTGCCGGTGGTATACTAACCAGAATGCTTGTGATCAGAAAAAGAGGACTGGAGTATTTTGAAAAAAAGTTTCTCCCTAAATTCGATAACGCCACGATTACAGGCCTGCTGCTTACACTGATCCTGCTGTTCGCATTCCAGGGCGAGGTCTTCCTCAATAATCCGCTGCATATAATACTTATTGCGATACCGCTTACAATACAAACCTTCTTCATATTTTTTATTTCCTATATACCCTGTAAATGGCTGAAGCTGCCTCACGACATAGCGGCCCCGGCTGGAATGATCGGCGCGTCGAATTTCTTCGAACTCGCAGTTGCGGTGGCAATAGCATTATTCGGCACGACTTCGCCTGCTGCTTTGGCAACAACAGTCGGGGTTTTGACTGAAGTACCGGTCATGCTGATTCTTGTTAAAATCGCAAACAGTACTAAACAATGGTTTCCGCAAGGTGTATCAAATAATTCAAAGGAAATGTCCTTATAAAAATGTACATTGGCTGACAGTGGAATAAAGACTGTATGCCTCTGAATTCTCAGGAATGAAATATTCATACCTCCAGCGAACACAAATTGGTGTGTTAATGCTACTCTAAATTGCACCATGTTCCGGTAAAAATCAGGCCAGATAGATCCGCTTGCTGAGACCGGGATTTGACAGTCCTGATATAGATGCCACTTTTAATGGGTAGACTCAGATGGGGCGGCTGTAATCAACCCCAATGGTCAATGTGCCCATGTAATATCTATCTCCCAATTCTGTGAGCTTGGGCCATCCCCCTTGAACGCCGTGAGACGCCCTCAGAACCATATCATTTTCGTTTGTATATGGACTGAGTGGTTTTAGATTGTACGGCGGCAAGGAATGAATTTTGTTTGTCAACTCCTGAGGGAAAAATAACTGAGTTGTAAGGATTTCTTTCGAATCATCAAGTATTTTTGCGTGAATATGAACCGTTCTTGGTGCATACGACCCAGGATATATTGTCAAAAACTCAACCATGCCGTTTTGGTCGGTATACTGGCGACCGCGTAAAAAGGTTTCACGATCTGATGGTACAGGTTTTTGTCCCATGGGTATTTGAATATTCGGGTACGCTGTAAATCCGGAGTAGACTCCTAAGGCACTGGCATGCCAAATATCCACTGTTAACCCGGGGATTGCTTTACATCCCTTGACATCAACTATTTTTAATCTGAGTAAGAGGTCAACTCCATGCTGGTATTCTCTGACATCCTTTCGAACCATTGAGTTTTCAAGATAAAAGGGGCCTTCTGTGGTGGAACTTGTAAGTACACATTTATCTGTATCTTCGAAACTATAACTCAAAATAGAAAATTTATTATACTGCTGTATCAGTATATTTTTATTAATCCATTGACAACACGGATTGCTCTCATCTTTAAATTCGGATACCGGATCTCCGGCATAGTTTGAGACATACGGATCTCCTCCATAGCTTGAGACATACGAATATCGTCCATAGGCTGGAATAGCCGGACATTTCCCGTAGCCCGGAGAATATGCGTAACCACCATAAGCTGATGTGTATGGGTATTTGGGATTTCCGTATGTTGCAGGATACATTCCGGCAGGGTTTCTCACTAAGTGTGTATCAGGGAAGTTTTCGTACTGCTCCATCATAAAATCTCCTACTTCCTAATCATACTTATATTTTATGTTAAGGTTTATAATTTGTTAACCCAATTTGCAATGTTATGCAGGTATAGAATGATTATTACGCAAAGTAGGAATATAAACTGTATTTATCTGATTATATAATAGAAGTAAAAGGGGGGTTAAAACATGTCAATACAGTTTAGAAACTATACAAATAAAGCAGGTATTACAGAAGACTATCATAAAGTCAGGACATTCCTTGTAAAGCTGGGATATTCGGAATTTACATATGCAAGATGGGATTGGATGGCAACACATGGCTATTTGGACAAGTCTGCTGTGGGTAGAATCGGTATATGGGAAGACGCTGAACAAATTGCGGGAGTAGCAGCTTTTGACTGTCAACTCGGAAACGCTTATTGTATAGCTTTACCGCAGTACGCTTTGCTAAAAAATGAGATGTTACTATATGCAAAGGATAATCTGAACAAAGACGAAGAGTTTGGCATAGTAATTTCAGACTCGGATTCAAAATTTCAGGACATTGCTGGACAATTGGGGTTTACTGCAACTGACCAGAAAGAAAATGATGCAATTTTTTACTTGGATAAAGCGTCAACAGCATATGACTTGCCTGAGGGCTTTTATATTACTACCATGAAAGATACTTATGACCTCTATCAATATCAGCGTGTTTTGTGGAAAGGATTTAACCATGAATTGAATGGTGAGGGGGAGTTTACATTTTCAAAAGAAAAAGAGCAAGCGGCAAATGAAGAAATGATGCGTCCCAATGTAGACTTAAGTCTGAAGGTGGCTGTTGTTTCGCCGAATGGTAATTTTGTTTCCTACTGTGGGATGTGGTATGACCAGGAAGCCGGGTTTGCAGTTATAGAGCCAGTAGCAACAGATCCTGATTATCGAAAGATGGGATTAGGGAAGGCTGCGGTTCTGGAGGGAATCAGGCGTACTGGAGAGCTTGGGGCAAAGACTGCTTTGGTAGGCTCGTCGCAGCAGTTCTATTACAGTATTGGATTACGTCCATATAGTACTGCAACCATATGGGGAAAAAAGTAAAGAGACAAAGCATAATTTTTCAAATTACATTTTTGACTTACAATTATTATTAATTAGCAACAAAGTCGACGCTGATTTCACGTATAAAGCATAATAAAACCGTGAGGTTAATTTTAATAGTTAACATAATTAAGGTTGCTTTTTGAGCCTGATACCATTACGAAATTTGGAATTTCAGGTTCTTTTTGTTTGGCTGTTAAGCCGGGCGGTCGGAACAGCTCTTTCTTCGCGCTTCAATCTTTATATTTCTCTTACTCTTGGCATTTCAGCTAAAAAGCAGGTTGTAAGAATTTTATTAATTTAGCACAAGCTTTTTCTTTGTTATGCCGTCAGTATCTTGACAAATTCGTTAAATCTGTTAAAGACAGTTTACTTACGATTTCATAACCATTTCCATGTCCAAGCGGCCTGATAATGACTGTTCCCATATCTGATATTTGACCCAGGCCAATTCCTTCGGGAAAACTGTGATCAATAATAACTCTGTTTCCGCCAAGAGGCGGTTTGATTTCGAGTTTTAGCTTGAGAGCATCCAGTATTCTTGTTTGCTCTGCACTAGAGAGATTACCGCTTAAATTATAAACCTCAAGCCAAAAAGGATCTATTTGGATGCCTGCATTACCGAAAGCAAGCTGTGCTGTTTCAATAGCCCTGCAAAAAGGACTGGATTGAATGGGATAACTAATAGGAATTTGCAAATAACGAAGTATCTGCCCATAATAAA
>JAEYOM010000129.1 GCA_023411715.1 Bacillota bacterium | reverse complement strand
GCGGCCTGTCGCCCTGCGGCCTGCTACCCTGATACGGCGGCCTGTCGCCCTGCGGCCTGCTGCCCTGATACGGCGGCCTGTCACCCTGCGGCCTGCTGCCTTGATACGGCGGCCTGTCGCCTTGCGGCCTGCTGCCTTGATACGACGGCCTGTCGCCTTGCGGCCTGCCCTGATACGACGGTCTGTCGCCCTGCGGCCTGCTGCCTTGATATGACGGCCTGTCACCCTGATAAGACGGTTTGACGTCCTGATTATCGGTATTTTGCGTCTTTTCTTCCTGTATTACAGTTCCTGTCTGCGAAATGGTCTTAACGCTTTCATCCTGCAGTTTGACAGCCTGTGCCGCAGTATCGGCAGGTTTTTCCTCTACCGCTTTATTATCCTGCGCTTTGATATCTTTATGAGCTTCCTTTTCGAGCTGCACGGACGGTTCCGGCCCGCCCCTTTCCATATCAACCGCTGTGGTCGATTTTAGCGCTTGATCCTGAACTTTCTGCTTTTCGTCCTTGTTGACAGGCACGGTATCTACTGCTGCCGCTTTCTGATCGATAGATGCCTGCGGTTTGCCGAGTCCTGCAGCTGCCTGGTTCGTATCCTTTGCAGCAGGAGCCTGCGCATCACGCACAGTAGTGTCCTGCGCCTTTCTAGGCGGTTGTACCGGCATATTCGTGTAATCGTTTTTGCCCTTCCTCACGAATCCGGCAAGCAGACCGGAGTTTGCATCGGATGATCTTATATATTCATTCCTTCTGTCGTTCCTGTCGTTCCTGTCGTTCCTGTCATTCCTGTCATTTCTGCCGCCCCTGACGTCGCCCTTCTGATAATCGTTTCTTCCGTTATCCCTTCCGTCGTTCCTGCTGTTTATAATGACTTCGGTCGTCCTGATTATGCGGGGTGCATTCCTGACATCCTTTTTTACTTCAGGCTTCGGCGGCACAGGCGCCTGGGGTACAGCTTTCTTTTCATCGCCATCGTCCTTTTTTTCGGCATGCTTGATGATACCGATATGCTTGTAAAGTGCATCCAGTTCGTTATCTTCAAGAAGGCTCATATGATTTTTTACAACGACGTTGATTTCCGCAAGCTTTTCCATCAGCCTTTTGCTTGTTGTATTCAATTCCTTTGCCAGTTCATATACTCTAACCTTTTCCAAATCTATACACCCCCATGTTCTGTACCACGGTTATCAATCATTTCCATAAGATGCGCTGCAAAACCCCTTTCTGTTATGGCGACCACGGAACGTACTGCCTTGCCGGTAAATTTCCCGAGCATCTCCTTAACTCCGAAAAACCTTATTTCCACGTCCCTGTAACCGCACATATCCCTGAACCTCTTCTTGGTATTGTCCGAGGCATCATCCGACACGATAACCAGGGATACCTTCCCGGTCTTAAGAGCCCTCTCGCAGGTTTCCTCTCCGGATACAACCCTGCCCGCCTTCATCGCAAGACCCAGAAAGGAGTAAATCCTTTCAGCCATCATTTCCCTCCAGTTGCATTTTCAGCGTATCGTAAACAGTATCATCTATCTTGGCTTCAAATGCCTTTTCAAGCCTTTTGCCTTTTTTAGCCTTTTCGAAGCAATCCGCGTTTTTGCAGATATATGCGCCCCTCCCGGCTTTCTTGCCGGTAAAATCAACGCTTGTGCTGCCTTCCTTGTCCCTGACTATCCTGATCAGTTCCTTTTTCGGTTTCATCTCCTGACATCCCAGGCACATTCGTAAAGGCATCTTCTTCTGCTTCAATAAAGCTCACCTCTATTCCTGTTCCTCAGGTTTGCCGTCTTCCGGATCATTCCCGCCATCTGCGAAATCATTATCATCGCCGGCAAAATCATCCTGATCCTCCTGCGGCTCCTGCTCATATCCGGCGGTATCGTCGGTTTCCTCTTCCTGTTCGCCGCCTTCATATTCATAATCGTCTTCTTCGCTATAATTGCTGTCCATATTGAACATCTGCTGTTCAATGGCGGCCCTGAGCTGAGATTCGCTCTTTATATCGATCTTCCAGCCCGTTAATTTGGCTGCAAGCCTGGCGTTCTGCCCTTCCTTGCCTATGGCCAGAGACAGCTGGAAATCAGGTACGATGACCCTTGCCGATCTCTCGTCCTCGCCGATGTCCACCCTGACGACCTTCGCGGGGCTAAGGCTGCTCGAAATATATTCTTCGGGGCTGCTGCTCCATTTGATTATATCGATCTTTTCGCCTCTCAGCTCGTCAACTATCGCCTGTACTCTTATACCCTTCTGTCCGACGCACGCACCTACCGGATCCACGTTGGGATCCCTGGAAAATACGGCAATCTTGGTCCTGGAACCGGCCTCCCTCGAGATGCTCTTTATCTCGACAGTACCGTCGTGAATCTCCGGCACCTCAAGCTCAAAAAGCCTTTTGACAAGGCCCGGATGGGTTCTGGACACCATAATCTGAGGTCCCTTTGTGGTCTTTTTTACTTCGACAATATATGTCTTGATCCTGTCGTTGAACCTGTATTCCTCGTTTATGGTCTGCTCCGAGGGAGCCATGACGGCTTCCGTCTTGCCCAGGTCTATAATGACATTCTTTCTTTCGCTTCTTTGAATGATCCCGGTGACTATGTCGCCTTCCTTGTTGTAAAACTCGTCGAATATGATCCCTCGTTCAGCCTCGCGGATCCTCTGCATAACGACCTGCTTTGCAGTCTGCGCGGCGATTCTTCCGAATTTTCTCGGCGTCACTTCTATTTCAGCGATATCGTCTTCCTCATATTTACTGTTCAGTCTCCTTGCTTCCTCCAGCGAAATATCGCCGTTTTCACTGTCAGGCTCCGAAGTGACTTTTCTGAGTGCAAACACCCTTACATCTCCGGTTTCCTGGTCAATATTGATCTTCACATTCTGAGTGGAACCGAAATTCCTTTTGTAAGCCGAAATAAGGGCAGCTTCAATAGCTTCGATCAAAACGTTCTTGTCGATTCCTTTTTCCTTTTCAAGCTGGTCCAATGCCTGTATCAATTCTGCACTCATACTTTTACCTCCTGTAATGCTTCGTTACACGGAATAACTTCATTTGCCGCAGCATACCGCCGTATGCATGCTATCAGAACCGGACGATCCGCCTCACCATTGCGGCATCCTTTCTGTCAAAGCCCATGACAGCGCCCTCGTCCGTTTTAATTTCAAATATATCACCTGTGAGTCCCAACAATTCGCCTTCAAATATTTTTTTGCCGTTCAGCGGCTGGTAAAGCTTTACTTCAACCATCTCTCCCTTGAACCGTTCAAAATCCCGGTCCTTTTTCAAAGGCCTCTCTCCCGGCGACGAAACCTCCAGTATATAGCTCTGTTTAATCGGATCCGTCTCGTCAAGCTTGTCGCTCAACTGTTCGCTTACCGCCTGGCAGTCGTCTATCGCGATCCCTCCGGGTTTGTCTATGAAGACCCTGAGATACCAGTTGGCGCCTTCCTTGAGGAATTCAACGTCCACAAGTTCAAATGCCAGCGCATCCACAATCGGCTGCACCATTTCGGCTGCTATTTCCTCAACTTTTTTCTTTGCCATACCAAGAATTCATTCCTTTCATACAGTCCACGAGTTTGCGGCGAGACCGGCAATGCTCTCATGTAAAGACAAAGAGTGGGGTCGACCCACTCTTTGACAGTTAAACCATATGCTTAAGTCCAAAAAGTATTATAACATTATTATCTACATTTATCAATCATTTATTTACGAAAATATTATTATAAGGCAACTGTACCAAACCGCCGTGTAATAACGTCCGCCCGCTTTCAGGAAGCACGCCCCATTTTACCTACATCATGCCAAACAGGCTCATCTGGCTGCTTTCGGGGATACCGTCGAGGCATCCGTTCTGCTGCAGTATCTCGATAACCGTTTTGCTAGCCTTTGAACGCATCCTGAGATCCTCTATGGAAATAAATTCGCCCCCTGCACGCGCCTCGACAATGGAGCCTGCTGCGGCAGTACCCAGGCCTTGAAGCGAATTGAGCGGCGGGCGTATCGCGTTGTCTTCTATCAGGAACTTCGTCGCGTCCGACTTGTAAAGATCGATCGGCAGGAAACGGAACCCTCTCGAATACATCTCGTTTGCGACTTCCAAAATAGTCAGGACGTTCTTGTCCTTGGCGGATATCGAATTGCCCTGTCTTTCAAGTTCAGCTATCTTGCTGCGTACCTTTTCCTTTCCGTGCGTCATGAGCTCGGCGTCGAATTCGTCGGCCCTTACCGTAAAGTAGGTGACATAGAAGGCGAGCGGCTGATAGACCTTGAACCAGCCGATCCTTATGGCTGTCAGGACGTATGCTGCGGCATGGGCTTTCGGGAACATGTATTTGATCTTTTTGCACGACTCGATATACCAGTCCGGCACATCATGTGCCTTCATCTCTTCTTCATACTCTGGCTTCAGGCCTTTGCCCTTCCTGACGTCCTCCATTATCTTGAATGAGCTCTTGGGAGGAAGGTTTCTGTACAATAGGTAAGTCATGATACCGTCCCTGGTACCTATTACGTCCGAGATCGTACAAACGCCTTCCTTTATGAGATCCTGCGCGTTGTTGAGCCAAACGTTGGTACCATGCGAAAGTCCGCTTATCTGCAGAAGGTCGGAAAACGTCTTCGGTTTTGTGTCAACCAGCATCTGGCGGACAAATTTAGTGCCGAACTCGGGAAGCGCAATGGTGCCGGTTTCGCTGTTGATATCCTCCGGTTTGACTCCCAAAGGTTCCGTGGACAGGAATAACTCCATGACCTTGTCGTCATGCACGGGCACGTCATATATGCTGATACCCGTTATGTCAGTGAGCATCCTTATCATCGTCGGGTCGTCATGGCCCAGTATATCGAGCTTCAATATCGTATCATGCAGCGAATGGAAATCGAAATGCGTCGTGATTATGTCCGATTGGGTGTCGTCCGCAGGCCTCTGTATCGGCGTAAAATCATGTACGTCGTATTCCTTCGGTATTACTATTATGCCTCCCGGATGCTGGCCTGTCGTTCTCTTTATACCCGTGCAGCCCCGGACAAGGCGGTTTATCTCGGCATTAGTAACTGCCATGCCCTTTTCGTCCACATACTTTTTGACGAAGCCGTAAGCAGTCTTATCCGCAACGGATGCAATCGTACCGGCGCGGAAGACATTTCCCTTCCCGAACAGCACTTCGGTGTACTTGTGAGCCTGCGACTGGTATTCTCCCGAGAAATTGAGGTCGATATCGGGGGCTTTGTCACCGTCGAAGCCCAGGAACGTTTCGAACGGTATGTCGTGCCCGTCCCCCTTCAGAGGCTCGCCGCAGTTCGGGCAGTTTTTCGGGGGAAGGTCGAAGCCGGAGCCTATTGAGCCGTCCGTTATGAATTCGGAATACTTGCATTTTTTGCAAAGATAATGCGGTGGCATCGGATTGACTTCCGTGATGCCGGTCATCGTAGCCGTAAACGACGAGCCTACCGAACCCCTGGACCCTACTATATATCCGTCTGAATTGGACTTTGCCACAAGCTTCTGCGCAATATCATACATAACTGCAAAGCCGTGCTTTATAATTGAAGTCAGCTCCTTGTCGAGCCTGTTGGCAACTATTTCCGGCAGCGGATCGCCGTAAAGCTCATGCGCCTTTTTATATGCAAGTGTTTGTATTTCCTCTTCCGCGCCTTCGATGTTCGGAGGATATGTCCCCAGAGGTATCGGTGTGACCTCCTCTATCATGTCGGCTATCTTGTTGGTATTCTCAACGACGACCTCGTAGGCCTTTTTATCACCCAGGTAAGTGAATTCGGCAAGCATCTCCTCCGTCGTCCTGAAATAGAGCGGAGCCTGCCTGTCGGCGTCCGTATAGCCCTGACCGAACATCAGTATCCTCCTGAAAGCTTCATCCCTTGGATCCATAAAATGCACGTCGCAGGTCGCGACAACAGGCTTGCCGAGCTTCTCGCCGAGCTGTACTATCTGGTTGTTCAGCTTTTTAAGGCCTTCCTCCCCGTCGACCTTTCCCGTCAATACGAGGAACTCGTTGTTGCCGAGAGGCTGTATCTCGAGGTAATCATAGAACCTTGCTATCTTCTCTATTTCTTCCGGGCCTTTTCCGTTCACCATCGACCTGAACAGCTCTCCCGCTTCGCAGGCGCTCCCTACGATAATGCCTTCCCTGTATTTCATCAGCAGGCTCTTCGGCACTCTCGGCTTTTTGTAAAAATAGTTGAGGTGCGACTCGGATACTATTTTGTACAGGTTTTTTAGCCCTGTCGCGTTTTTTACGAGCAGTATCGTATGGTAGGAGTCCGCATTCTTATAGTCGAAGCGTCCTGAAAAAGCTCCGTCTATATCGTCAATAGTCCTTACATCCTTCTCCTTCAGCAATTCCAGGCATTTTACGAATATCTCGGCAGTGGCTGCGGCATCGTCAACCGCCCTGTGGTGATTTTCGAGCTTCACGCCCAGATGCTTCGCGACAACATCCAGCTTATGCTTGGCGAGCTTAGGAAACAGGTTCCTGCTGAGTTGCAGCGTATCTATTATAGTATTGTTGAAGCTCTTCCCGCTGGTTCGCGCGATGTGCTTCATAAAGCCCGTGTCAAACGAGGCATTATGCGCTACTACGGGCAGATCTCCGACAAACTCCATAAAACTGTCGAACGCCTGCTCCTGTGACGGCGCACCTGCCACCATACTGTCATTTATGCCTGTCAGCCTTGTTATGAACTCGGGAATGGGTATGCCCGGATCCACGAAAGTGCTGAATCTGTCCTGTATCCTGCCCTCGAAGATCCTGACCGCGCCTATTTCAGTGATTCTGTCCCTTTCCGAATACAGGCCGGTAGTCTCGATATCGAATACGACAAAGCCTCCGTCAAGCGAATAGCCCTTACTCTGATCCGAGCTCCTGTAAACCACGGGAGGTTCGTTATCGAGAAGATAACACTCCACACCATATATTATCTTGATCTTGTTCTTTTTGCCCGCGCTATATGCTTCCGGGTATGCCTGCACCACACCGTGGTCAGTGATGGCGACAGCCTTGTGCCCCCACTTTGCGGCCCTCTCGACGAGCTTCTCCGCAGTAGTTACAGCATCCATGGCGCTCATCTGCGTGTGCAGGTGCAGTTCGACCCTTTTGACTTCGGCATTGTCCATCTTGACCTGCTTTTCCATCTCGATGATGTCCGTCGCCATGATCGACAGTTCCTTCGAGAATTTGTCGAACTGCGCTTCGCCGCGCACCTTGAAATGAAGGCCTTCTTTTATCTGCTCTGCGCGCAGGTCATAATCATCCTTCTGTATAAAAAGCTTTATCGTGATCGAATTAGAGTAATCCGTGATATCGAACGTACAGATGTAACGGTTCCCGCGGATCTCCCTGAACTCCACATTCGAGATGTCTCCTTCGATCGCCACCCTGCCGGAGTCCTGCGTGACTTCGTTCATACTCATCAGGCTGTCGCCGAAATTTTTACCCAGGATGACTTCAAGCACCCTGGAATCGCTCTCGTCAGTTTGCTTCTTCCGGCTCCTTTTCTTATCCCCGGAAGCCTGAGCTTTTTCCTCCTCAAGCTGCAGACTATGTATCCGGCTCTCTTCATTTTCCTTAAATTCCTCGTATTTTTCACGGAAGTCCTGATCCAATTCACGGTCGAAAAAAGCTACTTTGATCATACTGCCGAATGATTTCTCCACAGTATCTGCGATAATCCTGTCGCAGCCCTGTGATTTAAGTATTTCACTGCCTCCGCTCGACAGCCTGACGCTCAGCAGATCATCCTCGAGTTCGCAGCTGCAGCCGTTCAATATGCCGCGGCTCAGTGCAACAGCGCCGTTGACGGTCGAAACTATACTGTCCCAGTATTCATTTATAGCTTCACACAGGGAAATATCCATATCAAACCTCAGCCTGATCTCGACAGACATCGAAAAAGCCGCTGACAGCGCCGACTCGACCTGTTCGATAATCGAAGCAGGTATAAGCCTGTCTGCAGTGGCTTTAACAACGAATTTGCCTGTCTTTTTAAAAACACCAAGGCGTTCTATCCTGACCTCCCTGAAAAAATCCATCACGTGTTCATCGAGTTCCAGCGCGGGAAAGGTCTCGATAAAGCTTTTGTTCATTGCAGGTTCCGACATTCGTGCATTCCCCTCTATTATTCTGCGGTTTTTTTCTATAGTTTTTCTATCTCTGCCATCAATTCTTCAACGATCCTGTCCTGGGGCACTTTTTTAACGATCTCGCCCTTTCTGAACAGAAGCGCCGCACCGTCGCCGCCCGCTATGCCTATGTCGGCTTCGCGCGCCTCGCCCGGCCCGTTCACTGCGCAGCCCATGACCGCGACACGTATGTGCTTTTTGCATCCCGCCAGTCTTCGTTCCACTTCATTTGCGACTTTTATCAGGTCTATCCGGGTCCTTCCGCATGTCGGGCAGGATACGAACTCCACGCCTTCCCTCCGCAAGCCCATGGCCTTTAGCAGTTCCAGGCCCACCCTGACTTCCTCGGCGGGATCGCCTGTCAGCGAGATCCTTAGCGTATCGCCGATGCCTTCGGCCAGCAGGCAGCCCAGGCCGGCGGCCGATTTGACCGTCCCGCCGAACAGTGTGCCGGCCTCAGTCACACCTATATGGAGCGGGTAATCGCATTTTTGAGATATAAGTCTGTAAGCCTCAATCGTCATTGGTACCGTAGATGCCTTTATTGATATCGCAATATCGAAGAAATCGCATTCTTCAAGGATCCGGGCATGCTCCAGAGCGCTTTCCACCATACCCTCAGGCGTGACGCCAGCGTATTTTTCAAGTATGTGCTTTTCGACGGAACCGGAATTGACGCCGATACGTATGGGAATACCCCTCGGTTTGGCTTCGCTTACGACTTTCATGACCCTGTCCTTCCCGCCTATGTTGCCGGGATTGATTCGGATCTTGTCGGCTCCGTTTTTTATGCATTCCAGGGCGAGCCTGTAATCGAAATGTATATCGGCTACGAGAGGTATGCTTATCGCTTTTTTGACGGCCTTGAACGCCTCGGCGGCCTCCATGTCCGGAACTGCGACACGGATGATTTCACAGCCCGCCTCTTCGAGTCTTTTTATCTGATCTATCGTTGCAGCCGCGTTCCTCGTATCCGTATTTGCCATGGACTGTACCGTGACCGGAGCGCCGCCACCTATTTTTACACCGCCGACCGTAATCGACCGGGTGTTCTTTCTTTTAAACGTGTATTCCATATCCGGGCTCAAAATCTTTGACCTCTCTTTTTATGTCTGTTTAAAAATCACGGGCACATCGGAGCACCTGCGATTTTTGTTCAAGACTTCGCTATTTACCATACCCGATACGGGTCACTTTATATTATAGTTCTTTACGATCGAAATATAAACTATCCTGTCACTAGCCTCACTATATCATTGTACGCAGCATAAATGCCAAGCAAAATTATGAGCACGAATCCAACCATTGAAATGTAAGCTTCCTTCTCCTGGCTCAGCGGTCTGCCCCTGACCGCTTCGAGGCCTATGAGCGCTATCCTGCCGCCGTCTAGCATCGGGAATGGTATCAGGTTTGTCGCACCTATGGCAATGCTCATGAATGCAGTTGTTCTCATAAGGTAAAGCAGTATATCGGTCATGTTAAGCGCCTGCTGCATCGCAGAGGTCATTGTACTGACCATGCCGATCGGCCCCATGAGTTCGCTGAGCTTGGCTTTGCCGGTAAACAGCCACACAAGGCTGTAGCCGACGCTTCGTACTATCGAGTATGTGAATATGGCCGACTGCCTGAGCGATTCAACAATGCCGCCCTTTTTCTGAGAAAATCCAAGGCCTGCGTCGTACCATTCATCCGCTTTGACTTCCTGGGGCGTTATTGTCACGTTGACTTCGGAACCGTTCCTCAATGCTTTTAAATCAATCTGCTTCAGCCCGTTTTTTTCTACTATGTTCACAAGTTCAGCCGATGTAGATATATTTTGACCATTGAGCCCGACTATGCGGTCACCGACCCGGAGACCCGCCTTTTCCGCAGGCATGCCGGACGAAAGTGCTTTGATGACGTTTGAATCAGCTGCGCCTTCACTGCCGAGTGTGACTCCAAGCTTCGGAGCTGAGGCTGCCGCATGATGGATCGGTTTTAACGTAGTGTCGTATAATTCACCGCCCCTCATATATGTGACCTTGGCCGGAGCGCCTTTCGACACGTACAGGAACTGTACCACGTCGATAGGAAGGTAAGTGGCTTTCCCACTATATGAAACAATTTTATCACCTTTTTGAAGACCTGCTTCGGTTGCAGGCGAATTCGAAACTACCAGGCCTATTTCGGTAGAGTCATAACCTACTATGGAGTAGACCGCAGTAAGCAGTACTACTGCCAATATGATGTTCGCGAGGGGCCCGCCAAAAGCCGTCAGTGCACGCACATACTTCGGTTTATTGCTGAAGGACGTCTCGCTGTCGGATTCCTCTTCCTCCCCCTCCATCTTGACATAGGCCATGAACGGTATCAGACGCAGCGAATACGTGGTTTCTCCGCGCTGTATGCTGAATATCTTCGGGCCGAAAAACAACGAAAACTCGAGCACCTTGATGCCTGCTTTCTTAGCTACTATAAAATGCCCCAGTTCATGTACTATTACGATTATGTTAAAAGCAAGTATAGACAATAATAAATTCATATATTTTTTCCAACCATCCTTCTCGCCCACCTGTCTACTTCTATTATATCATCGAGATGCGGCATTGTATTCACAAAATGAGAGCTCATGACCTTCCCGATCAGCCGCGGTATGTCGCAGAAACCTATCCTGCCTTGCAGGAACAGCTCTACAGCGGCTTCATTCGCGCCATTCATCGCAGCAGGCATGGTACCGCCGGCTTTCAGCGCCTCGAGCGCGAGTCCTAAACATTCGAAGCTCTCCATATCCGGCTCCTCGAAGGTCAGGCTGCCGCAATTCAGCAGATCGAGTCTTGAAAAACTGTTCGGAGCCCTTTCCGGCCAGGTCAGGGCCAGTTGTATCGGTATCCTCATGTCTGGCGAGCCCAACTGCGCAATGACGGAGCCGTCTACGTACTCGACCATGGAGTGAATGATGCTCTGGGGGTGAACTACTACCTTTATCCTGTCGGGAGTAAATCCGAACAGCCAGCGTGCTTCGATGACCTCAAGGCCCTTGTTCATAAGCGTTGCGGAATCTATGGTGATCTTGCTGCCCATTTTCCAGTTGGGATGCTTCAGCGCTTCCGCAACCGTGACTTTCTCAAGTTCAGCTTTCGCCCTTCCTCTGAACGGACCGCCCGAGGCAGTCAGTATAAGCCTTTCGACATCCTGCTTCCTGTTTGCCGCCAGGCATTGGAATATGGCCGAATGCTCGCTGTCCACGGGAAATATCGAGACTCCGTGTACAGAAGCCTCGGGAATGACTATCTGACCCGCCGTAACAAGTGTTTCCTTGTTTGCAAGCGCAATATTCCTGCCATGGCGAATAGCCTCCATCGTAGGAATAAGGCCGGCCACACCCACTATCGATGTTACGACCGTATCGGCGCCTTCGATGGATGCGGCTGCCTTAAGCCCCTCAAGGCCGGAATGGATCTCTATTTTATGAGCCTTGACAAGATCGTCCAGTCTTCGTTCAAGTTCAAGAGCCTGCGCGTCTTCACCGATCGAAACGAGCTGCGGCCTGAATTCCCTTGCTTGCGCTTCGAGCAGGTCTATATTCGAATTGGCTGTCAGGGCTGCAACCCTTATACCAAGGTTCCTTGCTGCATCCAGTGTCTGTTTCCCTATCGAACCTGTCGATCCGAGTATCGAAATACATTTTGCCATTATCCATGCTCCCTGCTGCCGTATGCATTGAAGCCACAAATAAGCAGCTTAAATATTATAAGTAAGTTATTATGCCAAAAAAACAAGCTTTATATAAAAATATACGACCGGCGCGACGAACAAAATGCTGTCCAGCCTGTCGAGCACGCCTCCGTGTCCGGGCATGATATTGCCGTAATCCTTGATGCCAGCCGCCCTTTTGACCGCAGAAGCAGACCAGTCTCCTATCTGTGAAATCACGCCGCACAGCAGCCCCAGGATCGCAAAATGAAGGGCCGGTATTTTGAGTACATCATTGAAGCAAAGCCCGAACAGCAGCATTGCTAGAACACTGCCGAGCACGCCGCCTATGCAGCCTTCAAGTGACTTCTTGGGGCTGATTTTGGGCAGTATTTTCGTCTTTCCTATAGCCACTCCCGTAAAATATGCAAAAGTATCGGTCGCCCATGCCCCGATAAAAATCAGCCATATGTAAAGATACCCTAACGAAGTGTAGCGTGTGAGCGTAACAAAATAGAAAAGAAAGGCTACGTACGTTATCCCGAACAGGGTCATGGCAGCATCCGCCAGTGAGTACCTTCCGTTCGAAAACATCATCAGGCAGAACAGCAGCACAATGAATGCAAAAGTAAACATTGCCGCGAATAATAACACGGCATTCGTTTTAATATTCACTTGCAGCAATGCCGATATTACCGGGTATAAAAGCGCAAGACACGAAAAATAGCCAATGGGATAAATCGGTTTGAAGCCGATTTTCTCCAATGCGTTATAGAATTCATGGATGCCTATCAGCGCCAATATAAAAATAGCGAGACCGACAGCCGTACTTCCAAGATACATTACGCCTGCCAGCACTACGATTGCGACGGCGGCGCTGATTATCCTCGTTTTCATTTTTTATAGACCTCCAAAACGCCTGTTTCTTATCTGAAATTCGCCGAGTGCCTTAAAAAGGTCATTCTTTGAAAAGTCCGGCCACAATATGTCCGAATACCAGAACTCGGCGTAAGAAGACTGCCAGAGCAGGAAATTGCTGAGTCTTTGTTCACCGCTCGGCCTGATCACGAGATCGGGATCCGGGATGCCGGCGGTATAAAGATAATCTGAAAACACCTTTTCATTAATGTCCTCGGGATTTATCCGTCCCTGCTTCACATCGCGCGCTATCCTTGCCGCAGCATTTGCTATCTCGCTCCTGCTGCCGTAATTCAGGGCTATGACAAGCGTCAATCCGGTATTCCTGGATGTATTGCCCATGACTCTCGCTATTTCATTCCTGATCTCCTGCGAAAGCCCCTGTGTATCGCCTATAACGGTTATGCGTATATTCTGTCCCGACAATTCCTTGTCGGCATTCTTCAGAAACTCAAGCAGCAACGACATGAGCGAATCGACCTCGTCCTTCGGACGGGACCAGTTTTCCGTAGAAAATGCATATGCCGTAAGGTACTTGATACCCAGCGTGCTGCACTCTTTTACAGTCCTTTTAAGGTTATTTGCGCCCTCCCTGTGGCCGGCGCTCCTAGGCAATCCTCTCTTAGCAGCCCATCGGCCGTTGCCGTCCATGAATATCGCTATGTGCACCGGTATTTGCTTGCTCTTGTCAAATAAAGTATTTGTATTCTTTCTAAAACCCGAAAACCACATGTAATACCTCCGACTTTCAAAAAAGGACAATCCCGCGGTTCAAATCCATCGGACCGATTCCTGCGGAAGTGTCCTCTCACTAATCCATTAT
Source organism: Bacillota bacterium (assembly GCA_023411715.1). Classification (GTDB taxonomy): domain Bacteria; phylum Bacillota; class Clostridia; order Acetivibrionales; family DTU013; genus JAEYOM01. The sequence continues at coordinate 44,719 of JAEYOM010000129.1, read as the reverse complement.
GTTCCAACCCGTGCACGGTGTCAATACCGCAGTAAATTAAGGATAAGGGACACACCTTCAGATACCATGAAAAGGTATGTCCCCAATATATGCGTTACAAGGTATGTCCCTTTTCGACGCTAAAGCTTAATGGCACACGAGTAATACTATCGTGTCGTCAGAAGATATGCTCTGTCTGACGACACGTGAATTTTTATCGTATCCTGCCTGCCTTGTTCTGGGCGATGCCGTAAGCTGTACATCTACTTTGCAGAATCCGAGGGAAGCCAGCAGAGCTATGGCCTTCTCCAGTTTATATCCTGAGACGTCGGGTATATTGATAATGGTCTGCAGCATCAAACCTCCATTATTTCCTTGTCCTTGAGCTCAACGATCTTGTCGATATCGGTTATATATTTATCGGTCATCTTCTGGATATCCTCTTCGGCATCCTTCAGGTCATCCTCGGTAATCTCGCTGTTCTTTTTCTGCGCCTTAAAATGCTCTATGGCATCCCTTCTGATGGTACGAACGGTTACTTTGCAATCCTCACCGTACTTTTTAACGCTTTTGGTCAGTTCTCTTCTTCTCTCCTCGGTAAGTATCGGGAATATCAAGCGGATGACCTTTCCGTCATTGTTCGGGTTGATGCCGATATCCGATTTTTGTATGGCTTTCTCTACTTCCTTGAGCATTTTGGCTTCCCACGGCTGGATGACGATAATACGCGCTTCCGGTACAGAAATCGCACCGATCTGGTTAATCGGAGTCGGCGAACCGTAATAGTCCACAGTAATCTTGTCCAATATTGCCGGATTGGCCCTCCCGGCCCTCAACCCTGAAAGATCCTCCTTGAGCACGTGGATCGCTTTGAGCATCTTGTCTTCAATGTCCTTGTAAGCGGCGTTTGCCATATGAAAACCTCCTTCAAATAAATTATCGGTATGGTTGGTTTTAGAATAAGGTAGTTCCGATTTTTTCACCCATGATGACCCTCAATATGTTCTCGGGATCGCTCAGATCGAAAACTATAAGCGGTATCCTGTTGTCCATGCAAAGCGACAATGCCGTCGAATCCATAATCGAACCAAGCCTCCTGGAAAGAGCATCCGCAAAGCTGATGGTTTCGAACCTTACGGCATCGGGATTCTTCCTGGGGTCGCTGTCGTATACGCCGTCCACCATCGTTGCCTTAAGTATGACGTCCGCATCGATCTCGGCAGCACGGAGCGCCGCTGTCGTATCGGTCGAGAAATAGGGATTGCCTATGCCGCATGCAAAAATAACGATCCTCTTCTTCTCGAGATGCCTCACTGCCTTTCTTCTGATATACGGTTCCGCGATCTGCCTCATCTCGATTGCTGTCTGGACCCTTGTAGGGACTCCCCTCGATTCGAGCGCGTCCTGCAGCGCCAGTGAATTTATAACGGTGGCCAGCATGCCCATATGGTCGGCAGTGGTACGATCCATACCCTTACCGCTCCTGCCCCTCCAGAAATTGCCTCCGCCAACGACTATTGATATTTCCACTCCAAGCTTGTAGGCTTCAGATATCTTGTCGGATATGGCGCCGAGAGTCCCCGTATCGATGCCTGCCTTTTGGTTTCCGGCCAGCGCTTCTCCGCTCAGCTTGAGCAATATCCTCTTATACTGTGGTGTCATGTTGGTGTAACCCCCGCTCTATATTTATTGTTCTACAAAAATTCATAAATTCCTGCCGCAATTACAATGTTGTATTAAAAAGGGAACATAACTTGTATGCTCCCTCATTAATTCAACCACCGATTTGTTTCGCTACTTCTTCCGCGAAATTCTCTTCTTTCTTTTCGAGGCCTTCTCCTCTTTCGAAGCGGGCAAATCGTCTGACATTGATGTTCTCGCCTATCGTTGAAATCTTTTCAGTGACGAGCTGCTTGATCGTCCTGTCGGGATCCTTGATCCAAGGCTGTTCCATCAGGCAGACTTCCTTATAGTATTTATCGATTCTGCCCTCGACCATCTTTTCGATGATCTTTTCGGGTTTGCCTTCGTTCCTTGCCTGTACCCTGAGAATGTTCATTTCCTTCTCGAGTATGTCGGTCGGTACGTCTTCCTTCTTGACGTATTCAGGTTTTGCGGCTGCTATCTGCATCGCAATATCCTTTACGAATTGCTTGAATTCTTCATTAGCGGCAGCAAAGTCTGTTTCGATGTTGACTTCAACCAATACGCCTATTCTGCCGTTATCATGTATATATGAACCTACAAGGCCTTCCGCCGCTATTCTGCCGGCTTTCTTTGCAGCTGCCGCCAGGCCTCTTTCCCTAAGAATCTCAATCGCCTTATCGGTATTGCCGTCTGCATCGGTCAGAGCCTTTTTGCAGTCCATCATCCCGGCGCCGGTCCTCTCACGGAGCTGTTTTACCATTTCAGCAGTTATCATCCAAATTCCTCCAAACGATAGTAATCATATTATTAGCCTCATTACAGGCGGTTATTCCATTGCCTCGTCAGCCTCGGCGTCGGTTTCGTTGATCTTGTCACCGGCTTCGTTGCTTTCGGTTGAAAGCTGTTCACCCTGACGTCCTTCGATAATGGCGTCGGCGATCTTTGCCGCGATCAGTTTGACAGCCCTGATTGCATCATCGTTTCCGGGGATGACATAGTCAACTTCGTCAGGATCGCAGTTCGTATCTACGATTGCAACTACCGGTATACCGAGCTTCCTTGCTTCGAGGATCGCATTTCTTTCCTTCCTGGGGTCAACGATGAACATTGCGCCCGGGAGCTTCTTCATATTCTTTATGCCGCCAAGGTATTTCTCGAGCTTTTCCATCTCGCCCTTGAGCTTGATGACTTCCTTCTTGGGCAGCACGTCGAACATTCCGTTCTGTTCCATGCCTTCGAGCTGGTTGAGCCTGTCAATCCTCTTGCGGATTGTTTTAAAGTTGGTGAGCATTCCTCCGAGCCATCTTGCGTTAACGAAATACTGTTCGCTTCTTTCAGCTTCTTCCTTAATGGAATCCTGAGCCTGCTTTTTCGTACCGACAAAAAGGACGTCGTCTCCGTTCATGGAGATCTCCCTTATAAAGAAATAAGCTTCTTCAATTTTTTTGACGGTTTTCTGAAGATCGATGATGTAGATGCCGTTTCTCTCCGTAAAGATGTATTCGGCCATTTTAGGGTTCCATCTCCTGGTCTGGTGGCCAAAATGCACACCGGCTTCCAGCAGCTGTTTCATAGAAATAACTGACATTTGAATGTCCTCCTTAAGTTTATACCTCCACGGCTCTCATCCTGTCGGAAGACCAATCGGCACTTATCCGGCAGTCGAACCGTGTGTGTATTTTTTCGTTAAATAGTATAACACGGGACAAATTATTTAGCAAATAATTTTTTCCGGTTGAACCGCCCCCGCTTTCCCTAAATAATTTTTTATTTACGGACAGGCAAATAATTGGAATATCGCTCATATACTTATATGGTGACTAATTTTTCGGGAGGTGCTCCATTTGCTGCACTTCTTATTCACCATGATGAATGAAGTCCTCAGCAGTGTCTTTTTTCAGCTTGGATACGTTTCAGGCTCGAATTCGTTCCCACAGCCGTTATCCGCAGAAGAAGAGCAAAAATATATAGAAGCGTACAAAGAGGGCAATGAAGATGCCAGGAATACACTGATAGAAAGAAACCTCCGGCTTGTGGCGCACATTGTAAAAAAGTACAGCACGTTCAGCAGCGACAGCGACGACCTGATTTCCATAGGGACGATAGGACTGATCAAGGCAATCTCCACGTTTGATCAGTCAAAAGGCACACGTCTGGCAACATATGCGGCACGCTGCATCGAAAATGAAATATTGATGCAGATCAGATCTACCAAAAAAATACAAAGCGAAGTATCCCTCCACGACCCGATTGGCGTAGATCGCGAAGGCAACGAAATAACACTTATAGACGTGATCGGCAATGAAACGGAATCTGTTATTGACGAAGTTGAATTGAAAATCCAGGTGAAGCGTCTTTATAATAAAATGAAATCCGTACTCAAAAAACGCGAAAAAACCGTTCTTGAACTGAGGTACGGGCTTTTGAACGGAACAAGCAAGACGCAGAGAGAAATCGCCGGTATGCTCGGCATATCCCGTTCTTACGTTTCACGGATAGAAAAGAAAGCGATCAAGAAATTGAGCAAGGAACTCGAACCCGACAGCTGCCGTTAAATGGCAGCTGCTTTATTAATACCCCTTTCCTACCATTCCTCTGGCAATCTCGGCAAACACCGGCGCAGCAACCTTGCCTCCCAACTGTCCGTTCTCGACGAATACGGCTATTGAATAGCGCGGTCCGTTTTTGGGAAAATATCCTGCAAACCATGCGTGCACCTTGCCCTGGATGCCCGTTTCAGCGCTTCCGGTCTTGCCGCCCGCCCCGCCCGAAAGACCTATGCCTGCATCAGTTCCTGTACCGTACTCTGTGACGGCTTCCATAAGTTTTTTTATACTGTTTGCGGTGTATGTCGATATAACTCTCTGCCCCTCTTTTACACGGACTTCCCTAACAACGTTCCCATCGTCGTCAATAACGCTGTCGACTATATTTACCCTGTTTTTGATCCCACCGTTTGCTACCGTAGCGACAATATCGGCGACCTGCAGCGGCGTCGCCAGCAGGGTGCCCTGGCCTATGGCCAGATTGGCTATGTCCGCCTGGCTGTAATAGGTATCCGACTTCGGAAGGCTGCCTGCCGATTCAGCGACGCCCTGCCCCGAAATACCCGTCTGGCTGCCGAGCCCGAATTTTCGCGCCATGTCAATAAGCTCCCTGTATCCGACCTTCTGGCAAAGCTCGATAAAATATGAATTGCACGAAAGTGCGAATGCCTGCTCCATATTCAGTATCCCGTGTCCGCCTTGATAATATGAAGAGCATTTGAATATCAGACCGTTGATATTTACAGCACCTTCGCAATAGTAGTGCCCGTTATCGATAAAGTGACTCTTGTTGGCCCCCCCGGCAGAAATGCTCCCCAAAAGGCCTGTAGAAAGGTTCTCAGAGGTATTGCCCGGCAGGTTGTTGTTTATTGCTATATTGGCTGCGTCGTCCAGTATGATATCAGGATTCTCAAAAAAAGCGGCGGCATCTATTATCTTAAAAACAGAACCGAGATTGTAGGCGGCAGTAGCTTTGTTGAAAAGCTCATTGCCGCTGCTGTTCAGATAATTTTCAACCGCGTTCTGGTCATAATCGGGCCGGCTTGCCATAGCGAGTATGTCTCCGGTTACTACGTCCTCTACGACCGCTGCGCCTGATATCCCGTACTTGTTCAACGCATCCTCGACGATTTGCTGTATATGATAATCTAGAGTCAGTCTGACGTTTTGCTTTTTATCGGAGCTGAGGTCCCGGATCCTGTAGCCAAGCCCCCTAATAGGATTTTTGGCCGCATCCGTCACAGTTCCTATTTCATATGCAGAATTGTCCCTTAGCTCTTTTTCATATGCCCTTTCAACGCCTGACTGGCCTACCCTGTCCTTTTTACTCAGATAGCCTACAACATGTTTGGCCAGAGTTCCATCGTCATACCGTTTCAAAGAATTCAATATGGTGACCCAATTTGTGTTTAGCTCCTTTATAGCTTTGCTTCCGGCTTCATCTGTTTCTATCAGTGTGGGCTTGCTTTTACTCGTAAGCTTGTTCAAAGTGTCAGAGCTTATACCCAGCGTACGGCACACCTTTTCCCTCTCGCCAGGCGATTTGGGTATGAAGGCTGTCTTGATAAAAGCCGTATAGCTTCGCTCCCTGTTCGTAAACGTTATCCCGTTGCGGTCGATTATGTTACCTCTCATTTTCTCTATCTGAGTATTGGAAAGCCGCTGTTCGAAGGCAGATTCGGACAATTCCCCATATGATACGAACTGGATATAGGCAAATCTGGCAAGTAAAGCTACGAACAGGGACAATATGCCCCCGATCAGTATGCATGTTCTTTTGGCAGTCAAGCAAAAGCCCCTTTCAACGGTTATTACATCATTCTTGCCGTTTAAAAGGGGCTGTATTCATATATTGCCTGAAATACCTGTCAGCAGCCATTCATATCCGGTTGGTCGCCTATACGCTTCACGCTGTGCCAGCCGTTCCACGGTGTGCCAACTATCCCGCGTTGTGCCGGCCTTCCTACTCCGCATCACCTTTCCTTCTGAGCATCGTATATGGCTCCACCGGCTCGTCCACAGGCATGTAAACCGTCATCTGCGGGTGGGGAGCCACATCGACGGCCTCTCCGTCCGCATTTCTCATCGAAAGCACCTTCTGTAGCCTGTAAGGTCCTTTGGGGCTTACCACCTCGAGCTCTTCCCCGACGGCAAACCTGTTCCTCTGCTCTATTGTCGCAATTCCGGCAGAGGCGTCGTAACCGGTCACAAGTCCGACAAATTCATAATCCCTTATATAAGAGCTGGTTTTATAGTTCTGTTCCCTTCCGGACGGCTTCCCGCTGAAAAATCCCGAGGTGTACTCCCTGTGGCTTGCCTTGGACAGCTCATCGAGCCAGCGCGCGTCAAAGCGGTAATTTCTGGGATCCGCAGTATAGGCATCCAAAGCTTCCCGGTAAGCCTTTACTACTGTTGCAACATAATATGAGCTCTTCATCCTGCCCTCTATTTTAATGCTTGTAATTCCGCTTTCAATGATCCCGGCAAGATGCTCTATCAGGCAAAGATCCTTTGAATTGAAAATGAAAGTTCCTCTTTCGTTTTCATATACGGGCATATATTCCCCGGGCCGCTTCTCCTCAACAAGGTTATACTTCCATCTGCAGGGATGGGCGCAAAGGCCGAGGTTCGAATCCCTTCCGGCCATATAGTTGCTCAGGAGGCACCTGCCCGAGTAGGATATGCACATGGCCCCATGCACGAACATCTCAAGCTGCAGGCTTTCGGGAACGTTTTTCCTTATTTCGCTTATTTCCTCGAGGGAGAGCTCTCTTGCCAGAATGACGCGTTTTACACCAAGCCTGTGCCAGAACGCAGCGCTTCTCCAATTCGTATTATTGGCCTGCGTACTTAGGTGCAGCTCCATTTCAGGAGCTTCGCGCCGCAGAAGGTCGAACACTCCCGGATCCGAAAAAATGACCGCATCAGCCCCTGCATCCCTTATTTCACGTATGTATGCGGGCATCTCTTTGAAATCCTCGTTATGGGGAATGATATTCATTGTGACGTATATTTTTTTGCCCCTGGAATGGGCGAATTCGATCCCTTCCCTAAGGTCGTCGCTGCCGAAATTCCCCGCTGAAGCGCGCAGTCCGAATTCTTCACCGCCGAGGTATACAGCGTCCGCGCCGTATATTATTGCCATCTTCAGTTTTTCAAGATTACCCGCGGGCGCCAGCAGTTCGACCGCCGGCCTGCCTGCACCATTCGCAGCCATAGGCTTTCTCTCCGTTTCTAATTAATACCCGATCTATTGTATCGGTTGGGTTTATTGTGAGAACGTATGCGTAGAGTCAATAGAGCGTGTTAATTCGAGCAAGTATAAGGCAAAATCACGTCCTGTTCGAGTGGCCAGGGTCCATAGGCGAGTCACGTTTGATTTTGCTGAAAAGGCTCGAATTTACAGGCTCATTGGCTTGAAGCATGTTCATACAATAAACCCAACCGGTACCTTCATTTCAGCTTGTATGTCAGCGCAACGCCGTCCCCGACAGGCAGGATGCTCGTTTCCAGTACCGGATTGCTGCAGAGCATATCCAGATAGGTGCGCATACGGTTGACTATCGTCTTTTTTCTTCTGATTACAAGCTCGTCGCTTGCGACCATACCCTTGAACAATACGTTATCCGAAACCAAAAGGCCTCCGACCTTCAGCATTCTGAGGCATTCCGGCAGAAACTCCGGGTACTGTCCCTTTGCCGCATCCAGAAAAACCATGTCGTACTGCTTGTCAAGACATCGCAGGACCTCCTCGGCATCTCCGGCGATAACACTGATAGTATGCTCCAATCCAACCCTTTTAATATTCTCCCGCGCTTTCTCGAGCATATCCTCCTGCCTCTCGATCGTATCAATCCTTCCGCCGGGAGCCAGCGTCTGCGCAAGCAGCATGGAGGAATAACCTATGGCGGTTCCCACCTCGAGTATGCGCTCAGGTCTTACAAGCCTTCCAAGCACAGTGAGCAGCTTTGCCGTTTCGGGCTTGACGATCGGCACGCGATGTTCCGCCGCATACTGCTCAAGCTCACTGAGAATGCCTGTATTCTGCTTCATAGTGCTTCTTATGTATTCTGTTATAAAATCCTGACCTGCCATAAATTTTCCTTAAGATTATTGCGCCAGCATATATCTTCTTTATTCTGCTGCGCAGCACTTTATTGATTATTGTCCCAGCACATAACCTTCTTTAACCATATTTTGCAAAGCAAAATGTTTCACTAATGTGACGTTTTCGCTATGCGAAAACATGTATATGCTGCGCAGCAGTCCAAATCCTTCAATAAGCTGCAATTGATGAAATCAATTGTCGGCATTTAAAGAGGGCCGCCACCAGGGCAGCCCTTTTCGCTCATCTTACGCCGTATTTCGCTTTATTTGCCTGATGCTCCTTGAATGTCCTCGCAAATGCATGGCTGTCAGACTCATCGCCCTTGGCTACATAATACAGGTATTGAGTATCCGCAGGATTCAATGCCGCTTTGATAGCTGCTTCGCCCGGGCAGCAGATAGGTCCCGGAGGAAGGCCTTCGTTTAAATAGGTATTGTATGGATCGTCTATCTTAAGATCATCGTACAGCAGCCTGTCCTTGTACGCCCCGGTCTTCTTCAGAATTACGTACTGTATCGTGGCATCCACCTGCAGCTTACGGAGCGTTCTGTCCTTGCTCGTCAGCCTGTTGTACAGCACGCCTGCTATCAGATAGCGGTCGTCGACGCTCTTCGCTTCCCTCTCGATGATAGAGGCCAGCGTCACGACCTTGTCCAAAGTCATTCCGCCGGGCAGTGAAGATATCTTGCTGCGGTATTCCTTTCTGAATTTGACGTCGAAGTTATCGAGCATCTTTGTTATAATCTCGCGGTCACTGGCGTTGTAATCGTATTCGTACGTATCGGGGAACAGGTATCCTTCAAGCCCGTTGTCCCTTTGCGGAAGATCCTTCAGAAAGTCATAGCCGAAGGTTTCCGTATTGGCTGTCTTTATAAACTGTTCCTTGTCCTTTATGATCTTTTTGTCATAAAGGATATCGACGATCTGCGAGAAGGTTTTTCCCTCTGGTATCGTAACCGTTCTCGTCGCAGGCGGTGAAGAAAGTACCCGCATCATCTCGTCGTAGCTCAGGGATTTGCTGACTATATGCGTTCCGGACTTATATGTCCCGTCATATCCATTTACCTTCGAGATGAGTCTGAAAATCTTCTCGTTCTTTATAAGCCCTTGCTTGAATAGATTGCTTACGATCTCGCCGGTGCTCGATCCCCTGTCGATAACGAATTCGACTCCATCGCTCCCGCTTACTACAACAGGCTTATCTGTACTCGTATCAAGGTAGTTTTTCATTACGTACTTAAAGGATATCGCTGCACTTATAAGTATTATCGCAACGAACATCAATATCATGAGCAGCCAGAAAAGACGCCTGTCCTTTTTTTTCTTCTTTTTTTTGTTCTGTACGGGGGCCTGGGTATTTCGTCTTTCCATTTTCCACCTCGCCATTCGCGGCATCGGGTCAGCCGAGCTTGCTTCTTGCCTTTGCCCTGAGCTCAGTATCCAGTATCCTCTTCCTCAGACGAATATTCTTTGGAGTGACCTCTGCGAGCTCATCATCCGATATGAATTCAAGAGCCTGTTCAAGACTCAGGACTTTTGGCGGAGTAAGTCTCAGCGCTTCGTCTGAACCTGACGCCCTCATATTTGTTACATGCTTCTTTTTGCAAACATTTACTACTATATCTTCATTGCGCGCATTTTCGCCGACTATCATTCCTTCGTAAACCATGGTACCTGCAGGTATAAAAAGATTTCCTCTCTCCTGAGCGTTATACAGTCCGTATGTCACTGCTTCTCCCGCTTCCCACGCAACAAGGGAACCTCTGGGCCGGCTCTGTATCTCGCCCTTGAACGGCTCATGTCCATAGAATACATGATTCATAATACCGTTGCCCTTTGTATCCGTCAAAAACTCGGAACGATATCCTATAAGCCCTCTGGCCGGTATCTTAAATTCGAGCCTCATATAACCTTCCGTAGCGGAGTGCATATTTAACATTTCCGCTTTGCGAACGCCCAGCTTTTCCATAACGATTCCCATGAATTCTTCGGGCACGTCTATCATGAGCAGATCGATCGGTTCAAATTCCACGCCGTCGACTTCCTTCGTTATTACCTTCGGCTTTGAAACCTGGAACTCGAATCCCTGCCTCCTCATTGTCTCAATAAGTATAGAAAGGCTGAGTTCACCTCTTCCCGAGACTATGAAGGAATCCGGGGCCTCGGTCTCCTCCACCCTAAGGCTGACATTTGTCTCAAGTTCCTTGAAAAGCCTGTCGCGCAGATGCCTCGAGGTTACATAAGTGCCTTCCCTGCCGGCCATTGGGCTGTTGTTTACACTGAAGGTCATATTTATCGTAGGTTCATCGATATCAACAAACGGCAGCGGTTCGGGAGCTTCAACATCGCATATGGTTTCACCGATATTAATCTCGCCGAGTCCTGAGACAGCAACGATATCGCCGAGAGACGCTTCCTGTGTATCGACTCTTTTCAGCCCGTCAAATTCATAAAGCCTTGTGACCTTGGACTGTACCGTTGTGCCGTCCTTTTTGCAGATCACTGCCTGCTGTCCGTATTTTATCCTGCCTCTGTCGATCCTGCCTATCGCTATCCTGCCTACATATTCGTCGTAATCAATATTCGAAACAAGCAGTTGAAGCGGTTTTTCCAGCTCTCCGGAAGGCGCGGGCACCTTTTCGATGATTGTGGTCATCAGCGGTTCCAGGCTCTTTTTCTCATCATTCAGATCCATTATTGCGTATCCGTCCCTGGAAGAGGCATAAATGACCGGAAATTCTATCTGCTCGTCATCCGCTCCCAGTTCTATGAAAAGCTCGAGGACCTCATCCACCACTTCGGCAGGTCTTGCTTCAGGCCTGTCTATCTTGTTCACCACAACGATAGGTTTCAGATTGAGCTGCAGGGCTTTTCGCAAAACGAACCTGGTCTGCGGCATAGGCCCTTCGAAAGCATCGACAAGCAAAAGCACGCCGTCGACCATTTTGAGCACACGCTCGACTTCTCCGCCGAAGTCCGCATGACCGGGTGTATCGACTATGTTTATTTTCGTTCCTTTATAATTAACTGCGGTATTCTTCGCAAGAATCGTTATCCCGCGCTCCCTTTCGAGGTCATTGGAATCCATGACCCTCTCCTGAACCTGTTCGTTGGCCCTGAATATGCCGCTTTGGCGCAGCATTCCATCAACGAGTGTGGTCTTGCCATGGTCTACGTGTGCAATTATTGCTATATTCCTTATATCTTCTCTCTTGTCCGGCACGTTTTTTCCCTTCCAGTCCATTTAAGCAAATATAGTTATTAAAACGCATCTACTCCTAACCCAGGATACATGGGCGAGCAGATGACAGAGTCATCGACCGGCCTTTGCTGCGTTTCAACGAGGCTGGATGTTATTGCCTCGTTATATTTGACTATAAATAATAAATTTTGTTGCATTTCATATTTTATTATAAACCCGTCGGGGCCTCCGAATGCAACAAGTTAAATTTTAAATTATACATTAAGCAATGTCAAATAAATTGAAGGGAATGTTGGTAATAAGCATCAAACGGTCAATTTCACAAGCATGTCGGGAATATCCTTCAGGTTGACCACCTTATCGGCCGCACCTATCTGTATAGCCTCCCTGGGCATCCCGAATACTATACTGCTGCTTTCATCCTGAGCTATCGTAAAGGCCCCGGCTTTTTTCATTTCCAACAAGCCGTCCGCTCCGTCCCTCCCCATACCGGTAAGAATGACGCCAGCGGCATTTGCTCCTGCGTATCTGGCAATGGATTTAAAGAGTACTTCTACGGAAGGACGCTGGTAATAAACGAGCGGACCGTCCTTTACCTCCACATAATAAGAAGCGCCGCTCCTTTTGAGGACCATATGGTAATTGCCCGGGGCGACTAAAACCTTGCCCGGGGCCAACAATTCGTTGTTTTCGGCTTCCTTTACGTATAATCTACTCAGCTTATTCAGATTTTCCGCAAAAGAGTGTGTAAAATACTGCGGCATATGCTGTACAATCACTATGGGAGGCATATCGCCGGGCAGCCTGGTCAATATCTCCCGGATTGCTTCAGTGCCACCGGTCGAAGCTCCTATCGCGATAATCTTGTTCGTTGTTTTGAGTAATGCATGGTTTATTGCTTTCTCAGTTATGACAGGTTTTCCCTTGGGAGTTTGAAGCTTGCTTTTTTTTATACAGTAAACAGCTTTGATCCTGTCGATGAGCTGGATGCTCATATCGCTTACGCTGTACGATGCGCCGGGTTTTGCAAGCACCTCGGCCGCACCGATTTCCAATGCCTTCATTGCTACCTCTCCGCCGCTTTTTGCAAGAGAACTCAGTATTATAACAGGCATAGGGTGGTATTTCATGATCCTTTCAAGGAACGTAAGCCCATCCATTCTCGGCATTTCCACATCGAGGATCAGTACGTCCGGATTTTTTTCAATTATCAAGTCGCGCGCTGCAAATGGATCAGGCGCTGTCCCTATAACTTCAACGGACTTATCGGCCGATAGCTCCATAGTCAGCATTTTCCTTACCAGAGCGGAATCATCGACTATCAGCACTTTTATCCTGCTTGTATCAGCTGTCATTCCAATTGTCCTTTCGCATGTTTCTACTCCTGTATATAAGTATTTCCCCGCCGCAGTTATTGAAAACGACTTTCCCGCCTGTCCGGCCCCATGTTGTTTGTAGTCTCCGAACGGTCTACCTCTAGGCCTTCACGGTATCATCCGTAAATTTGTATAACGTCTCCACATCAAGTATCAGTGAGACTCTTCCATCCCCCAAAATAGTAGCTCCGGATAAATAGCTCAATTTGCTGAAATCGCTGCCGATCTGCTTTACGACAACCTCCTGTTTTCCGATAATACTCCGGACCGGTAAGGCCATCAGCTTCTGCTCATGCTCGACAACAACGACAAGGGCGGATCTCAGTTCATCGCTGCTAAGTTTAGTGTGCAGGATCGAATCTATAGGTATTATGGGTATGATCTCGTTTCTGAATAAAAGGCCTGTCGTCTTGCCTTTTATTCTGACCCATTGATCCTCCTGGGGCTTCAGCATCTGTCTGATGTTCAACGTGGGTATGACATAATTGCTGCCTGATATTTCAACAACAGTGCCATTGATAGTAGCTAGGTTGACAGGTATTTTCAGTATGAACGAACAACCGTTTCCCGGTCTGTTTTCGATATCCACTTTCCCTCCGAGCTTGGCGATCTCGGTTTGAACAACATTGAGGCCCACGCCTCGGCCTGAAATGCTATCGATTTTTTCCGCGGTGGAAAAACCCGGAAGAAAGATAAACTTCATTATTTCTTCGTCGCTGTATTTCTTCGTATTGTCTACCAGATCCTTATCGAGCGCCTTTTTGTAAATACTGTCGACAGCCAGGCCTTTACCGTCGTCGCTTATTTCTATATAGACAATTCCCCTTTTGTTGCAGGCTTGCAGTATGACGCGCGCCTGCCCGCTTTTGCCTTTTGATATCCTCTCTTCTCTCGACTCTATGCCATGGGAGATTGAATTTCGTATAATATGCATCAGAGGGTCATGTATCTTGTCGACAACGTTCCTGTCTATCTCCGTTTCATCCCCGTAGATCTCTATTTTTACTTCCTTTCCGAGATCGGCAGCCGTATCCCTGCCTATCCTGTAAATCTTTTGGAATGTCTGCTTCAGTGATACCATTCTAAGCGACATAGTGATATTCTGAAGTTCTTTTGCTATCCTTTCCATCCTTACAATGCTGTTTTGCAGGTTTCCGCCGTCTTTTTCCAGTATGTTGCCGATTTCCCGCTTGTAAAGCGACTGTGTTATCAGCAGTTCTCCCAGACAATCTACCATGTTGTCGATCTTATTGGCCGGAACTCTTATATACGACTGGTTCGGGGATTGAGTCTTCATATTTTCCTGCACATGGAACGCACTTACAACATCTTTTACGTCCGCTCCGTTTTCTTTTATAGCGATCCTAATTTCCGGTTTTATATCGCCCCCTTCGATGATTTCATCCACCATATCATCGATGCTTCCATCCGAACCTTTTTTAAATATCCTTAATTCCCCGGGTTTGGTTTGTAATTGCTCAAAGACTGTTTCTCCGGAAAAGCCGGGCTTTATTTCTTCTATTTTGATCCGATCTATTTCGCTTAATGAATTGCATAGCTCCTGCATAAATTCGTCAATCAATGTATCTGAAGCAACAACCAACCTAATTTCAGTATCGTCGTAAATAAAAGATCCGTTTTTGAAATCGTCAGCTTGAGGTTTTACAGGTTCTGAAGCTATGATCGCCGCTATCCTGGATATATCTTCGAAAACCATCCAGGCTCTTACCGACCTAAAAAGACATTCCTTATCGATCACTATGGATATCCTGTATATCTGCCTGCCGTTTGAAGCTTCGATCTCGGCCTTTTCAAGTTCTTCTGGCTTTATCAGGAATTTGTCATTCGATATATCTATGTCTGCTGTATTTTCCGTGTCGATATAGCTTGCGACGGCGGCAATTATCCCTTCATAACGGGGCTCGCCTTCATTACCGCCATTAATAACATTATTAAGAAAGCATTCCAGACAGTCGTAAGACTCAAATAAAATTTTTATGATCCCGGGGTTTACCTTAAGCCTGCCTTCCCTTATTTCGTACAGCAGATCCTCCATCCGATGGATAAAATCGGCAGTGCCTTTGAACTCCATTGCAGCTGTCGAGCTTTTCATCGTGTGGTATGCTCTGAACATCTCGTTTATGGCTGCTTTTTCATCGGGATACTTTTCCAGCATAATGATAGATCCGTTCAAAATAGCTAGATACTCCTTCATATCGTCTATATAAACATCCATCATCTCGTTTTTCAAATCGCTCATTATAGATCCTCCTATTACCTGCCGATTAATCCTTGATATAGACTGTTGGCCGCACATATCTGAAATTATGGTTTTGTCCGGTAAGGCTCTCTGAATGGCCGATTATTAATAAGCCACTCTTACTGGTGGCATTATATAATTTTCCAATCAGTTTCTGTCTTGCTGCGGTATCAAAATATATCATCACATTTCTGCAAAAAATCAAATCAAATGTGTTTTTAAAGGGAAACGTATCCATAAGATTGAAGGACCTGAAGGTTATCAGCTTTTTTATGCTTTCGGAAACCGTAAAACCTTTGTAATCTTCCCGAAAATATTTGTTAAGATAATAGCTATCCACATCATTCCTGATACTCGACGGGTAAGTACCCTTTTGGGCTATTCCTAGAACTTTGCTGCTGATATCGGTAGCAAGCAGCCTTATCCTTGCCGATCCCTGCAGCGCCTCACTCAGAACGATCGCAAGCGTATAAGCCTCTTCTCCGGTTGAACACGCAGCACTCCAAATTCTTATCTCCCTGTTCGAAAGGTCGATATTTTTGCCACCCCTCAGAGTCCCGGCGTATTGTTTTAAGAAATCAAAATGATCATTTTCACGGAAAAAGGAAGTGTAATTTACAGTTATGGCATTGGCGAATTCACTCAACAATCCCGGAGATTTACACCGTTGGAGATCGCTGAAATACTCGTCATAGGAGCTGTAATTATTTTTTATCATGAGTTTGTTCAGTTTGCTGCGAAGCGTATCACATTTTGCATCGCTGAAGTAGATGCCGTATTTATCATAAATAAAGCTCTTGAACTGCAAAAATTGCTTAATCCCAAAGCGTTGCAACGTCCAGCTCTCCCCATCGTGATTTAAATCAAAGCTATGGGGGGAGTAATACTCCCCCTTGTTAAGATAAGTCAATACCTGGCTCAAACTAGAATTCATCTGTATCCTTTGATAAAGGAATCACTTCTTCAGGGTTAACCTCTGTTATCTTTTTGATGTCCTTGTAAGGATCTGACGCTTTGACAGGTATTCTGGCGCCTGTTTGACCTGAGGCATTTATATATTTAATGCCGGATTTGTCATTTTCCTTGTAATAGTTATTACTGCTGCTGAAAAACTCGTTAGCCTGTGTAAATTTGCCTTTGCCTTCTACAAGGATCTCAAGCTTTTGTACTATACCTCTCAGGTTGCCTGCCTGTGCATTAAGTTCCTCGGAACCTGAAGCGCTTTCTTCCGCATTTGCGGCATTCTGCTGCGTAACCTGCTCCATCTGCGAAATAGCCTTATATATCTGTGCCACTCCCTGTGATTGCTCAAGGCTGGCCGCTGCGATCTCGTCCAGCAGTTCGTTTACCTTTTTGGCATGGTCTGCGATCTCAACAAGCGATTCATTGACTTTGCCAGCCACCAGTACGCCTTTTTCGGAAAGCTCGATATTGCTTTCTATTATCGCTGCAGTATCCTTTGACGCCTGAGCGCTTCTCTGGGCCAGATTCCTTACCTCCTCCGCCACTACGGCGAAGCCCATTCCTGCATCGCCTGCCCTTGCAGCCTCAACAGCCGCATTGAGTGCAAGGATATTTGTCTGGAATGCTATATCATCTATAACTTTTATTATTTTAGCTATCTGATCACTGGATTTCTTAATTTCACTCATCGAATTCATCATATCCTGCATGTCACTTTTACCCTTATCGGACGACGACTTTGTCTGTGCGGCCAGTGTTGCAGCCTGTTTCGTATTTTCCGTAGTCTGTCGCAGCATTGATGACGCTTCTTCAAGCGTAGCCGAAGTTTCCTCTATGGATGCGGCCTGCTCAGAATTGCCTTCGGCCAGCTGTTGGCTTGAAGCAGATAATTGTCCGGAAGCTGCCGCGACCTGCTGAGCTCCTTCCGTAAGATTTGTAACAATACTAATAACAGGCTTGGTGATGCTCCGCGTGATCAAAAAGGCTATAGCTATGCCACCAACTATAGATATTATTCCAAGAAATATTATGATTGTAAAAGCTGTTCTATTTGAAGTGCTTACGTTCTGCGATTCCTTATCGTTATTCTCATTTTGCAGCGTAATAGCTTCATCCAATAAATTCTGCCAATCCTCGATATTCTGATCGGCCTCTTCGCTAAGTACCTGTTGCGCTTCCTTTGTATTTCCCGCCATGGCAGCCGCGATCGCCTCATCCATCAGCGGCCTTGTGGCTTCACTTGCAGCCTTTATCTTTTTACGAAGTTCCATCCCATAATCATTCGTCGACGTTTTATTGATTTCATCGAACTTACTATCGTACTCTTTTCTAAAATCCTCAATTTCCTTTTTTAGTGATTCCTTTTCGGACGAATCATCTGTCATCGCTATGTTTCTGGTGTGGGCTACAATCTTGTACAGGCAACTTGACAGGTCATTGCACAAATTGAGCTTGTAATTATTAGTATTTATTTTGTCCAGACTTGCTGATACACTGTTTAAATTGTAAACAGATATAAAAACTGCAAAAAACATTAACAGTAAAATAATACTAAACCCCAAAGTCAATCTGGTGCTAATTTTTAAGTTTTTCAGCATTATATTTCCTCCTGCCTGATTTCTGATAATTGCGTTTTTTCGCTTGAATTGAGGATCTGATCGATATCGAGTAGCAATACCACCTTGTTCCTGATTTTCCCTATACCTGTGAGAAAGGCGGTATCCATACGGCTTCCATACTTCGGGGGCGGTTCTATATCGGATTTTTGGATATTTAATACTTCCGAAACGGTATCCACCACAATTCCCATTTGTCTTCCGGATCCGGAATTATCAAATTCGACAACGATAATACATGTTCTTTGGTTATACTCTTTTTCTTCGAGATCAAATTTAAGTCGCAGGTCCATAATAGGTATGATCTTGCCTCTGAGGTTGATAACTCCCTTGATGAACGATGGTGAGCCGGGAACGCTCGTTATATCCATGATGTTGATTATCTCTTTAATTTTTTGGATCGGTATACCATATTGCTCATTGCTCAATTGAAACGTAAGAAATTTTCCGTCAACAATCTCCATTTCTTTCACCGTCCTGTACTTTATTGGAAGATCAAGTAGACCATCGCACCTCCTTTATCTGTTCAGACTCTTTTTTATTGATTCCAAAACCGCACTTACCGTTTCCTCCTTAAACGGCTTGAGGATAAAGTCCCTTGCTCCGTATAAAACCGCTTCCCTTACGTTACTCTCCTGTCCCATTGCGGATACGATAACAACCCTTGCGCCCGGGTCGATTTTCTTTATCTCTTTAAGAGCTTCGATTCCGTTCATTTCAGGCATCGTTATATCCAATGTAACGACGTCAGGTCTGAGTTCTTTGAATTTAGATACCGCTGCAAGGCCGTTTTCAGCCTCCGCAATAACTTCGAAACCTTGATTTGCAACAATTTTCTTAAGTGACATTCTCATAAACGAAGCATCGTCAACTATCATTACAGTTGGAATTTAAATTACCTCCCTTTATTGAATTTTCTCCATAACTTTTTATCGTACTTTTATTGACATTTGTTAATAAAGATTTAATAAAAGTTTAAAATTCAAAAAAAATAACTGAAGAAACCGTACTGTTTCATTTCAGTTATTTCTGAATTAATTTTATTTAGGGTTGTGATATACAAAACTGCTATTCGTAAGTCGCGGCTGTTTCTTTCAGCATTTCGCTGTAACCTGTTCCATCGATAAGCTTCACAAACATTGCAACCATATCCTTGTCGAACTGTGTCCCGGCGCCGCCTGTCAACTGCTGCCTGGCTTCCTCCAGGTTGAGTTTCGACCTGTACAGCCTGTCGGACATCATCGCATCAAAAGCATCGGCTACGGAAATGATCCTTGCGAGGTAAGGTATCTCGTCGCCTTTGAGCCCATCGGGGTAGCCTGTCCCGTCGATCCTCTCGTGATGGCATTTTACCACCGGCACTACATCCTTGAACATCGATACCGCAGACAGTATCCTTGCGCCCTTAAGCGGGTGCTTCTGTATCTCCAGGTATTCCCTTTCGTTCAGCCTGTCTGTCTTCAGTAGAATATCATCCGCTGTCCCTATTTTACCTATATCATGGAATATACCGCTTATGCGAAGCGTTTCCAGATCTTGTCCGTCCAGGCCCATGGCTTCACCTATTTTTACAGCAAAGTACGCGACCCTGTCCGAATGCCCCCTGGTATAGAAATCTTTTGCATCGACGGCCTGCCTCAAAGCCTCTATGGTATCCATATACCTAAGTTTGAGCTGGTCATAGGTCTTATTCAGCTCTTCATTTTTCATATTTACAAGCGAATGTAGGAACGCGTTGTTTATTGATGATGCGGCCTGGTTCGTGTAAATTTCGAGAAGCTTTATTCCATCATCGATATTCTTGCTCTCTACATATATAACGCCTATCGCCTGGTGCAGATCATTTATAAGCGGCAGTATGACTCCCTGCTCCAGATTGACCTTCTGTTTGGTAATCCTTGCGAAGCCTATATGCTCCATCAGACTTGGACTGAGCATTTCCATGAAATGATTGATCTCTGCCTTGTACTTGCCTATACCCTTGAAGATACTCTTGTTACCTGCTATAAAGTCGGTGGTGTCATCCACCAGTATAAACGCGTTTTCGCTGTCGACCAGCGGTAATAGCTCCGAAAGAATATCCTCAAGTATCATGTCGATCGGCTGCAGGGAATATATTTTCGGTACGGCCTGCAGGATCTCATTCAGGCCATCCCTGAATTTTTTGATTGTCCTCATCTGTGAAATCGACTTGATTCCCGATTCGACCAGAAGAAGAAGCTGGTCGAACCTGTCGCTTTTTTCACAGTAGCCCTGTATGTCCAGCGCCTTGATCGTTTCGAGCGGCGGCGCGAGGTCCTTGTGCCCCGTCAGCAGGAGTATGTACAACTCGGAGTTGAATTCCCTGATATTCTGTACTACCTTGTCCCCATGGATCGGATACATCAGATAGTCCAGAATCATGAGGTCAAAATGTTCCTTCCTTACCCTTTCAATAGCTTCAAGGGGATCGATAATGCCTGTGAAATCATAACCGCTGCGCTTTAGGACTACAGAGAGGGAATCGATTATTCCGATCTCATCGTCGACAACAAGTATCCTGTAGTTGGACGCGGTAGTATAAAGTTTTTTCCTCATTATCCTGCCTCCTTGTTACTATACGTTATACACGGTATGGATATAAAAAATGTTGTGCCACACCCTTCCTTTGTAGTAAATGACATATTCCCTCCGAAACGTCCCTTGATCGTCGAATACGACATGTACAGGCCCAGACCGGTACCGTTTTTCCCTTTTGTAGTTACCATTTCCCTGAACAGCTTATCCGCTATAGTCTTGGGAATGCCTTTTCCATTATCCTTGAAAGTGAATTCAACATTATCGCCGCTGCGTACGATGCCCAGGTCGATGGTTCCGTTCTGCCCTTCATACGCCTGCATGGCATTAATTACTACATTATCGAATACTTGCACGAGATTGTTAACTTCCCCTTTGATCTCGGTACTCATGTCTATACACGAAGAAATATGCAAAATGCAGTGGTATTTCTTAAGTTCATGCTTCAGCAGCAGCTCGACCCGTTTGACCACTTCGTCCACCGTAAACTTAACAGTGCTTGATGTAGCTATCATTTGGACGGCCTGGCCTTTAACTGCAGAAATGACATCCGACATATAAGCACAGTAAGGTCCCATCTTATCGAGCCATGTCAGCATATCCCTGGCTATTTCCTTATGGTCTTGTTCCGTAACGCTCTTATCGCCGACAGAATCCCTGTATTCGTAAACCAGATCCTTTACTGCCTCGATACCGCCGGAAATAGACATTATTGGAGTTTTAAGATTGTGTGCGATGCCGCCGATAAGCTGCCCCAAAGATGCAAGGCGCTCCTGCTCCAACAGGATTGCCTGATTTTCCTTGATCGTTTCAATACTTTTCTTTTCAAGCACCTGGATTTTATTAAAAGCCAAAACCAGATCTCCGATCTCGTCATTTGAGGTCAGCGCCAACTTCTTATCAAATTCTACGTCAACGCCTTCGGAGATTTCCTCCAAATTATTTGTTACTCTTTCAATATCATCTGTTAGAGTTTTTGTGAAATAAATCACTACCAAGAAATTCAAAAAGAATAAAACCAGAAAACTGAAAATAAAGAAATTGATTGTCTCACTAGACCCCACCAGATATCTTACACCAACGATCCATACTTTTTCATTTACCAGGACCTGTTCAATATATCCCTGCTCATCCACTCCATAGTAATCGAAAACATGACCGTTACCGTTCAAAGCAATTTCCCACAAGTACTTCGCAAAAAAATCACTTACATAAACGGGTTCATTTTTGTAATTGATATACCTTTTCCCCGGTGTAATCAGGAAGCAAATATCTTTTGGGCTATTCAATTCTATACTCTTCAGGTTTGAGATCAATTCTTCCTCTGTAAACTTTTTGTTTCTGAAAATTTCAGCAAATTGATATTTATATTCTTTATAGATTGCATCCCCTTTTTCGTCTATCAGTCTTGAATAACCGATTAGGGAAGTAAATAAAATGGAAACAATGAATATTGGAGTCAACTGGAGCAATATACGTTTCGTAAGTGAAATTCTATTGCCACCGAAAGATTGATTATCGGAATAAGTTGCTACAAGGATTTCGGTAAATATTCTTTTGGTAAAAATATAAGAAAATATCGACATAAAAGTACCGAATGAAATAAATATAATCCATAGCTTCAACGTAACTGCAGTTATATTTTTTGTAGATATGGTTATTACAAATACGACGATAATACTGGGGGTCATGCTTTGAATTATATAGGCCAGATTTGGAAATCTGACGCATAAATCCCTGATCTTTTTTATTTCTTTTGCATTAGAACTAAGATTTTCTATATATTCCTTCCATTTACTTAAAGGCTTTAAATTGATCAACAACCATATGGTAATCGAAATCAATGTAAAAGAGACAATCAAAATATATTGCTGTGTATAATTGGCATGTTCCAGTTCCCATTGAAACGAATTGTCGAATGTATTCGGGGGGTAGTTCAATATCATAGGAATAAGAGGATAAAATATTATTGATATAACAACAACACATAATCCATATATTCCAACTATACGAAGCGCGGTAATATTGTTTCTGATCACTCTAAAAATGTTTTTCATACCACACTCAAACTCTCATCACTTTTCCTTATAAAGTCAACCTCTTTCATATAATCAAACAGCCTGCCGATATAATCCGGGTCGATAGGATCAGGCCATTTAAAACCGATAGAATTCAGAATACTCAGCGTTTTTAAATTACTGGTCTGTATTAAGTCGTCATAATCAAATCCATCGAGATTGTTCAACTCATTAATGAGCCCGGCAAGGCTGTTCTGTCTGTTTAAATCATTTGACAGAGCAGCAATGTGATTTTTAAACTGCAATTCATCCATGGTAACTATATCCGCAATGCCTAACCGGCGCATAACCTTAATCAAATCTTTTACTTTGAACTTATTATTATAAAGGTGATATACTGCGTTGATCCTGCCATATCTGATAATATCCGCAATTGCCTTAGTGCAATAGTCAACGGGTGTAATTTCGATATCCATATTTTCTAATCTTTCCGAAACAGCACCTATCAGCAATATTGATTTTATCCTTCTGTAAAAAGCATTTTCCGCAATATTCTCTTGAAACTTACCGTCCGAATATCTTCCCGACAGATTACCAAGCCTGTATATATTAGCTTTCAGCCCCTTTTTTATTGCCTCAAGTACAAGTTTCTCAGCCTCAAATTTGGTTTTTATATAAACATTATCGAAAACATTTTGCCCGATGAAAAAGTCGTCTTCGGTAAACGTTGTAATTTCGGATTTACCGCCCGTAACGTAATTACCGGAAATACTTATTGTAGACATGTGGTGCAGCGTCGCGCACGCGCTGAAGCAGAACTTGATAACCTCGTCAGTACCGGTTATGTTGGGCTTTTCGAACTCCTTATATATGCCATAATGCTTAACATTGGCAGCAGCATGTATTACAGTATCGACATTCCTGCGTAAAAGCTCGTACTCGCTTTCCTGCAAACCTAAATTACCGGCTGATATATCACCGACGAAAGCTTTGATACGCTTTGTATAATCAATATGAAAATCCTTGAAATAGAAATTATATTCGTCTAAAATTCTGACCAAAGGATTGATACCATCTTTTTGCCTGATAATACAAAATATATTGGCCGTAGTACCTGTCAAAAGCGTATGCAGCAAATGCATGCCCAAATAGCCGGTAACGCCTGTCAGGAGTATATTATTAAATGATTTGCAAGTCTCAGGTATCAGTATCTTACTCAAATCGTAATTGTAGCAATCCTTAACCAAGTGATTAAAACTATCCTGTTTGCTTATAACGTTTTCATACAACTGTTCTATTGTTGGATATTTATAAAAGTCCTGAGTTTTTATGCCCCAATTATAGTTGAACATCTTGATTTGCGCCTGAATAATACTCAGCGAATCTCCGCCCAGTTCAAAAAAGTTATCCCTGATGCCTATCCGATTCGCTCCCAATACATTCTGCCATATCTCGGCTATTCTCGTTTCCGTCGAATTCCGAGGCGGATTATATTCATTTAATACCTGTTCCTGCTTTATTTGCAGCAATGCTTTCTTATCAACCTTACCGCTGGATGTCAAAGGCATTTTATCCAGAAACGAGTAATTAGCAGGTACCATGTACTTTGGCAATATAGAATTGAGATATATCCGTAAATCGGATAAATCAACCTTATCATCGGAAACGATATACGCCGAAAGAGTGTTATCGCCATACTCGTTTTGCTTTGGTATAACCACTACATCCTTTACATTCCTGTATGAGAGAATTTTACTTTCAACTTCGCCAAGTTCAACCCTAAACCCGTGTATCTTGACCTGGAAGTCGAGCCTGCCAAGATATTCGATTTCACCGTTGGCATACCACCTGCCCGCATCGCCGGATTTATAAAGCCTTTCGCCCGCCTTGTAAGGGTTTTCGACAAACCTCTCATCGGTCAGTTTAGGTCTGTTGAGATATCCCAGTGCAACACCGTCACCTCCGACGTATATTTCGCCCTTTACACCAATCGGGACGATCTGCCTGTATTTATCGAGAATATATACGGTGAGAGTCGGTATCGGAACTCCGATATTACATGCATTTGTATTGATGATGTCAAAAGTGACTTCTTTATATGTTGTATGTACTGTGGTCTCAGTTATCCCGTACATATTTATAAGCTTCGTTTCCGGATATCTTGATTTCCATGTTTTCAGGTTGGACGGTTTTAAAGCCTCCCCACCAAATATAACATACCGTAGATTCAATAATTTTTCTTCCTGCTTGCTTTCAACACAAGACAAATTATAAAATGAAGTAGGTATTTGATTCAATACTGTAACCTTGTTCCGGATCAAAAGCTTATCAAACTCGGCAGGATCCTGAGCCGTCAATCTCGGCACTACGACAAGCTTACCTCCGTATAGCAGGGCCCCGTACATTTCCCAAACTGAGAAGTCAAAACAATATGAATGAAACATCGTCCAAACATCATCTGAGCAAAAGTCAAAAAGCATTTTGCTGTTTTTCAACAGCCTGACAACATTTCTATGTTGCACCATAACACCCTTGGGCGTGCCTGTGGATCCCGAAGTATATATTATATATGCCGTATCATCAGGGCTATTTACATTTTCGAGATTCGAATCATCACAATTATAAAACAAAAGTGAATCAACAAAAATTATACTCTCAGTGTCAATTTTCGTTGATTGAAGCATTTGTCTGCTGCTTTCAAATATTTCCTCTGAGGTCAGAATCAGTAACGGTTCACTATCATTAATGTACGATGATATTCTATTTGAAGGATATGAGGGATCAAGCGGCAGGTAAGTGCCACCTGCCTTTAGAATACCCAGGATAGCAATAATCATATCTATTGATCTATCCAAAAGGATTCCCGCAATCGAATTTGCGCCAATGCCCCTATCTCTGAGCAATCTCGCCAAACAGTTGGCTCTTCTGTTCAACTCGAAGTATGTAATACTGGTGTCTTCATATATAACAGCCGTATTTTGGGAATATTTCGAAACTTCTTCTTCGAATATTTGATGTATTGTCATATCTCTCGGATAATCAGCCTGTGTTTGATTAAAGTCGTAAAGAATCTTTGATTTCTCTTTTTCAGATACTATATCAAGTTTTGAAATCAATTTCCCGGGATTATCCAATCCATGCCATAAAAGGCGAAGTATATGTTCATGTAAAAAATCGATCTCTTTGGAATAAAATACATCAACCAGATAATCATAATCAATAATTAACTGACCGTCATCTTCTCTTTCGTTTATATGTATATAAAGCGGCTCCAATTGCCTACCGTTAAAATGCCATCTTCCTTCATGACTTACGAAATTACTATTGTTTGCAAACTTGGCATTCTGATAGGAGAGCAGTATATCAAATAATTCTTCATTCTTACTTTGAGGGATATCTTTCTTAATTAAATCTAAAGGATACTTTTGATGCCTTAGAATAGACAACCAATCTTTTGTAATATCAGATACGAAAGATCCAAAGTCAGTTTCTTCATTCAGAATAACATTAAAAGGCACCGTATTTATCAGTACACCAAGGGTTTCCTTTTCCATTGCGTTCGTACGATTTAAAACAGGGATTCCAATTACCTGGTTATCTGACCCTGTTACCCTGCTGAGATAAATAGATAAAGCTGATAAAAACAACGTAAATGCGGACGTTTTATTTATACTGGCATAATCTTTTATTTTTTTTGTCAGTTTGCCGGGAACAATAAATGTTTTTCTTTTGGCCCTTGTAGAATGCTTATTTGGTCTGTTCCTGAATGAGGAAACATCATTCAGATCAGATAAGCGGGAACTCCAAAAGGTTTTGTCCTGCTCATACCTGTTAGATTTTTTATAATCGTTTTCATTTTTTATAAAATTCAAATATGATGATGACTTGATATTTTCTAGACAATTGTTGTTTACAATATCCGTATACAGCTTTATCAATTCATTCCCCGTCTGAACGATAGACCACCCGTCCGAAATCAGGTGATGCAGTTTTGAATAAATGCCAAACTCCTCTTCGCTTATTTTCAATATTGCGAAATAAAACATATCGGAATCGATTAGGTCAAAGGGTGTTTGAGACTGCTGGGAATCCCAGTTATAAAGGGCTTCAAGACCGTCCTTGCTGAAATCGAAGTAATCTATGTCCCTATATTTGTAATCGGCGATGTATTGAACAGGTTCACCGTTGACTTCTACGAAATGCAATCTGAATGCATCATGTTTTTTGATCAATAAATTGATCGCTTTTTGAAGCAGGGATAAATCAAGGCTTTCCCTTATTTTTAGAGTTGCGGCTATATTGCCGATACTCGTTCCCGGATATAATTTTTCTGTATACCAAATCCCATTTTGCGGATGGGTAAGCGGGTAATATTCGACATTATGCTCCAAGGTAATCACCTCATTGTCATTAGTAGGACATAGCGTACAAGCTAAAATCATATATAATATTACAGAATATTCTAGTCAGCAATATTATATTGGTTTTTATGTACGAATACAATAGACAAATGAGAATTTTTGCTAAAATTCACAAATAAATAAAATTAACTATTTCAGCTCGACAATGGTAACGCCGGATTCACCCTCGCCATAAGCCCCCAGACGGTAGCTCTTTACGTGAGCGTTGGTCTTCAGGTATCTTTGTACGCCGTTTCTCAGCATACCCGTACCTTTACCATGGACGATGGTAACTTCCGAAAGTCCCGCGATTGAGGCATCATCGAGAAATTTACCAAGTACCTGGACAGCCTCGTCGACACTCATACCCCGAATGTCGGACTGGGTCGTCACACTCATGGCTTTTGAGATACCGAGCTTCCCGGTACCGGCGGCTTTTTTGATTTCAGCGGCCTGTTCGTCTATCAGCCTCAGGTTGGTAACGTGGATATTTATTTTCATGATGCCTGCCTGTATGACCGCTTCTCCGTCCTTGTCCGGGGGTGTCACCACCGTGCCCTTCTGGTTCAGATTGACGATCATAACACTGTCTCCTGGCTTCAGATTTTCCGGGGGCTTTATATATCCTTGTCTTGGAAACAGGCTTTCAGAAATGGAACCTTCAAGTTCGCCTATATTGCTGCGCAGCCTGGCTCTTACCTCCTCGGTCGCTTTGTTTCTGAGAATCTCATCCTGCTCTCTGACCGCCCGCTTCATTTCATCCAGCATACCTTCGACATCCTGTTTCGCACCGAGCAATACCCTTCTCGCTTCTTCCCTGGCTTCCCGCAAGAGCTTGTCCCTCTGAGCATCCAATTTGAATTTCTGATTTTCAAGTTCCTTTTTAAGGCCTTCTATCTCCAGTCGGTAGCTCTCCGCCTGAATCCTTTCCTTTTCCGACTCGGCTTTGTTTTTTTCTATCTTCATCAAAACATCTTCGAATTTGATTTCCTCTCCCGACAGGAATTCCGTAGCCCTGTCAAGTACTCCGGCCTGCAGTCCGAGCCTGCGGGATATCGCAAAGGCGTTGCTCTTTCCGGGAACTCCTATCAAAAGATTGTATGTCGGCCTAAGTGTTTCTACATCGAACTCGCAGCAGGCGTTTTCAACACCTTCAGTAGTCAGCGCATAAACCTTGAGTTCGCTGTAATGGGTTGTTGCGGCAGTTATTGCGCCAAGGCCGTGCAGCCTTTCCAGGATCGCCATTGCAAGAGCGGCGCCTTCCGTAGGGTCGGTTCCCGCTCCAAGTTCATCGAATAGTACAAGCGACCTGTCGTCAGCCTCGGACAAAATCCTGACGATGTTCTTCATATGAGAGGAAAAGGTGCTGAGACTCTGTTCTATACTTTGTTCATCGCCGATATCCGCGAATATACTGTTGAAAATGCTGAGTTCTGTACCCTCGGCGGCAGGAACGTGCAGTCCGGCCTGGGCCATAAGCGTGAATAGTCCGAGAGTCTTTAAGGTGACAGTCTTGCCTCCGGTGTTGGGGCCTGTGACAACAAGCGTGGCGAAGCGCTCCCCGACCCAAAGATTGATAGGCACCACGGTACTCTGGTCCAGCAGAGGATGCCTGCCCTTTTTAATGTTAACGCGTTTTTCCCGGTTCAATTTAGGACATACGCATTTATAGTCAAGACTTAGTTTTGCCTTGGCAAAAGCGAAGTCCAGTTCGGCAAAGATCGTCATGTTGGCTTTCAGCGACTCAGCTATATCGGCGACGTCTGCCGAGAGCTCATGGAGGATGCGCTCTATCTCTATCTGTTCCTTGTTCTTCAGTTGTTTGATGCTGTTGTTTGCCTCAACTACAGCCATCGGTTCGACATATATGGTGGCACCGCTCGCTGAAGAATCGTGCACAAGTCCGGGCACTTCACTCTTGCATTCCGCCTTGACCGGAATGACATAACGATCCCCGCGGATCGTTACTATGGATTCCTGCATGAGCTTCTGATATTTCGAGGAGTGCATCATGCTGTTGAGTTTTTCCCTTATTGAATTCTGCTGCTCCTTGATCTGCCTCCGGATATTGGATAAGGACGTGCTGGCGCCATCCGATATTTCCTCTTCACTTACTATCGCTATACCGATCTTGTCCTCGAGCCGCCTGTCGGGCACCAGTGAAGCTATCAGACCGCTTATACTGTTTGATTCTTCTGAGCCCTTCGCATCGACTATCGATGAATAATTTTTCATGTTGCGCGCAGCGCGCAGCGTATCGGCTATCCTCAGCAATTCGCCGGGGTTCAGCACGGATCCGATCTCCACTCTCTTAAGACTGCCCCTGATATCATGCAGTCCGCCTAAAGGAGGACTTCCCCTTCTGAGTATGAAATCGGCAGCGTCGGATGTTTCCTTCAGCATGCCGGAAACAGCGGACAGTTCGCTTCTGGGCGTAAGCTCTTCGGCGATCTCTCTCCCGAGCTCCGAAGCGCACAATCCCACAAGCTTGCTTTTTATTTTATCGAATTCCAGTGTTCGTAAAGCTCTATCATCCACAAAATATCAGCTGCCTTCCTGAAGGGTATCGAACTATAACCTGTGCTTTCCCGGCCGCATCACCCCGATCCGGTTATATGACCTAGACCAGCTTCAGCTTCGGCCGCAGCTTATCCCTGTAATACCCTACAAATAACGTATAGACGTAATCGTATACGAAAAACACGATCTCGAGTGCAATTATAAGGAGCCACCATGGCAGCTTCGACGAAACAGCGAAACCTAACAGGTCTCTTACAGCCCAGATCGCAATACCCATACACACATTGAAAAATGCGAATTTCAGGATATATTCTAATACTATGCGGTCAAGTTTTTCAATGTAAAATTTAATTATACCGTACAATCCGAAAAAAATGGCATATGGAACAATCCCCAGCTTATCGGGTACGATAATCAAAGCCAGAAGGCTCGTGGCGACATAAAACAGCCAGCCTGCCCTAGCTCCGCTTTCTATTATCGAAACCGCAACAAAAAAGGAGCTCAATGCGTAAAACGAGATCCTGCCCGTCGGCATGAGGACCGCCAGCAGCAGGCATATTACGGCAACTGCTCCCAATATTCCGTTGAGTGCTATTTTTTTAGTTTTTCCGGAACGTTCACTCATGAATGTCCTCCAAGGCGTCAACAGCAGCTTATCAAATCGCCGCCCGACATTTCACAGCAGCAATCCGAACACCACAGGCACTGGCAGATCGAGCAGAGATCGGGGTTTTGCCTGCTGTAACCCCTGTTGAATGAATTTGTCCTGTATGCATTGTTTGAAGTGTTCATTCTGTTGAGAGCACTTCTGTATTCATAATTGGACGGATCCATATTCACAGCTCTCTGGATGTGGTTATAGGCCTCATCATACCAGCCCCTACGCATAAAAATCAAGCCTTTCAGATAATACCACTGTGCATTGCGGTTTCCGCTGCTGTCGAGCATATCCTCAGCAAGCTTTACATTTCCGGTATTGATATGATTTTTCACCTGGTTGAGAAAGTCATTGCCGCTCTGGCTATTCCAATTATTACCGCCTGTATTTCTGCTGTAAGTCGTTTCCTGTCTCGGCGCAGAATTCTTCATCAGATAGTCGTACGCTTCGTTGATCTCTCTCAGTTTCTCTTCAGCCAGCTTTGACAGGGGATTGTCCTGATACTGGTCCGGATGATATTTCTTGACCAGTTCCCTGTATGCTTTCTTTATTTCGTCTTCGTTTGCGCCTTCTTTTATTCCAAGAACCTCATACGGATTATTCAACTTTATTACAACTCCCTATCCCAAGAATATTTTCTGTTTTTCTGCGCATTCCCATATATATTATGTTCTCAAGTATTCCTTTATTTATTTTCGGGTCAAGCAATTCAAACGCCCTGGATATTTCGTTAAGCGAATACGTCAGGTTGAATTCCACCCTGTCGCGTATATCCTGTTTGAATTTGCCAATATCCTGCTGACTGTATTTATACTGGTAAATCAAAGGGTTGTAGCTTCCGCTGCTTATATCTTTTTCCAGATCGTCATATGCATCCAGAAGGTATATCCATTTCCCCATGTTGTAACCTATCCATCTCAGGGCCTTTTCATGCTTCTCGTCGGTACAGAGCGCATCATATGCCGTAACTTCTTCCATAAGCTTCGCAAACGGCTCTGCAGCCTTATCCATCGAAGCGCATTCCGCCTTTTCCAGCAGAATCAGGTCTTTCAGCCTTTCCTCCATGACGGAGCATTTTTTCGCATATTGTTTCCTCAGCTTTTTAAATGTCCTGCTCAAAAGCAGCAAGGCAGCCTTGGGAACAAAACTGCCGTCATCCCGCTTTTTATCTTCCAGGTTATAATACGCCAGTAATATGTTAATGTCTGAGGCGTAGTCAACAATGCTGCTGTCAAAGACGATATGCCGTTTCTCAACAGGATGTGCGACACAACGCTTTCTTAGGGCTTTTACCTGCTCATTGCCCACAGCGGACAGTAAAACCGCCAGAAACGCCGAATCATAGTTCAGCGACATTCTTGGAAGCTGGCCGTGCCTCTGGCCTATCGATCTGCAAACACCGCAGTAGTAAGCTCTGAAAAGCTCATACTCTTTTATCTTCATCTCCGGCTTTTCCGGAACTATATACCCAAACATATAACCTTTCCGCTATCCTTCGTTTTCATTCTGCTGCCTTATCTTCGCGTAGGCCCTGATGTACATGATAAATGCAAATAGCGCCATTATTACCGCAAGTATGAAGAAAAGAAGGTTGAAAGGCACCCCGAAAACCGTCCACCGGCCGAAAGGCTCATTAAACAGCATCATTACGATAGCAAGGTAAAAGACCACAGTAGTAACTTTGCCATACCAATTGGCCGATACCACATAATTGAACTGCTTGTAAAGGATCAATGCCCCGATGCCCATGAAGATTTCCTTCGCGAGTACGATCGCAATAAGCTCGATCGGAACAAGCTTCAAAACTATAGATAAAATCACCATGGCTGTAAGCTGCATAAGCTTATCCGCCAAGGGATCCGCTATTTTCCCCCACGATGTCACCATATTGAATTTTCTGGCAATATATCCGTCAAGTACGTCGGTAAGCCCGCCCGCAAGGAAAATAATAACTGCAGTTATATAATGACGGGTACTGAGACAACCCGCAAATACCGGGATAAGTACAAAACGCAATATTGTCAGAATGTTCGGGATGTTCGGGAAGTTCATAACTCACCACCTGCGTAGTAATATTCTATAGTTTACCATATAAAAACTATATGTTGCAATGCTGCTTATTAAAATCACCGGCACATAAAAGCTTATTGCGTCAGAACATAAGCTCCATTAAGCCGTAATTGATAAATCAATTGTCGGTATTATGCTGTACAGCAGTCTCGGTAGTCAATAAAATAAAAACTCACCTGCTGTTACTCCAGGGCTGCTTTTTCGATAAGCTCATAGATTTCAGGCCTGAACTTTTTAAGATTGACAGGCTTAAGTTTACTGTCCGTCCAGCAATGCATCGTTTCACCTTCAGTTATCACCTTGTCGCTGCCCGCCTTAACGATTTCATAGTGGAACAACAGCCTTGTGCCTGTGTATTCCTTGATATTTGTCCTGATGATTATCTCATCCTCATATCTGGTAAAACCTTTAAACCTGCAGTTCAGCTCGATAAGCGGCAGCATGGCCCCGCTTTCCTCTATTTTGGAATATGGCAGTCCCAGCTTCCTTATGTAATCCGTCCTTCCGGCCTCGAACCAGACTGCATAGTTCGAGTGATGTACGACCCCCATCCGATCTGTTTCTGCATATCTAACTGTAATATACGTATCTGATACTACCATTGTCTGTTCTCCAAATTATATCCTAAAAAATATTAAGCCCGTGCTTTTTTAATGGGCACGGGATTAACCTGCGGTATTTTCAAATGATTTTATCTCATCAGTAGCCTTTTTCGATAATCACGCTATGAGCTTCCTCTACCTCGGCCTCCGGCACCAGTACTTCAAAATAGTTGTCGTTATTGTCGTGGTTTTTACTGATCGGTCTTAACTTGACAAGAATTCCTTCTTTAGTAAGCAGTTCCTGCAGCGCTGTCGCTATCTCCTTACTCTGAGCCATGTATACGACTGTCCACATTTTAACACGCCCCTTTTTGGACTATTCACCGGATAATATTTCGCCGTGGCGACTTAGTATTCTTGATTTTCCCCTGATCTTTATTGCAGAAGTGTTCTCCGTGAACTGTGCCAGCAATACCTCGCCCTTGTCAAGTTTTTCCGTATGATGGAACTTGGTGTCCTTTCCCCTGGTAAGACCAATAACATTTACTCCGTTCTCTTCAGCCTTTATAACTACGTATTCTCCGAGTATCTTATCCAGCTCACAATCCAATCAAACCACCTCGCAATAACTATATATTATTTCATCTGAAAAATCAACACAATTTGTCCCTAAAACGGTTAAAAGCCTCTATTTATCTATACTTTGCTACAATCTTCACATTTTCTTCCCCAAATCGCTCGATCAGCTCCCTATGCAGTGTTTCACACAAGTCAACACGATATTCCTCCATTTTTGTTTTGGTAATATTTCCCACGTCATTTGGGCTGCAGAAACAAATCGGAGTATTGCCGCTGAAATATTTGATGAGTGATACAGTCGACTTCATGACAGCACTGTCTAACGGTTCTTCCGTTTTGACGTATATTTTGTCGGATCGTTCCTTTCCGTCAGCCTGCAGATTACCGTCATACTTTGACGTGCCATACTGCGGCGGCGTCCTTTTATACTGCTGAGCCCTTCCGTTGCTGCCGGGATCCGCAGTGACAGACTCCATTTTCCTGATGGGCCTGACGGAATCGCATATGATCTTGGGCTGCTCTTCCTCCTTTATACTTATCCTGCCGTCTATGAACACGGCGTTTTCATTGGCAAGCAGAGCCGAATACCTTGTAAGTATGGTCGGGAAAACGATGATCTCCATGCTTCCGAAAAGGTCCTCCAGTGTAATGAATGCCATCAGGTTGTTGCTTTTTGTCGTCTTTGTCTTCTTTTCGGTAATAATTCCTCCAACAGTGACAAGCATACCGTCCGCCAGGTTTTTATCCCCTTGCGCCATACCGCCTTCGGAGGTATCCATACCTTCGGCAGACGTATCCCCGAGGTCATAACTGTATAGAGTGACCTGCTCCTCTATCTCTTTCTCAAATTCCTGCAGCGGATGGCCGGAAACGTACAGTCCGAGCATTTCCTTTTCCATGGCGAGGAGCATCCTTGGGGTAAACTCGTTAAGTTCGGGGTAGCTTTCTTCCGGCGCAATGTCCTTCAGATCGCCCGGTATCTCAAATAGCGAAAGCTGTCCGTCCACCTTGCTTTTCCTGCTCTGCTGCGCGCCTTCCAGAAGCTTCTCATAGACAGCCATCAATTTTGACCTGTACACGCCGAAGGAATCAAAAGCGCCGCATTTTATCAGGCTTTCGACACATCTCTTGTTGAAATCTCTGGGCCCGATCCTTTCGCAGAAATCTCCGAAGCCTTTAAACAATCCCTTCTCGATCCTATCCATTATCAGTTCGCCTACGGCGTTTTCACCGACATTCTTTACGGCAGCCATTCCAAATCTGATCTTACCGTTGACGACCGTAAACATTACGTCGCTTTCATTTACGTCGGGCGGCAGCACTTCTATGCCCATCTGTTTGCATTCGTGAACATAGTGCGATACCCTTTCGCCGCTGCCGAGGAAACTGTTCAGCGTCGCCGCCATAAATTCCACAGGATAGTAATGCCTGAGCCATGCCGTTTGATATGCTACTATAGCATATGCGGCTGCGTGGGACTTGTTGAATGCATAGCTTGCGAAATCGATCATCTGGTCGAATATGCGGCTTGCGGTTTTTTCATCCACGCCGTTTCTCACTGCGCCTTTGACCGTTATATTTCCGCTTTCGTCGACTATGCCGTGTATGAAATTCTCGCGCTCCTTGAGCATTACGTCATGCTTCTTCTTCGCCATGGCGCGCCTCACCAGGTCGGAACGGCCGTAGGAGTAGCCAGCCAGTTCTCGGACTATCTGCATTACCTGCTCCTGATAGACCATGCAGCCGTATGTTACGTCAAGTATGCCCTCCAGCATCGGATGCTCGTAGGTTATTTCACCGGGGTTGTTCTTGTTCTTTATATATTTGGGTATCGAATCCATCGGTCCGGGCCTGTAAAGTGAAATTCCGGCTATGATGTCCTCGAGAGAGGATGGCTGCAGGTCCTTCATGAACTGCGTCATACCCGCGCTTTCGAGCTGGAATATGCCGGTCGTCCTGCCCTCGCCTATCATCTTGTATACATCAGGATCATCCATGTCAAGCTTGTCCATATCAATCCTGATACCATGGTCTTTAAATATGAGATCCTTGGCGTCTCGTATGACAGTAAGAGTCCTGAGGCCCAGAAAGTCCATTTTCAAGAGTCCGAGCTCCTCGAGCGTCCCCATTGGGAACTGTGTCGTTACACTCTCGTCGTTTTTCTGCAGCGGAACATATTCAGTGACAGGATCCTTTGAGATCAAAACTCCCGCAGCATGCGTGCTTGCATGGCGTGGCATCCCCTCCAGCAGTAGCGCGGTATCGATCAGCTCCGCCGCTTTCACATCATCCTCGTATTTTATTTTAAGCTCGGGGTTGAGCTCGAGAGCTTTGCTGATATTCATTCCGGGCTGCATCGGTATCATTTTGGCAATAATATCGACTTCTCCGTAAGGAATATCCAATGCCCTCCCGACATCCCTTATGGCAGCGCGTGCCGCCATAGTTCCGAAGGTGATTATCTGCGCCACCCTATCCGCGCCGTATTTGCGCACTACGTAATCGATGACCTCCGGCCTTCGCACATAGCAGAAATCTATGTCTATATCCGGCATGGTAACTCTTTCCGGATTCAGGAATCTTTCGAAGAGCAGGTTGTATTTAATGGGGTCAATGCTGGTTATGCCAAGGCAATATGCCGTAAGGCTGCCCGCTGCGGAACCTCTGCCGGGACCTACCATTATTCCGTTGTCCTTCGAATATTTGATGAAATCCCAGACGATCAGGAAATAATCTACGTAGCCCATTTGTCTGATGATCTGCAGTTCGTATTCAAGCCTTTCCGTATATACCGGTTTTGAAGCGTCATCCCCATATATCCGTTGGAGGCCTTCGTTACAGAGGCTGTGAAGATAATCGAACGGATCCTTTCCCTCGGGAACGGCGAATTCAGGCAGATGAAGTTTGTTGAATTCGATTTCTACATTGCACATATCCGCTATCCTGGCGGTATTCTCCACTGCTTCGGGTATGTTTCTGAATGCGGAGGCCATTTCCTCCTGCGATTTTACATAAAGCTCGTCCGAATTGAACTTCATGCGGTCTTCGTCTGTCATTTTCTTGCCTGTCTGGATACAGAGCAGGACTTCGTGGGCCTTCGAATCCTCGCGCCTGAGATAATGGGCGTCATTTGTCGCAACGAGCGGTATCCCCGTTTCCTTTGATAGTTTGATGAGACTCTGATTAACGAGATTCTGGTCTTGCATGCCATTACTCTGAAGCTCCAGGTAGAAATTGCCCTGGCCGAATATCTCATTGAATTCCAAGGCTTTTTGCCTGGCCTTTTTATGATCGCCTTCAAGGATAGCTGTGGGTATATCTCCCGAAAGGCATGCGCTCAGCGCGATAATTCCGTCGGAGTATTGCCTGAGTATATCCGTATCGATGCGCGGCTTATAGTAAAAGCCTTCCGTAAAGCCGGCGGAAACAATCTTCATCAGGTTTTTGTAGCCGTCGTTGTTTTTGGCCAGCAGCACGAGGTGACCCTGGTCGGCGTCGATCCCGGGCTGTTTGTCGAAGCGCGTGCGCCTGGCCGTATAGACCTCGCAGCCAAGTATGGGCTTAATGCCGTTTTTTATTGCAGTCTTGTAAAATTCGATGACTCCGTACATAACACCGTGGTCCGTGATAGCCATGCTCTTCATGCCGAACTCAACGGCGCGTTCTATCAGGGCCGGTATCCTGTTGGCTCCGTCGAGCAGGCTGTATTCGGTATGAACGTGCAGGTGTACAAAATCCCGAACGGATATTTGTGGATCGGACATAGCCTAAGTACCTCCATCATAGACTGCTTTAGCGTCAATAGGGGACATTCCTCGGCCACAAAGCCTTGCTTCCTGCTGAGGCGTGTCCCGCTGCTTTAGCGTCAATAGGGGACATTCCTTGCAAGGGTAGCTGAAGGCGTGTCCCCTTACATTATACCTCACAACCGTCCACAATGAAAATATTAGTCTGCTCGGAAAGATCCAGATCCCCGGAGGTAGACTGCCTATTCATCCTTTCATCGTATACGATGCGTATCACAGGCCTGGTCGGACGGCTCCTGTTGTCCCTCACGACAATGCCCCTCTCCCTGGTGTTAAGAAGTACGCCCGTTCCGACGGGATAAACCGTGACATATTTTACGAAGCTTTCTATGACTTTGGGATCGAAATGATGGACCCCAAGAGAAGTGATATATTCGAAAACCTCATTGGGTCTTAGCCTTTTTCTGTAAACGCGATCCGAGGTCAGAGCGTCGTATACATCCGCGACAGCCGCAATCCTCGCATATATCTGGATATTTTCGTTTTTGAGCTGTAAAGGGTATCCGCTGCCGTCATACCTTTCGTGGTGGCCGAACGCAATATATGCGGAAGCCAGGCTTACTCTCCCGCTTTTTTTAAGAAGCTCGTAGCCGAGTATCGTATGTTTCTTGATCTCTTCAAATTCCTCAACTGTCAGCTGCGAGGGCTTCTTTAGAATCTCACTCGGAATGCAGAGCTTGCCGATATCGTGCAGCATGGCGCCGGTACCCAGTTCCCTCAGTCTGGATGTGTCAAACCCAAGCCCTATACCCGTAATAAGCGAAAGTATGCACACGTTTACCGAGTGCTCAAAGGTGTAATCGTCAACGGATTTTATTTCCGAAAGGTTATAAAGAATATCATCATTTCCCAAAAGTTCATCAAGTATTTTATTTACGGTTTTTTTGACTTCTTCGACATCGACTGATTCGGTGAACTGATAATTCGACATCAGCTTTTTGACGAGTACGACAGCTTCATTTCGCGTTTGGTCTCTTATTACGTCACTGACGACTATGTTCTCTGAAATGTCATCCTCCAGATATACTTCGCTGATCCCATGATTTTTCAGACGGTCTATGTAGCTTTCCCTGAGTTCTACTCCCTGCGCAAGCAATACCCCGCCATCCGAACTGAATATCGTGCGGGCAAGTTTTACACCGTACTGTACCGAGTCGATATTTACCCTGCGCATCTTACCCTCCAAGGTATTGTCATTAGTAACAAATACATATTCGACATAATAAACTGATTTCCTTCCTGTTTTTCTCAAAATGGATTAAAAAAGCAATATATTTGCCGCGTCCACATTGAAGACATGGATCATCCAATTAGTTTTTGGGTAATAAATGTTATCCATTACATATTATGGTAGAATATATATAAAAAATTAAGGTAAGGAGTCGGTATGATCAAATCGTTTGCTATACATATTCCGGATGCCGATATGCCGGAGCTGCCCTTATATCTTTACAGGCGTTTAAGAGGAGTTATAGGTTTGATACTGAACTCTGACATATTGACCGGAGATTTCAAGTATGTCTGGCATTTCGTAAGATACTTCAAAAACAAGCTTTACGAAAGGCACATCGATGAAAATTATATAAACTGCGTATTCTGTTCGAATCTTGTCAGGACAGGGTGCCACAGGCATTGCCTGAAATGCGGCGTAGGAACGTATATAAGATGCAGCCCTTCACTTCCCGGAATCTTATATAATGAACCTACGGAAAAGGAGGATTCGGACAACCTTCGCACGCCGTGGTACTTTAAAGAGACCTGCAGCCATTTTAAAAGGCTTCCTTCGAAAAAATATTTTAAAAATCTGCATTCGGCACTAAGTCAGGCGGGCATCTATGATTTCGAAGTGCTTGAAGGCCTTGAAAACGGTTTGGCTGCAGGGTCGAAGCCCTGCCATGTTTGCGCGGCGGCCGATTATGAATTATATAAGCGCTGTTCGGCCCAGGAAGGCTTTGAAGCAGACGTTCCATGCAACCGTGTGAATGCTGAACTGAAATCGTTCTACATAAGTAAGGACGCAAGCAGAAATAAGGACGCGAACAAAAAGGTTTCGTGAAGGCAGTCTGAGCCTCAAGAAACCTTTTAAATACTTTGTGATACTTTGTGATACTTTGTGATGCTCTGTTATCCCGAGCCCCCCAATTATTGACGAATAGCATGTATTGATAACGTCGGCACGGGAGGGCTGCTTCTTCTGATATTTAATGCAGGAGTTTATTGATCTCCCCGATTACATTTTCCTTGATTTTTTCGAGCTTATCCCCGCATTTATCCATCGAAGCTTCGGAAACCCCGTAATATATCTTGATCTTTGGTTCTGTGCCGGATGGCCGTATGCAAAACCAGGAGCCGTCCACCAATTCATAATAGAGTACGTTTGAGGCAGGAAGATCGAGCGGTCTCTTTTTACCCGTTAAGATCTCCGTCACTTCTTTTTGCTCATAATCCCTGACAGCCCTGACCTTGCAGCCGGAGAATGCGGACGATTTGCCCGATCTCAGGAAATCCATGGCGCCGTTGATTTTCTCGATGCCTTCCTTGCCTTCGAGCGTAAACGAAGTCATGCCTTCGATGAAATAACCGTATTTCGCAAACAACTCAAGCAGCCCCTCATAGAGCGACATACCTCGGTTTCTGTAATAAGCCGCCATTTCGCCTATAAGCATGCTTGCAACAACGGCGTCCTTGTCGCGCGCAAATGTTCCGGCCAGGTAGCCGTAGCTTTCCTCAAAGCCGAACAAATACTTTTTCTTTCCTGTTTCATCGAGTTCCTTTATTTTTTCACCGATAAATTTAAAGCCCGTCAGCACTTCAATAAGTTCTATATCATAGTATTCTGTGATCCTTCGGGCCAACTCGCTTGTAACTACGGTCTTGACGACGAATCCGTTTGCCGGCAGGGTGCCTTTAGCCTTTTTCTGAGAAAGGATATATTCCAGGAGCAGGCATCCTGTCTGGTTGCCGGTAAGTACCATGTATTCTCCCGAAGAGCTTCTCACTACTACACCGACCCTGTCGCCGTCGGGATCGGTGCCTATGATCAAATCCACATCCTCTTTTCTCGCAAGTTCGATCGCGAGCTTTAAAGCATCCCTCTCCTCTGGATTCGGGGATTTGACGGTGCTGAATTCCGGGTCTGGCAGCTCCTGTTCCGGCACGACGAGAACATTTTTAAAGCCTGTTTCCTTCAATATCCTTCTGACCGGCTTGTTTCCCGTGCCATGCAGCGGAGTATAAACGATCTTCATGGTATCTGCGGCTTTCGCAACCACGGATGGGTCTACAACCAGCGTTTTCAGGCTGTTTATGTAGGCGTCATCCACTTCTTTACCTATTCTTGTAAGAAGGCCTTTCTTGACAGCTTCCTCCTCGGGCATAGGCTTCACAGAAGTAATGTCAGCAATCCCCTCGATCTCGCTGAATACGGCCTCCGAGCCGTCAAGCGACAGCTGGGCGCCGTCTTCGCCGTATGCCTTGTAGCCGTTATACTGCTTGGGATTGTGACTTGCAGTGACCATTACGCCCGCAGCCGCCTTGAGATGCCTTACCGCAAAGGAAAGCTCAGGCGTCGGTCGAAGCTCGTCGAAGAGGTAAGCCTTTATGCCGTTAGCGGCAAATATACCCGCTGCCTCCGCAGCAAACTGCGGGGACATGCGCCTCGAGTCGTATGCTATGGCAACGCCGCGTTCTCCGGCATCCTTAACGTTTTTATTCAGATAGTTTGCAAAGCCCTGCGATGCCTTTCTAACCGTATATATGTTCATGCGGTTGGTACCCGCCCCAATGATGCCTCTCAAGCCGCCCGTGCCAAATTCCAGGTCCCTGTAAAAGCGTTCTTCTATTTCGTCAGGGTTGTCCCTTATCTGATCAAGCTCTTTCTTTGTGTTATTGTCAAAGTAATCGCTGTTCCTCCAGAAATCGTACAAAGCTCTGCTGTTCATAACAACCTCCAAAAAATCATATATCTTCAATCGAGTATATCATTTCCTATAATTACCCTGATTAGTATAGCATATAACCTGGAAATCGGGAAAGAGGGGGATTGAAATAATCGCCGGCAAGTAAAGAAGCCGACACGTATGAATATTCATTGACACATGTTATCGTATATGATAACATAGTTGACATAGAAGGCATACAATATTAATGGAGGCGGTAGATTGGATTGGGAAATAGAATTCTACCAAAAGGAAAATGGTGAAATCCCTGTTGAAGATTTTTTACTATCACTCAATCCAAAGCTGCGCGCCAAAGCATATAGCGATATATTGCTGCTTAAGAAGCTGGGCATCAATATCCGCTCGCCCTTTTCGACTGCGCTCAAGGGCGAGCGTTACAAGGGATTGTTTGAGTTGCGGGTGAAGTTTTCATCCGATATTACGAGAATATTTTACTTTCAATACGAAAAAATACCTTTGTACTGCCGCACGGCTTCGTAAAGAAAACCAATAAAGCACCCGAACGAGAGCTTGAAAAAGCATTAAGCTATAAATTGGATTATGAAAGAAGGTGTCTAGATGAGTAAAGCTGGAGTGAAATTCGAAGATATTAAAGCAAGGTTGGTGAAAGATAAGGAATTCAAGGTAGAATACGAAAAATTAAGACCTCGGTATGAGCTAATCGCACAAATCATTGATGCCCGGAATAAACTTAATATTACTCAGGAAGAACTTGCCTTGCGTGTCGGCACACAAAAATCCAACATATCCCGGTTCGAAAGCGGCGCCTACAATCCTTCACTGGATTTTGTCACTAAAATCGCCCGAAGCCTTGGCAAGGAAATCCATATTACGATTGACTAAAGATATGTAACAGCCTTTATGAAAACCTGTATATATCATAATCTGCCTCCATTCATACCCCTTTGCCGCGTCCGCCCGGAACTACTGGTGCTTTAATTGCGGTTTCATTAATATTGCCAGGCGGAAAATAGCCGTCTACAGCAAAGGCAGCCAGCTAAAGCGGCTGACTGCCCCAAAAAACATCATGTTATATAAAATATCCCAACGAGATCCGGCGTTCCATTTTACCGGCCCCATTCTACCAATTTTTCCAGACCACTTTTACAGTATTATGCATATCAACCCGCCGCTGCCCTCGTTGATGATCCTCTGCAGCGTCTCCTGGAGCTTGAGCTGCGCGTCCTCCGGCATCCTGTTAAGTTTGTTGTGCAAGCCCTCGCTTACGAGTTCGTGCAGCGATTTTCCGAATATATTGGACTCCCATATCTTGCCCGGTTCGC
Source organism: Bacillota bacterium (assembly GCA_023411715.1). Taxonomy (GTDB): domain Bacteria; phylum Bacillota; class Clostridia; order Acetivibrionales; family DTU013; genus JAEYOM01. Next base: position 2,631 of record JAEYOM010000129.1, on the reverse strand, counting down.
TTTCGAATTCCTTGAGCAGGTAATTCACAAGTTCCTCGGACTGCTTTTCGGTACCGACAAGAGGCGCTATCTCAGTCTCGATATCGGCACGGATCATATGTATCGACGGGGCGCTCGCCCTCAGCTTGACTCCGAAGCGGTTGCCCTGCTTGATAATTTCAGGCTCGTCTAAGGTCATCTCGCCCATTTGCGGCGTCACCACACCGTAGCCCTTGACCTTGACTTCGTGCAGAGCAAATTCCACTCTCTCGTACTCGCGCTTGACCCTCGCAAGGTCCTTCATAAGCCCGATCAATCTATGCTCGCCCTCTATCTGGAGTCCTGTCGTATCGCTGAGCACCTGGTAGAACAGGTTTTCAGGCGTCTCGATACCGAGCAGTATATTGCCGACGCCCGCATTGATCTCCACCAGGTTGGCCCTGTTGATGAAATCGTAGTCGGCAAACCGGGTCATCGAATCCTTTGCCTCGCGTATTTTGCGAACCCCCGTGAAGGTGTCCCTGATAGCCTGAAGCATGTCGATCCTGAGCCAGTGATCCTGTTCGAGCGCCTCGACCCACCTTGGTATATTGATCCCGATCTCACAGATAGGGAATTCATAAAGTATCCTCTCCATTATTGCGGAAAGCTCTTCATTCCTCATCTGAGCGCAGTTGACGCTGACTACGGGGACTTCATATTTTTCTTCGAGCTCCTGCCTCAGAGCTTCTGTCTCGGGATCGTGCGGGATGACCGAATTCAATACAATTATGAATGGTTTATTGATTGCCTTGAGTTCGCCAATGACTCTCTTCTCAGCTTCGACATAGTCCTCCCGGGCGATATCCGTAATTGTACCGTCGGTCGTTACTACGAGGCCTATGGTGGAATGATCGTTTATTACCTTTCTCGTACCCATCTCGGCAGCCTGCTCAAAGGGTATCTGATAATCGAACCACGGTGTTGAAACCATCCTGGGGGAGTTGTTTTCAAGATAACCCAGCGCACCCTTTACCAGATAGCCGACACAGTCGACCAGCCTTACTTTGAGCTTCAGAGCTTCGTCCAGTGTGATCTCGACCGCTTCATTCGGCACGAATTTCGGCTCCGTCGTCATTATAGTACGACCGGTAGCACTTTGCGGCAGTTCATCCTTCGCTCTTTCACGGCTGTAAACATTCTCTATGTTCGGTATTACCAACAAGTCCATAAACCTTTTTATCAAGGTAGATTTTCCTGTTCTGACAGGACCGACAACACCAATATAAATATCCCCCTGCGTCCTCTCAGCGATCTGCTGATATATGCTGTATTTTTCCACCCGCTAACCCCCCTTAATCTATTGATAATGCACTGAATCCTGCATTTATCAGTTAACCTGCTTAAGCAAAATCGCTGTCAGCAGAGCATGACCATGAAAAGAGTGCACTGAAAAAAGTATATGTGTGTCCTCTTTTCAGATTCACAATATAAATATATGTCCGAATGGGGTTATTATTACAAAAAGAAGATGGTTGAAGGGTTTGAATTTACCGGACGTAGACTTTTAATATCTGATGAATGAATTCGACCGAGATTGGAAGTCCTTTCCACTTTTCTCCGTCTATACTGAGATTGAAACCTGTATCGCCTTCGATTAAGCATTTTTTCGTCCTGAGCCATCTTACATTCCTGTCGTTAACAAAATCGTTGTTAAGAACCTTGAAAGCAAGCCCCGCGAGCTCTATGTGCAGGCAATTTTTAAGTAACAGGATATCCATATAGCCGTCGGAAAGATCGGCCTCGCCAACGAGATTCGAAAAACCAGCCGCATGTCTGCCGTTCAATATCAGGAACAGCAGAAAATCGCCTTCGACCGCCTCATCGTCGGTAGTGAGCTTGAGTCTTACCGGTTTCAGGTTCGTGACCTCGCTCAATGCCGTAAGGTAATATGCAAGAGGTCCGAAGTTTCTTTTGAATTCACCGTTGGTATTGTATGACACATCGACAAAATTACCGCCAGCACAGGTATTCAGGCAATATTTTTCATTATTGATCAGCCCGGCGTCTATACTGGCGACTTTATCACCCAAAATAATATCGATGCATTTATTGATGTCGGACGGAATATTAAGGCTCCTGGCGAAATCGTTACAGGTACCGGCTGGAATGATGCCAACGGGAAGATCCAAACCTGCCGACAGCAGTATGCTTGCAATCATATTGACTGTTCCGTCTCCACCTGATACTACCACGGACGAATACTCGCCCGTCAGGAGTATTTCATGGAGCCTGTCGCCATTTTTGCCGTCTGTCCTGAAAGGTACCATCAGTTCACCGTTTTCCTGAAATCTGCTTATTATATAATCGAGCTTCTTTGGAACGTTCCTGTTCCCCGAAAGCGGGTTGTAAACAAACATGACTTTTTTCACCGATGATCTGCCTCCCTTCTTATATTGCTTTAGCGTCAAAAGTGGACATTCCTTGCAATGGTATCTATTGGGTCATTCCTTGCATTAGCATCTATTGGGGACATTCCTTGCAACGGCATCTATTGGGGACATTCCTTGCATTGGCATCTATTGGGGACATTCCTTGCAACGGCATTTGAAGGTGTGTCCCCTGACCTTATGTGTTGTGTGCCCTGACCTTATATGGTGTGCCCCCATTAGC
>JAEYOM010000202.1 GCA_023411715.1 Bacillota bacterium | reverse complement strand
CGCTGTTGAAAGTACATTGGAAAGCATAGCCGATAATAACACGGGTATTACCTATGTTTCACAGAAAGAGACAAATGAAACCTTTGAAAGGCAAATATCCGGAATCCGTTTAGCTGCGCTCAGCCTGGCCGGCATAATAGGGCTTATAGGCATACTGAACCTTATGAATACCATGATTACGGGCATCCTTTCAAGGAAAAGGGAGATCGGTATGCTTCAGGCCGTTGGGCTTTCGAACAGGCAGCTCGGCAGGATGCTCCAGCTGGAAGGGGCGTATTTAAGCGTGATAAGCGCGCTTATATCGGTGCTTGCGGGAACCACGCTCGGCTATGGCTTTTTCAAATTGTTCAGCCAGGAGGCTACCTATGCGGAGTATGTCTTTCCCATATGGCCGATACTGTTCATACTCGTCACATATACGCTGATACAGGCCGTTATCACATTTACCGTGAAAAACAATCTCGGCAGAGAATCCATAATCGAAAGGATAAGACTGAATGAATGATCCGTCATATTCCTTTGCTGATATTGAAACAATATCAGCAAAGGGGTGTATAGCGATCATAAGCGATAATGCTAGAAGAAAAGGCAACACCGGCACAGCAGGCAACAAGATCGCAAAAGCCGGATCGGGTACAAAAGCTAAGGGCTTCAGCAGGAACCACCTGATAGCCATGGCGCTTGGCAATATCATAGGTTCAGGAATTTTTTTGGGCAGCGGCAACGTCATATCGCTCGCCGGACCGGCTGCGGTGCTATCCTACGCGTTCGGGGGACTGATAATGCTTTTCGAAGTAATGTTCATTACGGAAATGACCATCGCCAACCCTGCTCCGGGCTCGTTCAGAGTGCATGCTTCGGAGATCTTCGGCCCATGGATGGGTTTCGTCAACGGGTGGATGTTCTGGACCAGCGGCGTGCTCGGAATGGCGAGCGAAGTGGCTGCAGCCGCTATTTTTACAAAACTTTGGCTTCCACGTACACCTATGTGGATTTTTTGTTTGGTATATGCCGCGCTGATGACTGTCGTCAACCTGGCCGACAAAAGGGGCCTGAGCATGATAGAAAGCTGGCTTGCTTCGGTCAAGGTTATTGCACTCGTATTGTTTATTTTGTTTGGCCTGCTTTTGGTCACAGGGGTCGTCACATTGGGTTCAATCAAATTCTCGAATATTTTCGGATCATTGGGCGATTTTTTTCCGAAAGGGATAAAAGGCGTGCTGGCCTCACTGATAATGGTCCTGTTTTCATTTACAGGTACGGGAATCATTGGATTATCCATAGCCGAGGCTGAAGATCCCGGAAAGGATGCGCCTCCGGCCATTTATACCATTACTTTTTCGGTCATCATTATTTATTGCCTGTCAATACTTTTCATTGTTCTCCTGACTCCATGGAACACTGTTTCAACGGATTCCAGCCCATTTGTAGCCATACTAAACAAAACCGGAATCAGCTCGGGAGGAGACATTCTCAACTTCATTGTACTGACCGCCTCGCTTTCGGGGCTCAATTCATCCATGTACAGCGCCTCGCGCATACTCAACTCGTTGAGCATCGACAAACAGGCGCCGAAGTTGTTTCTTGTCAAAAACAGGAACGGCGTCCCTGTATATGCCCTCGGTTTAAGCAGTTTAGTTCTTATGCTGACTGCAATAATGTCTTATATCCTTCCTTCAAAGGTTTTTGCTATTTTAGCGGGTGCAAGCGGCTTTACGGCAATGTTCAACTGGCTGACGATATCAGTGACGCATTTCTTCTACAGGAGGAAGAATCTGGAGGAAAACCCCGGCAGGCTGAAATTCAAAGCGCCAGGTTACCCGTTCACGACCATATTGATGGTAGCTGTGATTATTATGGTTTTTGCGACTTCCCCGCTTTATCCGGGGCAGATTTCCGGGCTGATTGGCAGCCTTGCATTGTTCGCAGCGCTGGTTGTTACATATCTGGCTATGAAGTCAGCGGGAAAGCCCCGCTAGTTTTTATGTTTCATTGACGCATTTACCCACTATACGTTATAATTATATTAACAACGTTGTTCATCCTGTATTCAGTCAGGGACAAGGGCGAATTTTGTTTATTTCTCTCGGCAATTCAGGAAGTATTCAAGGCAATGAATTTTTTAAATCTGCAAATCATATGCATGTGTAAGAAAAATCGGGTTCAGCGAGGTGATAACAAGCTTCCTACCAATTTAAAAGTTGATAGAAAGGAATGATGTTTTTGCACGTATTATTTTCCAAATTCAAGGAGGTACTATGTTCGGTTCTTCCCATTACAATTATTGTATTTTTATTAAACTTTACAATATCGCCTATTGAAGCACCAGTTTTTTTTAGATTTATTATCGGAGTTGTTTTCATCATAGCCGGATTGACAATTTTCCTATTTGGAGTGGACATAGGCATCGGTCCTATCGGCAATTCGATGGGGTCCGATATCACCAGAAAAAATAAAATCTGGTTCGTTGTTGTTGCCGGACTTGTCCTTGGCTTTTTCATTTCGATAGCGGAGCCTGATTTACAAATACTCGCCGATCAGATCGAATTTGTTACGTCGGGAATAATCACCAAATGGAGCATTGTCATCATCGTATCCGTCGGTATCTCAGTTTTTCTATCGGCGGGACTTATCAGAATTGTTTACAATACGCCTTTATATAAGCTCTTATCGGTCATATACCTTGTTATTTTTGTACTTGCATTGTTTACGTCGCAGGAGTTTCTGGCCATTTCCTTTGATGCTTCGGGGGCGACTACAGGCGCTCTGACGGTTCCCTTTATTTTGGCTCTTGCAAAGGGTGTTTCGGAGTTAAAAAAGGACAGCAAGGCTTCGGAAAAGGATAGCTTCGGCCTGGTGGCCATAGCATCGTCAGGCGCAATCATATCGGTCATGCTCATGAGCATCTTTTCAAAAGCTGATAAAATAGCATCAGGCATTGGAGCTCAGGAATCAGCGACTGCTTCGATAATCAGTCCATTTTTGCACGAGCTGCCGGTCATGGCTCAGGAAATAGTTCTGGCGCTGCTTCCGATTCTGGCTATCTTTCTCGCATCTCAGAAAGTTTCCTTCAACTTATCCAGGAAAGCTATCCGGAGCTGTCTTTTCGGATTGCTGTATACATTTATCGGTCTCGTATTGTTTTTAACCGGTGTTAATGCAGGATTTATGGATGTCGGCAGAATAATCGGGCATACTATTGCCTCGATGGACAATAAGACTTATATTATTGTTATCGGATTTATCATTGGTTTTGTCACGATATTGGCCGAACCGGCGGTAAATGTATTGACGCACCAGATAGAGGATGTCACAAGCGGATACGTAAGGCGAAATGTCGTACTGATTGCGCTTTCCATCGGCGTCGGTTTTGCAGTTGCGTTGTCGATGGTCAGGATCCTTGTTCCGGAAATAAAATTGTGGCACTATCTCCTGCCGGGTTATCTGATTTCGCTGGCGATGATGTACCTTGTTCCGAAACTCTTTATTGGAATTGCTTTCGATTCGGGAGGAGTAGCATCAGGCCCCATGACGGCAACCTTTATACTGGCCTTTGCACAGGGAGCTGCCGATCAGGTCGAAAAGGCCAGCGTACTGGCCGATGGTTTCGGCATAATTGCAACGGTAGCGCTGATGCCGATCATAGCTTTGCAGATATTAGGGTTGATTTTCAAGATAAAATCGAGGACAAAGGGAGTTGTGAAAAATGTTTAGCGATGATATGATATCGGATATTGAACTGATTTATATAGTTGTGAATCCGGGCGTCGGCAGCAAAGTGTTGCATTTTGCCAAGGAGCAAGGTATCAAGGGCGGTACGGTTTTTCTAGGCAAAGGCACCGTACACAACTCCGTATTGAATTTCCTTGCGTTATACGATGAAAGGAAAGAAATTGTGCTGATGGCGGCTGACAAGAAAACGGCGGACCGCGTTATTGATCTGCTTGATAAGAAGCTTCAATTTGAAAAGCCAAACCATGGCATAGCATTCACAACAAATGTATACGGAATAGCGGGTACCAGGGGTTACCGATGTGATAAGGCTCATGAAGAAAGGGGGGTGAATAATGAAATGTACCAGCTTATTATGGCGATAGTTAAAAAAGGGAGAGCTGAGGATGTAATCGATGTGGCAGCCAAAGTCGGTTCAAAGGGCGGCACTATCATCAATGCGAGGGGCTCGGGTATTCATGAAACCAGTAAGGTGTTTTCCATGGATATCGAGCCGGAGAAAGAGATCGTTATGATCCTTTCAGCTTATGATAACACCGACAATATTATCAATTCGATCAGGCGGCAGTTGAATATTGACGAACCCGGAAACGGCATCATATTCACTCAGAATGTCAACAAGGTCTTTGGCTTGTACGAGTAAGAAAACACAACTTTTTAAGCTCGTCATAAGTATGATTTTCCGAATCGTCGGCAGATAAAATCACGAGATAGTCCCCCGGCAGTATTTTCATGCTCCCATTGGGGATGATTTCTTTTTCACCCCGTTTTACCGCGACTATTAGCACACCCTGCGGCCAAACTATATCGCGTATCATACGATCCGCCGCCTGGCTGCCGTACTCAATGGGGATTTCGAAAAGTCCGCCCTTTTGCCCCGCCGCCACAATGTGTCCGTTCCTGCTTGCGAAACGTTCGAGGAGCTCTTCATACAGAGGGGAGGTTTTCAGGACGTCTGAAAAAAGCAAAGCGATAAAGGAACAAGCGGCAACGGGCATCAGATGAACAAGAGAGCCCGTCATTTCGGCGGCGAGCAGTATACTGGTGACCGGCGCCTTGACTGCACCTGAAAGCGCTCCAGCCATTGCGCATATGGCAAAGCCGGAAATAAATTGGGCCGGCATCCCGAACCTTGCTGCTATTATGCCGATGATGCTGCCCGATAATGCTCCGACAGACAGTATCGGCATGAAAACGCCTCCCGGAATGCCGCTGCCGAAACTGGTACTTGTGAACAGTATTTTTGCCGCTAGCAGTATTAACATAAACGTTAAACCGCTTTTGGACAGTTCGGCGAAACGGATCAGTCCCTGACCGCCTCCGAGAACCTCGGGCAGGAGCAAACCGAAAGGCAGAGCGACCAAAAGCGCGATTGCCGGCCTTGTTTTTTCCGGAAACTTTCCATATAGATTTTGAAAACCCAATAAAGTCTTATTCATCAATACTCCTGACAGACCTGAGGCCAGCCCCAGCGGTATAACCCAGAAATAAAGTGAGATCGGCCATTGAGCTACAGTAGTAAAGTTCAGCACGGGTTTCAGCCCGAGGAAGTATTTCGATATCAGATCGGCCGTCAGCGAAGCGGTTGTCGCGGCTATCAGAATCATCGGGGAGAAACTTCTGTGTATTTCCTCGAGTGCAAACACCATACCGGAAAGCGGTGCATTGAAGGCAGCAGAAAGTCCTGCAGCCGCGCCGCCCGTTATAAGATAGTTTTCTTCAAGCCTTTCATTTGAGGTCTTACCCGATACTATCTGCGCACCCGCAGCGCCTATCTGGATAGATGGACCCTCGCGCCCCAGCGAAAGGCCGCTGAAGGCACCGAGGGCTCCGCCGACAAATCTTGCAAAGAGGATCGTATACCACTTCATTTTCATTCCATAGAGTATTACTCCCTTTACTTGTGGGATGCCACTTCCTGAAGCCATAGGCTCGAGTTTTATAATCCATGCAATAAAGAAACCGACTCCTGTGATCAGGATAAGCCACGGCAGCACAAGAACAGGATGGAGCCGGAGCATGCCATATATTCTTAAGGTGGTCTGGGCCCCGTATTCTATAAGCACTCGATATGCCACGGCCAGTAAGCCTGCAACTGCACCTGCGACGATGCCTTTTGCTGCAATATTCCACTTTAGTTTGCCAAGCCCGGTCAACAATTTATAAGCACTTGTTTTACCCGATTTCACTGCCTCCATATCTCCAATCCCTATAGTTTAGCCAAAGTGATTATAGCATTTTTTCATTACTCTATCCATGTCCGTTTCTTTTGTTTATAATATAGGGTAGGGGGTCGTTTATTATGAATATAGATGTGATCGGAGTCCCGGTAGATCTCGGATCTGACAGGAGAGGCGTGGATATGGGCCCGAGTGCCATCCGCTATTCGGGGCTGATGAAAGCAATTGAGAATCTGGGAATACGTTACAGGGATCTTGGCAACATAGAGGTTCCTGTACCCGAGAGCAAGGATACACGCAGCTTTTCGGGCGAACCGAAATATGTAAATGAAATAACCCAGATCAACAGGGATCTGTTCAATATGGTCGGCAAAAGCCTGAAAGCAGGCAATATGCCCCTTGTGATCGGCGGCGACCACTGCATTGCGACCGGTACATTACTCGGAGTGCAGAGTTACTACAGCAATATAGGCGTCATATGGCTTGACGCGCATGGGGATTTCAACACAGAGCATACTACGCTGACGGGCAACCTGCACGGGATGTCGCTGGCTGCCGCAACAGGCACGGGTATGCTTGAAATGGCGGGCTTCAAGCCTCAGGACGTTGAATATATAAATCCTGAGAAGGTAGTTATCATCGGGGCGAGATCGCTTGATCCCGAAGAGGCAAAGCTCCTGAAGAAGCGTCATGTCACGGTCTTCACGATGGAAGATGTCGATATGTACGGCCTCCGTGCCGTTATGCAGAAGGCGATAGACATAGTTGAAGCGGGTACGGAAGGCTTCCATCTCAGCTTCGACCTCGACGTAGTTACGCCCTCGGACGCACCCGGCGTAGGAACGCCCGTAAAAGGCGGACTGACATACAGGGAGGCCCATCTGGCGGCGGAGATCATTTCCTCAAGAGCTAAACTGCTTTCGATGGAACTCGTGGAACTGAACCCTATCCTGGATAATGCCAACGTTACGGGTGAACTGGCAGTTTCACTCATTTGCTCTGTACTGGGCAAGAGGATAGCCGGAAATATGGCAAGCAATTTCTAGGGCTGTCGGCTTACCCGATAAAACTGTAGGAATAGTGGCTGATACTATAATTATACGTGCCATACGCCGGTAGAAAAGCCCGGCGAAGTCTTATTCAAAAACCGCATGCATTCGATGTGTATGTGGTTTTTTATTTCCAAAATATTTTATCCTAATACTTGACAACTATATCGTGATGTATTACCCTGATAGTACACTAGTTTAATAGCAAGGAGGTTAATGTATGCTATGAAGTTTAATGACAGCGCCCCGATCTATTTACAGATCGTTGAAAAAATAAAGGCCGACATAGTAGCCGGGAAACTCAAGGGCGGGGACAAACTTCCGTCTGTCAGGGAAATCGCCGAAAGCTTCAAGGTCAATCCCAATACGGTGCAAAGGGTCTATATGGAACTTGAACGCGAAGGAGTGGCATATCCGCAGAGGGGTATCGGGACTTTTATAGCCCAGGGTGAGGAACTGGTCAAAAAGCTCCGATCCACTCAGGCTTACAAATATACCAAAAGGTATGTAGGCGAAATGAGGGAGCTCGGAATGGGAAAAAAAGAAGTAATAGAAAATGTTGAAAGTGTTTTGGAGGCAGATGAGAATGATCACACTGAAGGCTGAAAATATAATCAAGAATTATTTCAAGAAAAGCGCATTGTCCGGTGTGAGTATACAGCTCGAACAGGGTAAGATCGTCGGGCTGCTCGGACCTAACGGAAGCGGAAAGACCACGTTTCTCAAGCTTGCTGCGGGCCTTGTGCGCCCCACTTCCGGCAGTATAACCGTCTGCGGCAGAGAGATCGGGTATCGTTCGAAGGAACTGGTAGCCTTACTGCCCGACAGCGAATTCCTGTATGACTGGATGACGATCAGAGGAGCAAAGGATACGTATGCCGCATTTTTTGCCGACTTCAACATGAAACGCTTTGTTGAATTGCTGGAATTCATGAAATTGTCGGAAGATATGAAATTCAAGAGCCTTTCGAAGGGTATGAAGGAAAAGCTTGCACTGGCGCTAACCCTTTCAAGGGACGCCAGGCTGATCATCCTCGACGAACCGCTGAACGGTGTCGATCCCGTCGCGAGGGAGCAGATACTCGGAGCGATAGTAAAATGCTTCAACCAGGAAAGCACTATACTAATAACCAGCCATCTTATAAATGAAGTCGAGAGTATACTCGACGAGGCATATTTCCTGAAGGAAGGCAAAATTGTGCTCCATGGCCTCACGGATGTATTGAGGAGCGAAAGGAACAAATCACTTGACGAGCTTTACAGGGAGGTATTCGCATGCTAGGAAAACTTATCGCATATGAACTGGCTAAGAAATGGAAGTCGTCCAAATTCCTGCTGCTTGGCTATGTAATGGTACAGGCGATCATATTGTTTGTAATAAGGGTGTTCTCATGGAATGAAGGAATCTCAGAAGGGTTTTTTTTAGTAGAGAATTCAACAGCGCAAGCCAATATCGATGCTGCGCCGACTGGCTCCGTCACTGCACCATTTGCGATTCTGACTGTCGTGTTTTTCATACTGGCGTTATTTATTGGCGCCTATCCTTTTATAGAGAGTATTTACAGGTACGAAAGGGATTTATCCGGCAAGCAGGCGTATCTGGAACTGATGATACCCGCAGTCGGCTGGATGAAGGTGCTTGCGAAGCTTATCGCAACAATGGTCAGCCTTGTGATCTGCGGTGCCCTGTCGCTGCTTTCGATGTTTTTGTTCTTCATGATCAACAGTAATTTCAGATATCTTATGGATATGGTCAGATGGTTCCTGGATATGATGGCAGGCAACGGAGCGAAAGTGGCGCTGATGGTTCTGTTTATGCTGTTCAGCTTCGCTTCGACCTACATGACGATATTCTTCTGTATCTCCGTTGCGAAATCCTTTACACATAAAAATACAGTAGCCATACCGATTGGGATATTGGTATTCATAATTATTATCGCATGCATCGGATTGGCAGCGACCCAGCTTGGCGGTTTACCGATCGTAACCTGGAATATCGGGGAAATAACATTCACTTTAAGCTCGACTCTGCTCGATATCGCTGTATTCCTGGCAATGCTCGCCGGTACGAGCTGGCTGATAGAAAAGAAAATAGAGCACTGATTTTCAGGCTCTTAATATACAAACCAAATATAACAAGTGGTCAGGAAGGCAGGCTGTCGGCAATTGGACGGGCTTGCCTTTCTGATTTTATCCATAGATGAAGATAAGTCAAGGTTCAGTCGATGTCGGGCTGCAGGTTTTCGGGAGGTACTTCAAGCATTTCCGGATGCTGTATCAGGTTTCTGTAAAGCTTGAACGCCGAAGCATAATAGTGTCCGTCGACCGTACGCTCATCTGTTACGACTTTCATCGTTATGAACTTCCTGTCTGCAATATTGTTGGCCATATCGATGACTTTTTCCCTGATTTTTGTGCCGAAGGCGATAAAGATCGACGTAGTGCCAAAATCGTAAAGATGGTGGTGTACGGGCTGTATTCCGAGCGACCCCAGATCGGTGATAAAGAAGCTTGTGTGAAAGGGACTCGCCCTGTTTAAGATACGCGGCATCAGGCCGAAATAGTCCATTGTGCGGAGCACGAATATAACGAACTTCAAAAGCCACCCCGGGCACTTCATGAGTAATTTCGCCGTCTTGTCTGTATTGTTTTTCATATCAGGGGCTTTGTTTTCAGTAACCTGATGATTGATCTTCTCGGCGATTTCGGCAAGTGTGTCCGTAGGCTCGAATCTGAGTTTTAACGTGGTTTCGGGGCTGTCGATCCTCAGTTCCTTTTTTATTGCGAGAGATACAAGAATCTCATTGCGCGCATAAATTTTCTGCCCGGCAATAAAACGGTTCAGCGCAGGCCGCAGGGCTATCGTACGCACCATTGCGGCAATAAGGACATGGAGCATGCTTATATTCGTATCAGAGGTTCTTTTCCTTCTGCGCAGGTAAGCTTCTGTATGGCTTATTTCGATCTTGTCTTCGAAAAAACACTGTGAATCGGATCGGTATCTCATAATGTATGGTATAAGATTATAAAACGCATTCAGGGACCGTAAGCGCCTACCGTCGTATCTGTCGCCGAAATGTCTCTTGTTATCTGCCATCCATGAACCCCCATATATTAGTCATCTTAAAGCTAAATTGCTCCGTATAAAACGCTTCTAATCCTGGGCGCGGTGTATTCCTCCATACTCGGGAGCATCTGCTGCATATAGACGGCCGTCAGATCCTCCTTGCGGTCGATCAGCATCCAGGTGCCAAGCATGCCGGACCATCCGAATTCACCGATAGTTCCATTGCAGCCGCCTTTTGCGGGATCGGTCATGACCCTGACGCCAAGGCCGTAGCCATAGCCGGCGTGATGCGGCCAGTTGTAATCTGCCTGCTGAACGGGGGTAAGATGATTCACAGCCATCAGGTCGATCGTCTTTCTGCCGAGGATTCTGACGCCTTCCAGCTCGCCGTTACTGTTAAGCATGCGGATGAAGCGCTGATAATCGTCCAGCGTTGAAAGAAGGCCTGAACCGCCGCCTTCAAAGGTATCTCCCGCGTGTATATGCTCATCCATTTCATCGCTTTTGGTCAGGCTGCCGTCTTCAGAACGCCTGTAAAAGCTGCACAATCTATGTTTTTTATCGTCCGGCAGGCGATGGAAGGTGTCCTTCATTCCAAGCGGGTCAAAAATCTCCTCCTTCAGGAACTGACCGAACTTTTTGCCGGACACAACTTCCACAAGGGCGGCCAGAACATCGTGAGAAAGGCTGTAACGCCAGTGCGTGCCCGGATCGAAGGATAGAGGTATGGCCGCGAGCATTTTCGCAAAGGTCCGGGCATCGTATTTATAACCTTCAGCTTTCCATTCGGCGAGTTTACGGCTTATCTGCCGCGCAGTTTCGGTATCTTCTCCATCATATGTCAGGCCGGAGGTCATTGTGAACAGGTCTTTCACCAGAATCGGGTATGCAGCCGGTGAAGTATAGAGCTTATTGTTGGAGGTATACCTGTAAACCAGCGGATCCCTGAACTCGGGAAGGTATACCGCCAATGGATCGTTAAGCTGGAAAAGCCCTTTTTCATAAAGCTTAAGGGCCGCCGTGCACGTTATTACCTTTGTCATTGAATAGATACGGTAAAGGGTGTCAGGAGTTATCGGCGTCTTTGTCTCTGCGTCCGCATAACCGAAGCATTCCCGGTATTTCAGTTCACCCCTGTGATATACGGAGCAGGCGCAGCCTGCGGGGCCTTTTTCGGTAAAGCTTTGAAGCAGAGGTGTAAGCCTCGAGAATTGATGCATCTATATGACCTCCCGTTTTGGTTAACAATAATAGTTTACCATCAGACATTTTGTTTTGCAATCGCCGCAGATGCCTGGCCGTACAATGGTTATGGTTATTCTGTGCTGTAATGCATAATGCTATTACAAATAAACGAATAAACGGAAATTCAACGATATAATATGATACTGATTGGCTTATCTGAATTGTCTTTTCAGTTCAATCGAAAATTTACTTCTGTCGCCCCTGTATTTTGCAAGGGAATATTCGACAGGCGTATCATTCTCGAGGTATACGACGCTTTCAATAAATTGCACGGGGAAGCCCTTTTTGATTTGGAGCAGTTTTGCTTCAAATTCGCCTGCAGGTACCGATTCAAGTGTTCTGTCGGCCCTGGATATAAGTATTCCGCTTTCTTTTTCTATGATCTCATACAGCGATTCGTTTTCTATGTTATTAGCCAGCAATCCCGGGCAAATACTGTAAGGAACGTAAGTTACGGCAAAGACGACAGGTTCGTTATCGGCGGATCTGAGGCGTGTCAGTTTGATCACATCACTGCCGCTCTCGAGCCCAAGAGCATGAGAAACCTTCTCGTCGCTTTTGGCGATTTCCTTTTCTAGTACTCTGGTCGAGGGCGTGAGGCCTTTTTTCTTCATCTCGTTATTGAAGCTGTCCAAAACCGATAAAAAATCCTGCGTTATTTTCGATTTAGTGATAAATGTTCCCTTAGCCTTGATCCTATAGAGGTAACCCTCTACCACAAGTTCGTTGATAGCCTGGCGGACCGTAGGCCTGCTTATGCCGAAGTATTCGCTTATTTCGACTTCAGTCGGGATCGGTTCTCCGGGGTTTTCACGGTGACTATTTATATACTCGAGCAGCAGCGTTTTTAATTGATAATATAGTGGGATCGGTATGTTTTTATTAAGCGATTTGTTTGCCCCCAATAACATATTCTTTCCTCGATTCAATTGTGTCTTATGGAGATTGTTATAATGTAATGACATGCGTCTTTAATTATATCCCGTGAATATTAAAAAGTCTATAGTTAAATTGCTAAGATTTGTTATGACAAATACTGTATATTTCAAGGGATTAGCATTTTCACGGAACATTCAACCCCCGCATACATATCATAGAAGGGGGGGTGGTAAGGTGCTTAAGGGCAGGGTAAGGAACATGTTCCCGGGCGGGAACACATCCGTGGGTTTTTTCAGCTTTTATAATTACATAATCAACAGGGAAAGCGCAAAAAGAGTTTTTATACTAAAGGGCGGACCCGGTGTCGGCAAAAGTACCTTCATGAAAAAGATAAGCGAGACTATGCAGAACCTTGGATATGACTCTGAACATATGCACTGCTCGAGCGACAACAGCAGTCTGGACGGGGTTGTAATGCCGAGCATAGGTGTAGCGCTGATAGACGGAACGTCGCCTCATGTATGCGACCCTGTTTTTCCCGGCACAGTGGATGAGATAATACATCTCGGGGATTACTGGAATGAGGAAGGCTTGAAAAAGGGCAGAGAAAATGTTATTCGGATAAGCAGGGAAGTGGGGAGCCTTTTTTCACGCGCGTACGGGTACCTCGGAGCAGCAGCCAGGATCAGGGAAAACAGCACCGCTGTTTATGCAGCCTATGTTGATGAGGCAAAGGTAAACAAGACTGCCAAGCAATACGTTGATCTGCTTTTTGAAGGGGTGCCGGTCGCCGATAAGGCTGGCAGGGCACGCTGCCTTTTTGCAAGCGCGATAACGCCCTCCGGACTGAAAAACTATATCGATGAACTCGTATCATCGGACAATGTATATATGCTTACGGGCTTTCCGGGCGCAGGTACTGAAACGGTACTCGGAAGGGTTAAATCTGCGGCGCTGGAGAGAGGCTTCTCCGTCGAAGCATATTATTGCGCATTCAAGCCCGACAAACTCGAGCATCTTATAATACCCGGAATAAAGACCGCATTCACGACTGCTGAAAAATATCATACCTCCGATGTCTGTACAGTCGGGAAAACAGACTTCAGAGACTTTCTGGACAGTAAGTTCACCGATCGGAACAGGGCTGCCCTCGAATACAACCAGAGCATGTTCGACAATCTGCTGGACAAAGCCGTTGAAACGATCCATGAAGCAAAGGCGCTCCATGACGAGATGGAGACATATTACATACCCAATATCGATTTCAACGCTATTCAGAAGTGTTGGGAAAAAACTATGCAAAGGATATTGATCTATGCGGACGAATAACAGTTAAGACAGATTGCGGCTATAAAAGCTCCTTCGCCGGTTGAATGCTGTTGCACAACAACCCGCTCAGCTAATTTTTAGCTCCTGTGCCGGTTGCTTTCTATTGCGGAGTTTTGTTCAAAGAGCATATAGATTCAGCTTGGCGGCAAATCAAACTCGCTCCGATGCAGCCGTAACACGTCGCTCAAACAGTGATTTGCCCTTGCTAATGC
>JAEYOM010000177.1 GCA_023411715.1 Bacillota bacterium | reverse complement strand
CCGTGCCTGCTCTTATTTACAAGAGCTTCCGCCACACAGGGAGGAGTCCGGAAATCCATATCGGCTACCCAGAGAGGCAGCACACCTTCCGGCTTGCCGCGCTCGACGGCAAAGTCGTATTTGATGGAATCTGTATTTCTGCGGTTTACTATTTCGTCAAAATCATATTTCAAATCTATAGTCCTCCAACCTTTTATGCATCAGTCTGCCAACTAATAAAACAAGCTTTACAGGCACCAACGGCAATCCATTTCAGAATGATGCCGGGCACCAGTCCGACATAGTCAGCCGTTTATTGCCTGCCCGAGATCCCTTATCAGGTCTTCCGTGCTTTCGAGGCCTACGGAAAGGCGCAGGAGCCTCTCGTTGATCCCCTTTTTTTCCCGCTCTTCCCTGGGTACGTCCGCATGTGTCTGAAGCATGGGATATGTTATAAGTGTCTCCGCGCCGCCCAGGCTTTCAGCATATTCTATCAGCGAAACCCGGTCAAGTGCCCGTACGGCGGTCTCTTCACTGTCGGTCTCGAAGGAGATCATACCACCGAAGCCTGTCGACTGCCTTAATGAAACTTCATAGCCCGGATGGCCGGGCAGCCCTACATAATATACCGATCTGATCTTTTTTTGTCCGAGAAGCCAGCGCGCAATCGAACCTGCAGTTTCCTGCTGCCTTTCCATTCTTACTGCCAGTGTTTTTATACCGCGTATGATCAGCCAGCTGTCGAACGGCGAAAGGCAGGCGCCCGTGGTCTTGTAAATGAAGCGGAGACGTTCTGAAAGCTGTGGGTCTGAAACAACTATAAATCCGGCAAGCGTATCATTGTGCCCGCCGAGAAATTTAGTGCCGCTGTGTATGACTATGTCGGCGCCCAGTGTCAACGGCTTCTGAAAATAAGGTGTCAAAAACGTATTATCAACTATCAGCAGGAGTCCGCACTGCTTTGCCAGTCGGGAAACCGCAGCTATATCAGTTACCTGCATCATGGGATTGGTAGGTGTTTCAACGAATATTGCCCTGGTCTGAGGCTTTATCAACGACTCTAGGGAGGGTATATCAGATGTGTCGGTCAAGTCAAACGATATTCCATTTTTGGAGGAGATGCTGCCGAATAATCTTCTTGTTCCGCCATACAGGTCATCCGACGCTATAATATGATCGCCGGGTGAAAAGAGCTCCATCATGACCGTGATTGCCGCCATGCCTGTGGAGAATGCAAGCGTATCGTATCCCTGCTCCAGTATAGAGATGGTTTTTTCCAGATGCTCACGGGTCGGATTCTGGAGCCTGGAATAGTCGTAACCCATGCTTTGCCCGACTCCCGGGTGGGTAAAGGTCGCTGTTTGGAATATAGGTACGCTGACAGCGCCCGTTTTATCGTACCTGTCATTGCAGCCATGAACGCAAAGCGTGTTAAAATCCATATCCGGCTCCTTAAAATCAAGAATTCATATAATAATTATATGAATTAAATATATTGTATTAAGTGATCAGTGTCAATAGCCTATTAAACATATATGCTTAATAGGCATGTCAGGACATGCTGGAGTTTTCTTGAATTCATATCATCCATATAATATAATCTAAAATAGACAGGGTGGTGAGGTTATGAAAATATCGACAAAAGGCCGGTATGCTTTGCGATTGATGCTGGACCTTGCTATGAACGATAACGGCGAATATATTACCATTAAGGCAATTTCAGCCAGACAGCAGATCTCGGACAAATATCTGGAACAGATCATTACGGTCCTTAGCCGTGCCAAATTCGTCAAAAGCACACGCGGAGCGCAGGGCGGATACAAATTGGCGCGTCCCGCCGAAGAGTACACTGTCGGGATGATTTTGAGACTGATTGAGGGCAGCCTTGTCCCGGTCGCGTGCATGGAGGACGATCCGAACCAGTGCCCACGCTGTGAGACCTGCGCTACGCTGGATTTATGGAAACAGCTCGACAAGGCTATCAGCGGCGTGGTTGACAATGTTACTCTCGCAGACCTTGTGCAACAGCAGAGGACCAAGCTCGCATCAGCAGAAACCACACAAATCCGTGCATGAAATGTGGAGTATTAACATCCCTTCTTTTGCTATTATGGTAGCTGAGGAGTGATATATTATGAAAAGAAAGATTACATTGCCGGACTATTACGTTTCTCAAAGCACGATCACAGACCCGGGCAAATACGCCGGTCTGTTCAGTGTATTTGAAGGAAGCGGCATACAGGAAACAGTGGAGGCTATCTACGGACTTTTCCTGCATATCTTCTGGGCCCAAAGGTACGGCGTAACGCTTGACGAAGAGCAGCAACAGCATGTCCAGTCAAGAAGAGTAACCGCCATACTCGATGTGATAACAGGTATCGACGACTCGCCCTTGAATGTTTCAAGGCCGCTTGACAAGCGCTTTATAGGCAACTGCCGCGATTATTCGGTCTTCCTTTGTTCAATACTGCGTTCAAAGGGGATACCTGCGCGTGCCCGCTGCGGCTTCGGAACCTATTTCATGCCCGGACATTACGAGGATCATTGGATGTGCGAGTACTGGAACAGTGAGGAAAACAGGTGGGTGAGCGTGGATCCGCAGCTTGACAAGCTCCAGAAGGTTGTGCTCGGTATAGACTTCGATCCTCTCGATATGCCGGCCGGCCGGTTCGTTACTGGCTGCGACGCCTGGAAGCTTTGCCGCATCGGCGCTGCCGATCCTGACTCCTTTGGCATATCCGACATGAAGGGACTCGGTTTTGTGCGCGGCGATATGATAAGGGACATAGCTTCGCTCAATAAGGTCGAACTTCTGCCGTGGGATTGTTGGGGTCTGATGATGAAAGAGGATAATGAAACCTCTGCGGAGGAATATGCCCTGCTGGACAAGGCGGCGGACCTCGGTTCAGATGGGGATATGGGTATATATGACCTTTATGAGGAAAATCCCGGCCTGAAGGCTGCGGGTAAGATAATAAGCTTCACCGGCCATGGGTGCAGGGAGTTTACGCTGGATCGGGAATAATCCTGATCCAATTTTTACTATTGTTTTGTTCGTTCAGAGGTGGTTTGGCATATGTGAACAGATATGCAAAAAGAGTAGTGGCATCAGTCATGCAGATTTTGCGGAGAATTTTCTTGTATAATAAATCAAGCCACAACCCATAATTAATGGGAATATAATTGCCGCAAGCAAACCGTTTTTTAAGTCATTATTGAAAATTCCTGATACAAATCCGACTAACGCCGGTCCGGACGAGCAGCCCAAGTCGCCGGCAAGAGCCAGGAAAGCGAACATCGCCGTTCCTCCCCCTGGACATGCTTTAGACGCCATACTGAATGTTCCGGGCCAGAAAATACCTACGGAAAATCCGCAAAGTCCAAGGCCGAGAATGGCTATGAAAGGCCGCGGGGCAAATGCTGCCAGCAAATAGCTGAAAATACACAGTATACTGCCTCCAAGCATGAATTTCCATAATTCTATCCTTTCACTGTATCTTGCATAGAACACTCTGGAAATCCCCATCATTATAGCAAAAAAGCAAGGTCCGGCCAAGTCGCCAATCGTTTTTGAAACTTTTAGACCTGCTTCCGCAAAAGCAGACGCCCACTGGCTCATAGCTATTTCAGACGCGCCCGCGCCAACCATCAGAAGCATAAAGACCCAGAATATTTTCATCGAGCACAGCTGCCTGATCGATAAGCCCTTTTCCTCTTCCACAAGACCTTATTATAATTTAATTTTTATGCCGAGTCCAGTCCTGTCCGGGTTGGTAACATGCCGGGAGATGATTTGAAATAATTATTACATTACCGGGTAAAGGTGGTAGAATAAATTAAGTATGGGCTGCAGGCTTAAAGCTTGATAAGGGTGGGGCTTATCCAATGTGGATCATATTTGCTTTTGGGTCAGCGTTATTTGCAGGACTTACGGCTATTTTATCGAAGATAGGTATAAGAAATACGGATTCCAACGTGGCAACAGCACTAAGGACTGTTGTAGTGCTGCTGTTTTCATGGCTAATGGTGCTGGTTGCAGGTTCTTTATGGACTATTCCCGATATCAGCGGATATACGCTATTGTTCCTGGTATTGTCGGGATTGTCTACCGGAGCGTCCTGGCTTTGCTATTTCAAGGCATTGCAGCTGGGTGACGTCAACAAGGTCACACCTATCGACAAATCAAGTACAATTTTAACAATGATCCTTGCGTTTATTTTGCTGGGAGAAAGCATTACGGCTATTAAAGCTGTTTCAATTGTATTGATAGGAATCGGCACTTATCTGATGATCCAAAAGGGAAAAACCGACGCTCCGAATCCGAAAACCGGTCGTCTGTGGCTTGCCTATGCTGCCGGCTCAGCAGTGTTTGCCAGCCTGACATCGATACTCGGCAAAGTGGGCATCGAGGGCGTCGAATCGAATCTCGGAACAGCTGTCAGGACTGTCGTAGTGTTGATTATGGCATGGCTGGTCGTGTTTGTGACTGGTAAACAAAACACATTAAGAAGTATCGACGCAAAAAGCTGGGTATTCCTTATTCTGTCCGGATTTGCCACCGGAGGTTCATGGCTGTGCTATTACCGCGCTTTGCAGGAAGGTCCGGCAAGCGTGGTGGCGCCGATTGACAAATTGAGTATATTAGTGACCATAGCATTTTCATACCTGTTACTGAAGGAAAAGCTTTCAAAAAAATCCGCATCCGGACTGATCCTGATAGTTGCAGGGACTTTGGCTCTGTTGATCTGACAAAAAAGCCCGCCGCCTTTTTCATTTTATCTATTGACGAAAAAACAATACTACTGTACAATGTGTAGCGTGCTACACTACATAGGGAGGGCTGGCCATGGATGAAAGGCGTATTGGCTATCTCTTAAAAGTGATTACCGATAGAATAAAGGTAAAAGCTGATACCGAACTGAAAAGCCATAACCTTACTTTGACGCAAAGCCGTGTGCTTGCTTATCTCAACAGGCGTAGCGGGCAAGCAACGCAAAAAGAGATCGAGGACTATTTAGAAGTTTCGCATCCAACAGTCGTAGGTGTTGTTTACCGTATGGAGCAGAATGGTTTTCTCCATAGTTGGTTTGACCTGCAGGATAAGCGGAACAAAATGGTCGAGCTGACGGATATGGCTTTGAAAATCTGCAGAGAGATGGACAGAATGATTTCGGCACAAGAAGAAAAGATGCTGCGTTCCCTCTCTAAAGAGCAGACTGCCGAGCTTGAGAAAACACTGATGGTGATCTATAAAAACCTTGACTGAAAGTAAAGCCGGGACACCGGCTTGCTTTTCGTCACAAGATGCAGCACGCTACACTGAAGAGGAGAATGAACCGTATGGTAAAAACACTCATAAAAAGCCTGCGAGAACATAAAAAGGGCTCATGGGCAACCATAACACTATCCATACTGGAAGTTGTCTTTGAGATAATCATACCGCTTTGTATGTCAAACATCATAGACTTCGGCATTGAAAATGCAAGCATGAGCCAGGTGTTGAAGTATGGCATTGCGCTTCTTATTTTCGCATTGTTGGAACTTACGACAGGAGTATTGGCTGCACATATTGGAGCGAAAGCATCGGTGGGCTTCGCGGCTAATCTGCGGCAGGACATGTACGACAATGTGCAGACATTTTCGTTCTCAAATATCGACAAGTTTTCTACCGCATCTATCGTGACAAGGCTGACTACCGATGTGACAAATGTTCAGAACGCATATCAAATGCTGATACGTATGGCTATACGCGGCCCGGTGATGATGCTGTTTTCGATGATAGTTTCCTTTCGCATCAACCGGGAAATCTCACTTGTGTTCCTCGCTGTAATTCCCGTATTGGCGGTGCTGCTGGTACTCATTGTCAGATCGGTACACCCGATTTTTACACGGGTTTTCCGTACCTACGATGAACTAAACAATGTAGTACAGGAAAATGTGCGCGGAATCCGCGTAGTAAAATCCTTTAATCAGGAAGAACATGAAATTGAAAAGTTTGGCGGCATATCGGAACGCATTTATAAGGACTTTGCAAAGGGCGAGCGCCTGATCGCGTTCAACTCTCCGTTATTGCAGTTTTGTATGTATGCCTGCATGATACTGATTTCGTGGCTTGGAGCAAAAGCTATCGTCGCCAGCGGCAACAATGCTGCATTGGGGCTGACCACAGGTGAACTGACCGCGCTTTTCACTTACGCCATGCAGATACTTACAAGTTTGATGATGCTCTCTATGGTATTTGCCATGATTACGATAGCGAGTTCGTCTGCCGGACGCATCACGGAAATCCTCAATGAAAAGACCGATATTTCCAGCCCGGATAACGCGGTAGGCGAAGTTAAGGACGGCGATGTGCTTTTTGAAAATGTCGATTTTGTCTATGCGTCAAAGGCGGATAAGAAAGTGCTTAACCGTATCAACCTTCATATAAAATCCGGTGAAACAGCCGGCATTATCGGAGGTACAGGTTCCTCAAAGTCATCACTTGTCCAGCTCATCCCGCGACTTTACGACGTATCGGGAGGAACGCTCTATGTGGGCGGCGTCGATGTGCGTAATTATGACATTGACGCTTTACGTAATGCAGTGGCTATGGTATTGCAGAAGAATGAGCTGTTTTCCGGCACCGTCAGGGAAAATCTGAGGTGGGGAAACGCATCCGCGACGGATGATGAAATCAAAACCGCCTGCGAGCTTGCCTGTGCCGACGAATTTATCCGTGCGCTGCCGGACGGCTATGATACGCATATCGAACAGGGAGGCACAAACGTATCCGGCGGTCAAAAGCAGCGGTTATGCATCGCCCGTGCGCTGCTGAAAAAGCCAAAGGTGCTTATCCTTGATGACTCCACCAGCGCAGTAGACACCCGCACTGACGCGCTGATACGAAAGTCCTTCGCCGAGTACATTCCTGATACCACAAAAATCATCATCGCACAGAGGGTCAGTTCCGTACAGAACGCCGACCAGATTATTGTAATGGATGACGGCAAGGTTGCCGCCGTGGGAAAACACGACGAGCTGATAAAGACCTGTGATATTTATAGAGAGGTTTACGAGTCCCAGCAGAAAGGAGGGCGCAAACATGAATAAGGAAAACAATAGGAAGCCTATGGGCAATCCGGCGCAGCGCTTTAACCCTAGAACTCTCAAACGCCTGCTTTCTTACATGAAGGAGTATAAAGCCACCCTGATCCTGGTTGTTGTCTGCATATTGTTCAGCGCGATAGCGGGTGCGACTTCTTCTTTATTTCTCCGGACCCTGATCGACGATTATATCGTGCCGATGCTTGGCGCAAATGAACCTGTATTCACGGGGCTTATCAACGCCCTCATAATTATCGGCGCAATCTATCTTGTCGGAACGCTCTCCACTTGGTCGTACAACCGCCTGATGGTGACAATAGCCCAGGGAACGCTAAAAAAGGTGCGCGACGATATGTTTGCCAAAATGCAGCGTCTCCCGGTGTGGTATTTCGACACACACACGCACGGCGACACCATGGGCCTTTATACCAACGATACCGATACGCTCAGGCAGGTGATTGCGCAATCAATGGCGCAGCTCGTATCGTCGGTTTTTACTATTGTCGCGGTACTTTTCTGTATGCTCTATATCAGCGTCTGGCTGACGCTTGTCATCGTAATAGTGATGTTTTTTATCCTGCAAATCGTAAAAATCGTCGCGGGAAAGAGTGGGTATTACTTTGTCGCGCAGCAAAAAACGCTTGCCGACCTTAACGCTTATGTTGAAGAAATGGTAAACGGTCAAAAAGTAATCAAGGTGTTTTGCCATGAAGAACAAACGAAGTCGGAACTGCGGGCCAGGAACAAAGCATGGGAAGAAAGCTCCGGCAATGCAAACGGCCACGCCAACGCCATGATGCCGATGATGAACGCCCTTGGTTATGTGCAGTATGTTATTATCGCTGTCTTTGGGGCGTATATGGCAATTTCCGGCGTGACAAATCTCGGAATTTTCGGGTTGAATACCATGACGCTTGGTATGATCGCATCTTTCCTCACGCTTTCGCGCAACATCACACATCCGATCTCACAGATCTCCAACCAGTTCAATTCCATTGTAACGGCGCTTGCAGGCGCTTCCCGCATCTTTGCGTTTATGGACGAAGTGCCGGAAGCGGATGACGGCTATGTTACGCTGGTCAATGCAAAAGAGGAAAACGGCGTTTTGACCGAAACCTCAAAGCATACCGGTATTTGGGCGTGGAAGCATCCACACGGCGACGGCACGCTGACTTATACAAAGCTGGAAGGCCGTGTCGTGCTTGACCATGTGGATTTCAGTTACGTAGAGGGCAAGGAGGTCTTGCATGACATCACGCTGTATGCGGAGCCGGGACAGAAAATTGCTTTTGTCGGTGCGACAGGTGCCGGCAAAACGACGATCACAAACCTCATCAACCGCTTTTATGACATTGACGATGGCAAGATACGATACGACGGCATCAACATAAATAAAATCAAAAAGGCCGACCTGCGGCGTTCCCTCGGTGTAGTATTGCAGGATGTAAATCTGTTTACCGGCACAGTTATGGAGAACCTGCGCTACGGAAACCCGGCCGCGACAGCCGAAGAATGTATGGCAGCCGCGAAGCTCGCCAATTCCGACGGGTTTATCCGTATGCTGCCGGAGGGCTATAACACGGTGCTTAAAGGAGATGGCAGCGGGCTTTCCCAGGGACAGCGCCAGCTTATATCTATTGCCCGTGCCGCCGTGTCCGATCCGCCCGTGATGATACTGGATGAAGCCACATCCTCTATCGACACGCGCACGGAGGCTCTTGTTCAGGACGGTATGGACAAGCTGATGAAAGGACGCACGGTATTCGTAATCGCACACAGACTATCCACCGTGCAGAACTCCGACGTTATCATGGTACTTGACCACGGACAAATTATTGAACGTGGTAATCACGAAAAGCTGATTGCCGAAAAAGGCACTTACTACCAGCTTTACACCGGTGCGTTTGAGTTGGAATAACTTAATCATCCAAATTGGGTTATACGACAGGAACAGTAAAATAGGTGGGGTGGCTATCAGTTGTACATTTTGATAGCTACCCCATTTCACGTTCGCAACCACGGCAGACACCTATTCGCACCTGGATTTCAGCTCCAGGCAGTAGCGCATATCAGTAAAAGAAAGGCAAAATGGCTGCTTGAAAATGGCATTACTCTCCGCGAGGATTCAGGTAAGCCTATATACAGCATAATTACAAGCTTTTAGGAATTTCGAGAAGTTAGGTAATAAAAGATGTCCTGATTCATTCCCGTTTATGTATTATGCGCGGCTTGTGGAACGTATTTTCTTCCTGTATCAACACCCTTCAGTTTTTCCAAGACGGCACGATCGTTGCTGAATATCTGCCCAAACAACTCCTTAAGCTTCTCCTGCCTTTCCCTGTCGAGCATCATTTGACTAATGTGGTTAGGCAAATTGTAATTCGTATGAGGGCCAACACCCAACTGCCCCCAAATCTGCCAGCAGGTGTCATGGGTGTTGAAATATAGGTCCTTGCATTCGCGCAGGCTTGCCTGCGCCTTTTCGTCTTCCGTTTTGCGTAGCAATAACGAGCCGAAGCACTCCGCCGCATGCCACCTGGCCTCGATCACGTTTCCGGCAATATTGTTCAGATAGCCCGCCACTCCGCGGGCATTTTCCACTGTGATGGAGTCGATCATCTGCGGTATTATGGATTCCAGCACGCTCCGTTCGGGCAGTTGCAGACGCCCGGTCATTCGCTCGAGCAGATCGCCGAAATCCAGCGCCTGCGCGGTCCTTCTCGTTATGATGATCGCTTTGCGCAAGTTCTTAAACCAGTCGGTGATGACAAAAAGACCGTCTTTGTTATATTCTCTTTTTTTCGCCGGTCGATAGGCAATATTATTTTGGGCATCCAGGCCGAACAGGGTGCCGGCCTCCCCATTAAAACCCGTCACGATGCACCATTCGGGGCCGTCGTCCAGCTTTATCAGCACGGGTTTGTCGTCCCGGATAGATTCTGTTATCTGCCGGAAGATTTCCCTCTCTCCGTTCAGCTTGTCCAAGCGGATGTATTCAAAGCCCTCAGCCTTCATCGCAAAATCCAGGCGATCCTCCAGCATAGGTGGGATGATTCCCCTGACGTATTTCAGATCGTATTCACCAGCTTCGTTGGGATCGTTCCACATGAGCCCCACGCCCGTCACCGTCAACAGATAATGGTAAAGATACAGATGGTGCTTGGCGAGGTTGGAGCGTTTGCCCATGTCCCCACAGTCCCCGCAGCCGTTGCAATCCCTGTCATTTCTCTCGCAGTAGAAGGGAGTCTTTTCATCATAGTTCTCCAGTTTCAGAAATAGTGTCGTCATGGCACACACCAGCAGATTGTTCTCCGCGTCCGTCCAATAGGGAGCGACGCCTGTGATCAACGCTTCCGGCAAAGGCCCATTCGCAGCCCCGTCCTGCACGGATGGCAGCTCGCTATCGGACGCGTCTCCATGTTCCGAAAGCCGATCCTGTCCCACCGGTTCGTCCTTATGCAAAGGCGCTTGCTCCCCCTTCTCCCGCTCTACGACGTACACGCAATAGTCCATGATAACCTTACCCTCGTCGTCGGGCATGAAGAACCGCCGCTGATTATAACGTTCAAAGGTCCATTTGCAAGGTTCGCCATCAAAATCCAACTTCATAGCATAACCGGCTTCACGTAGCCGCGTCAGGCAAAGGTTGCGTACAGAAGGAGTAAACAGCTCGCCGGTCTCCCGGTAGCCGTGCAGCCAGCACACCGCCATGTCACCGGCTGGAATATTGGCAATGTCGAACCCTTCTGGTGCCGGCGTATCCTGTGGAAACATCATGCCGATCCAAAAGGTCGTTTCGGCCCCATTGTGGTAGCCCGTATGGGCGATTCCCTCGTATCCGGGCAGACCCGGAAGGCTGCCCAGCAGGTTGAACCACCCGTTCTGGAACCATTCGTTCCATTTATCCATCAGCAGGCCATTGGCGTCTAAGTCTGCCGCTGTATACCGCTTGCCGATGAACCGAATCGGCGGCATGTGTTCGCGGTACATGTTGTTTAGTCTCACTGCGCTGTTTTCTGGTTCGTAATCCATTACAATATCTCCTTTGATCGTCAGTAAAAAAGAAATCCGGGGAAACGTCCTGAG
The DNA here is from genome assembly GCA_023411715.1 of Bacillota bacterium. Taxonomy (GTDB): domain Bacteria; phylum Bacillota; class Clostridia; order Acetivibrionales; family DTU013; genus JAEYOM01. The sequence goes on along the minus strand of JAEYOM010000177.1, from coordinate 6,601 downwards.
CACTATACCTTCTTTGCGTGCTGCCGAGGGGGATATGCCGTATATTTCCTTGAATGCGCGGGCAAATGCTTCCGGCGAGTCGTAACCGTATTTCAGGGAGGTGTCAATGACCCTGGTATTGCTGTTCTGCAGGTCAAAGGCGGCAAGGCTCATCCGTCTCCTGCGGATATATTCGGAGACAGGCATCTCGGTTACGATGGAAAAGGTTCGCTGAAAGCTAGTTGCCGATTGGCAAGTTATCTTTGCTATGATTTCCAGATCGATATCACCGCAAAGGTTGTTCTCGATGTAGTCGACGGCACAGTTCATGCGCTCATGCCAGTTCAGCCCGCATCCCTCCTTTCCACCTTATCCTATCATGTGGCGAAAAAAACTTCCTTGCAATATCTGTTCTATCTTGCTAGGTAAGCCTCCATAAAAGCTCTTGCACATAATGAAGTTTGGATTATCTTAAGTAATACTATCATGATATACCAGAATTAAGGAAGCGCCTGTTTTTAAGCCGGGTTTGTTTTGGGTAACCATTATTCTCAGAGGACAGGTAGGCAATCCGGCTATTACAACCATCTGATCCCGGATCGCATACCGCAATTTAGTTATTGGATACGCCGGTTCCACCTGGAAAGTAGGGTCAAAAAAGTGCTGGCTTTTGTTACAGGTTTTCTCGCAACAATCTAAAAAGAGTCAGCCATAGGATGAGAATCAAGAAGCTGATTGCTGCCATGTAATGAGCAACGCGTAAAATCTATTTGGTTTGCATACAAAAATGGTACCAAATTCACAGTTTACCTCGGAAAATCAGTAACGATTTTTTTAAAATGCCGAAAAGTCCGATAAAATCAGGCTCTTCGGCATTTTGGCCGAAGAGGTGGGATCCGAACCCACGTGCCACTTGCGTGACAACCTGTCAAAAGGTTTCGAGGGAAATGCTAGCAAAATAATTTTCCGGATATTTGTTAGCAAGCCTGTTAGCATCGACCTCTTAAAACTGGCTTTTTGAATATCGTATTGTAACAACGAGAACCCTCTTTTTTACTTCAGCAACACGGTATACTACAGTAAAATTACCTACGAAAAGCTGGCGGTATCCCTTATGGGCATAAGCGCCTGTTTTTCTTAACGCTCCGCGCTGAGGCATACTTTCCAAGCTGAAAATAGCTTCTTCAAGCGAGTCAACCAATTTAGCAGCGGTGCCTGGATTTATCAGCGTTTCAGCGATGTAGGTATATATATCATCCAAATCGCGGTATGCACGAGGCAGTAATTTTACTGAATATTTATTTTCCAAAGTGCTTCCTCTTTAAGCTCGACAAGGATTCCCTTGCATCTATAAGCTGGTCATCGGAAGTATACTCGGCTTCGGCTTCCGCGATAGCTGCGTCGAGTTCACGATCCTCCAGCATGGAATCAAAGGTCTCAATGCTCATAACAACTAAATCACCGTAGCCGTTTTTTGTTATGAATATAGGTTCTTTCTTGGCATGGGCCAAGTCAGAGATTTCATTGGTATTTCTCAAATCAGTTATCGGTCTTATTTGGGGCATGATTGTTGCCTCCCTTCATGTACATCATTATAGCATTATTATATACATTTCACAAGATTTATTCATGTCGTCCGATTGGGCGTTTTTTTCATGCGCAAAAGGAGGTGACCGTGACTGAAGGAGAGAGATTATCCTGTGCATTTCGTGGAGTAATACCATGCTGCACGGCTCCTGGTTTTTGCCACAATAATAGTCTGCAATGGGCGTATATGTCTGATATGCTAACAACCAAACAGGCAACGGAGCTGACGGGCTGTATCGACACTACTATCAACAACTGGGCGTTAGGTGGAAACATACAAGCTACGAATTATTACGGCAATTCCCAATGAATCACTGGCTGAGTATCTCGCCAGCTATGAGGGGCAACGAATTGCCAGGCCATCGCAGAATATCTTGAAATGCTCGAGGCCTTTACTGACTGCTTTTCATCCATCATCATTATATACGATGAATTTCTATAAAACAGGGAACATTTATACAGAAATCTGGAGCATATTTCTGCAAATTGGAGCGGGTGAAGTGCTCTATCAGTTAACTCCTTCATTTCCTGAAATTCCACTTTACAGTTTAAGCCCCGATGCTTCAAAAATGGCGGAGAGGGCGGGATTCGAACCCGCGTGCCGTTTCCGACAAACTGATTTCGAGTTGTTGAAATTGAGGGTTCGAGGGGGATTTTGGGGTGCTGTTGGGTGCTTGGTGGAGCGGGGCAAATGGCGTAGTGGTGCGGGGGAAAATGGCTAAGCGGCGCGGGGTTGAGGGCGATGGAGCGGGCAGGGTGAGGTTTCGGGGAAAATGATGGTTCCAGCACGTTTTTTGGATATTTGTTAGCAAGGTGTTAGCATTTACGTGCGCTAAAAAGTTTATAGGGTTATAACCGCAAAAGTATCTATATATGAGAAGTTTTGCGGTTATAACCTTAAAGCAAAATATAATGTCGAAAAGTCGTTGTAAAAAGTGTATTTTAATTTCGAAAAGTCGTTGCATTTTTTGTGTTTCGAAGATCAAAGCTAACCCATTCGTTTATGGAGAATAGAATAAAATTGCGCCTTTCGGTATAAACGAGCAAATTTCGTCGTAAAATAATTACGGATATACCGTAATTATTTTACGGAAATTCTTGACTTTTTATCTTTGGGACAGTAAAATGATACTGAAAGGGTGGGTATGATGCTGAAACTGTTTGAAGTAACTGGATTTAAGAATTTTGAGAACACAGTTCGATTTGATTTTTCAGATGTCAGGGACTATAAGTTTAATAACTCCTGCGTGTCGGACGGTCTGCTTGAAAAAACGATTATATACGGCAAAAATGCAGTAGGCAAGTCCAATCTTGGTCTTGCCATGTTTGATATTGTTTCGCACCTTACCACGAACAACGTCACTCCAGGCCTTTATGAGTACTATCTGAATGTTAATAATAAGACAGGCTTTGCTGAATTTCACTATGTATTTTCTTTCAGTACAGGCGAAATTGATTATCGTTACCGTAAAAATGAAAATCAGAATTTGCTGTATGAAACTGTTTTGATAGATGAGAAGCTGTTATTTCAATACGATTATGAAGATAAGCGGGGCGACCTGTCCGGGCTGGAAGCCCTGATGCCCACGCTGAACCTTTCTTTCCGCGGAAACGACTCGATTTTGAAGTATGCCGTCTCTAATTCTGCTTTGGCGGATGAGCATCCTCTTTACCGGATGCTGCGTTTTGTTTCCCGAATGCTCTGGTTCCGCAGTCTGGATGAAAACAGATATATTGGTTACAAAGCCAAAAGTAATGATTATTATGATTTTATCTTTGAAGGGAACATGCTGAAAGAGTTGGAGGCTTTTCTGCTAAAAGCAGGCCTCAAAGAAAAATTGGTTGCAAAGAAGGACTCGGATGGTAAGATGCGTTTGTATTTTGACAGCCGTATTCCGCTGCCCTTCTTTAAGGTGGCATCCAGTGGCACCAGGGCTTTATATACTTTTTTCTACTGGAATAAAACTGCTGCAGATGTTTCGTTGATGTTTGTTGATGAATTTGATGCATTTTATCATTATGAGCTGGCGGAAACTATTGTGAAGTTATTGGAGGAAATGAAAGGCTTCCAGACAATTTTGACTTCACATAATACAAATCTGCTTTCAAATCGGATTATGCGCCCCGACTGCTATTTCATTCTGACCGGAAATAAACTGACTTCCTTTGCCAATGCAACCGAACGTGAATTACGGGAAGGGCATAACCTTGAAAAACTGTATATGAGCGGTGAGTTTGATGTCTGAGAGCAAACGAAAGATACTCGTACTGGTGGAAGGGGCAAGGACAGACGCAAGGCTTATGGAAAAGCTACTTGCTATTTATAATATTGATGTGAAATATGAGATTGTCTCCTATGGCACCAATATTTATACCCTTTACGGCGAGATGTTTGCTGAAAATGATCCTTCAATGGTAGACCTTTTGCAAATTCTAAAGGCCCGGGAAATTGATCCAAGCAAGAAGGCGATATTTGATGCCTCATATTCTGATATCCTTTTGATCTTCGATTTTGATCCGCATGCACCCGATTTTTCACCGGAAAAAATTCGGCGCATGGCGGAATATTTTGTGGAATCCTCCGATATGGGAAAGCTATATCTGAGTTATCCAATGGTTGAGGCATTTTACCATATGTCATCAATCCCCGATGAGCAATACAACAATCGCTTTGCGACTTTGGAGGAGTTACAGGCAGGTACTTATAAAATGCGTGTCAACCGGGAAAACAGAAATCATGATTATACTAAATTTGCCGCCGACAGAGTTGAATGTAATATTGTCATACGGCAGAATATCGATAAGGTACGAAGCATCACACATGAAGAAAAAGTTTCAGAATACTTACCGGGACAAGCACAAATCCTGACAGCTCAGCTTGTGCTGCTCATGGAGGAACACAAAGTTGCCGTCCTCAGCACCTGTCCTTTCTTCATCCCCGATTACAATCCCAAGCTGATTCTATAATCTTTGTGGCAGAAGAAAGCTAAAAAGTGATTCTAACACATTCTCTGACGAGAATGGTTAGAATCAGTGCTAGAATCGTTTTTGAATAACGATTAAAACGAATCGTAATATTTTAGTGGAACTTTGACGACCGAAATTGGCCCTGAAACCTTGGCATTTCTAAGGGTTATCTGCAATCGTTGCAGAATCGTTATGGAATCGTTATATAATTACGATTGTAACGATTCGATAACGATTAATGTGTTATTTCAATTTGAGCCGACCTAATCGAAGCTTTCTCCATTGACAAAGTATCGTCATAACGATATACTAAGGCTGTATAATAGTGTATCGTTGTGGCGATACTTTTTTACAGGAGGACTTCACTATGATTATATATCATGGCTCGCCTCAAATCGTGAAGCAGCCCGAGCTTGGCAAAGGCAAGTCATATAATGATTACGGGCAGGGATTTTATTGCACAGAAAGTCTGGACTTGGCCAAAGAGTGGGCATGTCCGACGCAGAAGGACGGTTTCGCCAATAAATATACCCTGAATACCAAAGGGCTTTCTTTGCTTCACCTTTCTGGTGGCGGCTATCACATATTAAACTGGCTGGCTATGCTGCTTAAAAACCGCACTTTTGATATGTCTGCAGCACTTGCCTTGCAGGCGCGGGATTATGTCATTCAGACTTTTATGCCGGTTCTGGCAGGGAAGGATTACATTATAGGCTACAGGGCTGATGATTCATATTTCTCCTTTGCGGAGGATTTTATCAGCGGAATCCTTTCTTTGCGCGATTTAAGCGAGGCTATGCGTCTTGGAGCTCTTGGCGAGCAAGTGGTTTTGATTTCTCCAAAGGCTTTTGAGCAAATCCATTTTGAAAGCTATGAAGCGGCAAGCTATCAGGAATATCACATTAAGCGTATGAGCAGAGACAACCTTGCCCGCCAGGAATATCAAAGCAGGAAAAGAGATAATAAGACATTGAAGAATGACCTGTACGTGCTGGATATCCTTAGAGAGGAGATGAAAAACGATGACCCGCGCTTACAAAGAATCCTACCTGAATAAAGCGCAGAAAACCCTTGCGGCGATGATGGTCTATGCAGTTTCCGATCTGAACTACGAACCGGATGAATTCTTCATGTTGTTCTTGCAGTCCGGGCTTGTGGATGAATTCGGCAGAGGCAATCCAAAATATATTGCAGGGAAAAGCGGGGTTGAACTTGCCCGCGAAGTCATTTTGATTACAACCGGTCAGTCTGTGGATGTAATTCCTACGCCGCGCTTTGACCGTTCTCCTGTCTATTGGGCAGCCTGGGCTTATGCCTATTATCAATGGTATTCGGGACACAGCTTCGAGGAAATTCATAAGGCTTTGCCTTTTTCCGAGATGCTGAACATGTACCCCACCCTTCACGAGGCCGATATAAATAAGTTTGTTTCCGTAGCGGATGAGGTTTTGACCGAAAGTAAAAAGAAGAGCGAAACCAATTTAGTCCGGCTGAGGAAAGCTCGTGGCCTCTCACAGAAGGAGCTTGCCGAAGCTTCAGGTGTTGCTCTGCGCATGATTCAGCTTTATGAGCAGAAGCAAAATGACATTAATAAAGCGCAGGCGTCATCGCTGCAGAGCCTGGCGCAGGCGCTGGGGTGTAGGATTGAAGATTTGTTTGAATGATATATATTTGTTTGTGGAACCGGGGTGATTGATTTGATTTGTTTTACCGCCGATCAGCCAGCTCGCCAATCTGAAGAATACACATGGTAGCAGCATTACGGTAAATCTTATCCGTTTCAAAGCTTTCAAAGTTATCGCCAAAACGGGCAACAGTCTGCTCGATCTCAGCACAGTACACAAGGATATGCTCTATGATGCTCAAATCCTTCTTAGCTTTATCCATAAATCTGTACCTCCTCGGATGCAATTTCTTTCCTGAAAGCTTCGTCCAGACTATCGGTGGTGAGCAGATCTACAGGTACGCCGAAAGCTTCTTCGAGATCAGCATACAGCCCGCCGAGGGCAAACAATCCACGGATACGACCTTTGTCAATCCGAAAATCCAAATCGCTGCCCGGCTTGGC
>JAEYOM010000143.1 GCA_023411715.1 Bacillota bacterium | reverse complement strand
GTTCTAGAGAATCCGTGCTATAGTTTTGTCAGGGCCTGCAACACTTCCGGAAGTGCCAGTGCTATAGTTTTTGGGAGGGCCTGCAACACTTCCGGAAGTGCCAGTGCTACAGTTTTGGGAGGGCTTGTAACACTTCCGGAAGTGCCAGTGCTACAGTTTTGGGAGGGCCTGTATCACGGAATCGCACAAAGCCTGTGCCGCTTTCTGCCTGAAGGATGACTTCAGCAGGCTGGCCCTGTCGGTTCTGTTTGACAGGAAAGCTATCTCCGCCAGTGCGGAAGGCATCTCCGTCTCCCTGAGCACTATCAGATCAGGCCTTGAAATCACTCCTCTGTTCCTTGTTCTAAGGGCAGAGAGCAGATTTTTCTGAAGGATATTCGCAAAGCTTTTACCGGTAAAACCGCTGTTGCCGCTCGGGCAATATAATGTCATCGTGCCGTTGCAGCTCCTGTCATCCATCGCATTTACATGGATGCTCAGATACAGGCTTGCATTTAACTTGTTTGCGATATAGACCCTTTCGTAGTTATCTACGTTGCTATCTTCACTTCTTACCATATAAGTCCTTATGCCCTTTTTCGCCAGCAGCGCATCAAGGCGTTTTGCCATATCAAGGTTCAGATTCTTCTCCTGCGCAGCTCCGTAAACCGTTCCAACAGCATTCCCGCCATGCCCCGCGTCGATTACGACCAGTTTCCGGCCGTTTGCTGCCGGTTTCATTACTGTTATCGTCGTTAGCCCCGATTCCCTGGTAAATACAAGGTAGGCATTCTTCCCGTTTCCTGTGAATATGAGAGAAGTCGTACCATCCTCCGGATTCAGCTTTACCTCGAAGGATTTCAGGTAAGCGTCGTTGATATCCAGTATGCCCTCTTTGATGACGGATTGCGTCGTCGGGAAGGTAATAATGTAGCGATTTCCCGTTTCATCGTACTCTTCGGTATACAGGGTCTTCAGGTATTTAGCGCCTTCGGTGAGCTTTGTACCGCTTAGTGTAAAATACACCCTGTCATTGTTGTTATTATAATAGATATTTGAATAATGTGGCCAATGGAAGGTAAGAACAAGCTGGTCATCAGTTTCGCTGGCCTCATACTGGAATTGTCCGTTCAGATTAATCGTAATAACGGCTCCCGCCTTACCGGTTTTTTTGTAACTGACGGAACCGACCTGCCTGGTGTTCACATTTGCCTTCTTTTCGCTTCCGAAAACGCCTGCGTCCGGTATGGTCAGAACAAGCCTGTCCGGTCCGGTATATCTTGAGATACGATAGCCCGCATGATTTTTGAGGGATAAGGTAATTGCGTCCTTTGACTCTACGGTATTCAGTTTTATCCCGTAATTTTTACCTATTGAAATGGCTTTCTCCTTGTCAAGAGTAGCCTGCGCCTGCTTTTTTGTCACATACACGGTAATGCCGTTATCATCGGATACAGCCGAGTATTCATAGCCTTCTTTTACTTCCAGCACGACGCGGCTCGAGTTAACGGAATACTTCGCGTACCTGACAAGCTTGACGAACGCTCCGCCTGCCTTGACATACGCCTGTTTCGAGGGAGCTTTTGTATTTTTCATATCAATGACTACCCTAAGCGGACCCTTAAGCTCGAACGAATTGTAATCCGTATAACCCTCCGCGTTTATCCGGACGACTTCATGTACCCCATCGCGGCTATACTGGATACCGATGGGCTTCGCCTGACGGACAGCAACCGGAGTTTGCGGCTGAATATCGGTGGACGACGTTGATTGGTCTGTGGCATTTGCCGGTTGTAAGCCGACCTGCGCCTGCGGCTGCGAGCCGGTTGGCGATACTGTTTGGATATCGGTGGACGCTTCGGGTTGGGTACCTGCAGACGCTTCCTTTTGGGTACTGACCGGCGTCGTCGATTGAGATGTAGTATTTGCCGGCTGTGAGCCGACCTGCGCTGACGATTGTGCTGCGGCATTTGCCGGCTGTGAGCCGACCTGCGTTGCCGATTGTGCTGCGGTATTTGTCGGCTGTGAGTCGACCTGCGCCTGCGGCTGCGAGCCGGTTGGTGATACTGTTTGGATATCGGTGGACGCCGAGTCCTCCGCCAGAATAAACGAACCGCCTGCGAAAACACATGAAATAATTACTGCTAGAACTGCTGTTACAAGCCTTTTCATTATGACACCCCTGTAGATTTTCTCATTTGTATGTTGAAAAAAAACAATACAACATATAGTTCGACAGGTCTGCCAATTATCCTATGGATTCACCAATTATTAACCATGTTGTAATATTAGTGAGATGAATTGACGAGCCGTGATAGTGCCCCAGCTCGTGATCGAAAACAACTATTCTTATGATTCAGACGCGCAGGTCCCAATATTCAAGCTTAATATCCCGACTTTTTGCCTGTCAGAGAATCAATTTCAAGCCTGATGCCCAAAGTCACGTCAAGAGCTCTTTCCGAATACGAATAGCCGCTTCTGCCGCTGTATTTTAGCATTATTGCATCGAGCAGCTTCTTTTTTTCATCTGTTTCCCTGACGAAATATATCCTTCCGGTACCGAAAACACTCCTGTATCTTGCGGAGGAATCGCATGCAGCATCCCGAAGTACCGTTTCATAGTCGATCTCGGTCTGGAATGCAACCTTGTTGCTTTCTCCAAAAATATCTATCTTCCTGCCCTTTATTGCAGAATGCAGGTAAATGCAATTGTCCGAATCCGAATATGCGAAATTCATTGCGATCAGATAAGGCTCGCCGCTATCGACCATGGCAATCCTGATCACTTCAGCCTTTTGCAGAATTTCGTCTATTTGGGCTCGGTCTGTTATTTCCTTATCTGCTCTTCTCAATAAAATATATCTCCTTTAAAAAGCCACAAGCCCTTTATTTAAGAAGGATTGCGGCGTTATGTGTTTTTTTTAAAAATCACCTTGTTATGTACTTCGTACAGTAATCAGTGATATCTGTCGTAAGCCATCTTTCTGGCATGTTTACACAATCTTGCATAAATCTTTGTAGTATTAATATTATCATAGCCAAGAAGGATTTGTATAGAGCGAAGAGACATCCCTTTTTCAGCAAGATGTGCCGCAAAGTTATGCCTTAGTGTGTGTGGTGTCACGTAAAAATCAATCTTTCCCCTGTAACTTTGAAATATAAAATCAATTCGTCTTTTACTTATTTTCTTTCCACCAAACTTTCTTATAAACAGGTATGGGTTTGTATCCTTCCTAGTTGATAAATATTCTTTATGAGCTGTTTCACAAACATATGAGAAAAATACAATTTATTTGATAACGTCCTCTTGAATAGTTATTGTGTCTTTGCCATGACTACAACTCACCACACAAATTTATCTTTAGGGATGTTTGTTATCACGACTTCCTTTCCTTGTATACATTTCCCTGCGTTGTGTTGAATGTTGTATTCGACCATATGATACTCCTTGTAGATGAAATAAATTAAACTAATTCTAAATCTTTATGTAATTGAATCTACTTTCTTCTCAAGCCATGTCATAGCTCCTCTAAAACTATTCATTTCTTCATCTGTTACATCCTTTGCATGACAGTCAGCACGGAGTGCATTTATTATTGTCATATAAGATGAGAAAAGTTTTTTGGGGCAGGTGAATAAATTCTGAAAGTAAGACCAGTTTTGTTCAACAACGTTAGACATAAGGCTGAAATATACTTCACACTTTTTAGGGTCAAATAAATCATTATAACTTAATGATAAATATTTACTCCTATTACGTGGTTCCATAGCTGCAAAAATTATTTGCTTCGCACTATTCTCTCCTTTTGATGCTTTTAAATAAATCTTAACTATTTTCCTTATTTCGGGCTCAATGGCATTTCTACGTTCGGATATCTCATTCCATTTTTCTTCGTTAGTTAACAGTAATTTACTATATTTATTTTTATTACACAAATATTGTTTAACTAGATCAATCCTAAAGCTATACATGTTTCCGACATTTTCAATTATTCCATAGCCAATTAGATGTGCTGCTAATTGCCTATTTCCATTAATATTCGTATAAAAAGAAGCATCATCCAGTGCCAACAATTTTAACAACTGGTATTCTTCTGGGTAATTTGTGAGTAGTACATTAAGAATAAGTTCACAGTATTTATCAGATTGTTGTTCGAATATTGGTTTTACCTGATCGTAGATAGTTTTAGTAATCCGAATAGGTTTATTGATTTTATTTTCTAAAATAAATTTATTAGTTTGGCTGCAAAAATGTCGGATAAGATACGGATGACCACCTAATGATTGAGTTAATGAAGCACAAACATAATCGTCAAAAAACAATCCCATATATCCTCCTAGTACATTCACCATTTCTTTGGTTTGTTCTACTGTAAAAGGAAGTATATAGCTATCTGTATTAAGCTGATTATATAATGGGTTATCATATCCTTTTATTAATGGTATTTCAGCACACATAGGATTTGTTCCTGCAATAATGTAATGTAACATATTAGGATTGCTTTGAAAACATGAACGTATTATCTGCCACAGTTTTATAAAATCATTCTCGTTTTTCCAGTGTTCAGACAAGGATACAGCAAATGTAATATGCTCAATCTCATCAAATAAGATTACTAATGGTGCACTGAATATTTCATGAAATGTATTTATATTTCGTTCAAATGATATTGGTGCCCTTGATTCAGAGTAATCAGCTTCTGAAAAATTTATAGTTAATTTGTATTTTTCTATGACTTTTTTTACTATTTCAAAAAGTACTTCATTCCATCTGAGAAAATGAATTTGTTGGCAATCTATTAATATCCATGGATTATTGTTTTTATCAAGTGATCTACTAATAGAGTTAAGTATTGAAGTTTTTCCCGTCCGTCGCAAACCAAAGACGCCCGAATTTTCATTTGAAGTATTTCTATTAAGTAATGATTGAACCTGATCCCTTCTACCAAAAAAGTAAATGTCTTTTGTGAGAGGCGCTTCAAAAGAAAATAAATCTCTTTCATAAAAATACTTAATAAAACGGTTGTTTATAATAGAATGATCCGTAATTGTCATAAGTTCGGCATAGGAAAATGGAATAATTATTTGCATCTCAGTATCATTTTTAAGTGTTGCTGAAAGTTTTCTTTCAATATCAATATCCTGGCTAATTATTATACTACAAACTCTATCAAGTCGTAGATTTTGATATTTTGATGTAATCGAATCAATTGCATCCAATGTTCTTGGTTCAAAGCTAGAAAAAGGACTAAAAATAACAATTATCTCTTTATATAAATTGAATTGTTCTTGAAAAATACTTGTTGGTTTTATTAAAAAATATCTATATGTACTATTAGCTCCTAAGTTTATTATTCCTCCGCCATTCGTTATATAGAAGAATTTGGACAGATTATCAAGAATTTTATTTTCCTGTTCAGTAAAATGTCTACGTGTAATATACTTTGCAAAACCTGGATATACGTTGTTACCATTTTCTTTATAATCTGATTCTAGAATAACAATATTAGCTGATAACCCTTTGTATGTGCTAATATAATTGAAATATACAACTTCTTTTGGATTAAGTTTATTAAATACATTATGGCCAATGTTATTGATATGAAAAAAAACATTCTCTCCATTTTCAGACAGAATAAACCCAAAACCCCTATCTTTATTTATATCTTTGATAAGGCCCTTTATCATTCTTCATTCCCCTTCCAAATATTTATTAGCTCATGTTTACTAAGCTATATTGTAAGATCAAACTTACAAGTACACCAAGTTTAAATGTATGACTATTACCGGAGATAATTTTAACTTCCCATTATAGACATAATCGATAATATACAACATATTAATTCGACACCATTATTGGTAATCCTTCAATATATTACTTACATTCACTAAAAGTTTCTATAGGTCGGAATTAGATTTGCATCTTAGGAAAGCCTTGCACAATAAAGAAACCGCAAGCCCTTATTTTAAAGGAGTTACGGCTAATCTGTTCTAAAGAAGGCACATTCTTATTTTATTCTGGTATCTCTATCCTCTGCCCCTTACGGATTATTCAGCGAAATAATGCAGCCGCAGTACTTCTGGCGGTATAGACCAAGATCCCTGGCTTCCTTCTGCCCCTCCCTGAAACCGGGGCGGAAGTCGCGGTAATAGAATTGTATACCATACAGATCAGCGTATTTCTCGCCTAGCTGCTTTATTAGATCGTGCTTCTGGTACGGGCTGACGAGAAGCGATGTGGTGAAAGCGTCAAACCCCTGTTCCGACGCCAGTTCCGCTATCTTTTTCAAACGCGTTGTGTAGCACATAGTACACCTGGCTTCTTCGGGGCCGATAAAAGCCTCCCAGTCCGGCTGCCTAAAATCATTATAATACTGTACTTTCAGCCCCTTTATGGCTGCAAATTGTTCTAATGTGGACCTTCTTCGTTCAAATTCCTCTATGGGGTGGATATTCGGGTTATAGAAAACTCCCACCGGCTCGATGCCCTCCTGCCGAAGCACTGAAAGCGGGTAAGTCGAACACGGCGCGCAGCACATGTGCATCATGAGTTTCATTCGAGGTTCATCTCCTCCTGTACATACCGGTCGCTCTTCATTCTTATCCC
>JAEYOM010000133.1 GCA_023411715.1 Bacillota bacterium | reverse complement strand
CTTTACTGACTTTCTCTTCTTTACTGACTTCTCTTCTCAGCTAGCTCTAATCAATTAAATGGTCTATGAAATTATAACATTTTTACAGGCCATAATGCAACAGGAATTTAACCCACATTTTGGGCGCTATTTTTATATAACTTCATAATTTCAGAAAATTTTATAGCTTCTTTTTCTTTTTTCACTGCTCTCTGCCGTTCAGATTCTTTTCTGGGATACATATTCATAGATGCATTGATGGTGGATACCCTGATCTCCATTAGCGTCACCTTCCGCTCCAAATAATAAAGCTTTTCATTTTATTTCTTTCAACAGTATATAGTTCGATACAGATGATTATTTTTTTGGGGGGTGCCGGCGTAGTGTATAATGCCCATAGTTTTTAATGCAGGCAAAAGACGGGCTTTAAATGGTTGCATTGATCACCCCGATCGTATATAATTTACATGGTTTGAACATATACAAACTGGTGCAAATACAGGTTAAAGGATAATAACAGCTGTATTCAAGGAAGGTCGGATATAATGAAACTTGGCATAGTGGGACTTCCAAACGTGGGCAAAAGCACACTTTTCAATGCGATCACAAAAGCGGGCGCGGAAATAGCCAATTACCCGTTTTGTACAATAGAACCTAATGTGGGGATCGTTGCAGTACCCGATGAACGTCTCGATAAGCTTGCAGAGATGTACGATCCTGAAAAAGTCACCCCGACTACCGTCGAATTTGTCGATATAGCGGGGCTGGTAAAGGGAGCAAGCAAGGGTGAAGGACTCGGCAACAAGTTTCTCTCCCATATACGTGAAGTGGATGCGATCGTACATGTAGTCCGCTGCTTCGACGACAGCAACATAGTGCATGTCGACGGCTCGGTCAACCCTTCGCGCGATATTGAAACAATAAACCTCGAGTTGATATTCGCGGATCTCGAAATGCTCGACAAGCGTATCGACAGGACACGCAAGATGCTGAAAGGCGGAGATAAGAAGTTCCAGATAGAGATCGAACTGTACGAACGTATCAAAGCTGCGCTTGAAGGCGGCACACCGGTCAGGGCGATGGATTTCAGCGCTGAAGAGCTTTTGCTCGTGGATCAGTTGTTCCTTTTGACTTCAAAGCCTGTGCTGTATACGGCGAATGTTTCCGAAGACGACCTTCAGTCAGGCAAGCCGAACCCCTACCTCGACGAGCTTATGAAGCTTGCTTCAGGGGAGGGCTCCGAAGTGCTCGTGATCTGCGCAAAAATAGAGGAAGAGATCACGCAGCTCGAAGATGAAGAGAAGGCAATGTTCCTGGAAGAACTCGGCCTCAAGGAATCCGGGCTTGACAGGCTCATCAGGGCAAGTTACAAGCTGCTCGGGCTTATGAGCTTCCTTACAGCCGGACCGCAGGAGGTCAGGGCTTGGACAATCGTAAGGGGTACAAAGGCTCCACAGGCCGCAGGTAAGATTCACAGCGACTTCGAACGCGGCTTTATAAGGGCCGAAATAGTGGCTTATGACGATCTGATAAGATGCGGTACGTATAATGCGGCGCGCGAAAAGGGGCTTGTCCGTTCCGAAGGCAAGGATTACGTGATGCAGGACGGAGATGTTACACTGTTCAGATTTAACGTATAAAGGGGAACACTGCTCCCACTGCGGAGTAGGCATGAGCGATCATATAAAGCAGAAGAATACTGTCATCTTCTGCTGCACTGATGGCAAGTGACCCGTCGTATTCAAGATCGAAAAACTTTTATGATATATCAGCTGTACTTTTAATATTTGAAAGCTTTTCTAATTCATCGGCTGTGAGAATACTTTCAAGATCTATTATCGATATGAGCCTGTCGCCCTTTCTTGCCACCTTCTTCAGGTAAGCCGACGTTTCAACGTTTATTATGTTCGGCACGGGGTCGACTTCGTTCTCGTTAAATTTGACTATCTCAGAAACGTCATTGACGATAAACCCGGCAAACTTATCTTCTATCCGTGTCATAAGTATCTTCGTCTTTTTGTTGACTGCAATGTCGCCCATGTCGAACCTCTTTGCAAGATTGACGACGGGAAGGACTGTATCCCTGTAGTTCAGCATTCCTTCAATGAATTTAGGCATTTTGGGCACTTTGGTGGCTTCCTGATATTTGATTATCTGAAACACCTGCGAAGCTTCCGCTCCGAAAAATTCACCATTGACTTCAAATACAACTACCTGCAGCTCACTCATTCATGAACCTCCCAAATTGTGAAATTGTGCTGGATTGTCTTTTGTACAGCCTATTTCCATTATATCATATATTCGACATTATGTTATAAAAAATCCTCCTTGACAATAAAATCGCCCCATGCTACGATAAAGGAAATATAAAGATAATAGCTATGACAAGGGAAAGTAGACAGGAACTTACTTACAGCACTAACTGTGAAGACCAGCGATCCGGGAATGGTGGAAGCCCGGTTGAGTAATCCGGCCGAAGTTCCCCTTCGAGCTGCAGGCTGAAGATCGTGTAGGCTGTGCCGGGAGTCCGCCGTTAAAAGGAAAAACGTATGAATGTACGTTATAAAGCTGGGTTTTTACCAATTTGAGTGGTACCGCGCAGAGAACAACTCTTCGTCTCATATAACTGACGGAGAGTTTTTTATTTTCTGAAACACAGCGAAGTCTTGTTCAAAAATCATTGGCGCTCGACGCACCAATGATTTTTAATAAGTCCGGAAGATCAGATGAATGTTGCTACATAAAGCTTAAGGAGGGTTTGACCATGATCATTATAATGAGTAAAAATGCCACCAGACAGGAGATCGACAACGTCGAACACAAATTATCGGAGCTGGGGTTCAAGACACATCCCATTATCGGTGAAGTTAAGACCGTAATCGGCGCAATAGGCGACAAAAGGCTGCTTAATACGCACGCCATCGCGTCCATGCCGGGCGTGGAGAACCTCGTGCCCATTATGAAACCCTTTAAACTCGCAGGCCGGGAGCTCAGGCAGGAACCGACGATCATAGAAGTCGGAGGCCTGAAGATAGGCGGAAATGAGATCATTGTAATGGCAGGGCCTTGCGCAATTGAAAGCGAGGAGAATTTTCTCGAAACCGCACAGAAGGTAAAAGAAGCAGGAGCCAGCATATTAAGGGGCGGCGCATTCAAACCGCGCTCTTCGCCATACTCCTTCCAGGGCCTTGAGGAAGAAGGTTTAAAGATAATGGCAAAAGCGCGTGACTTAACAGGCATGCCTATCGTGACAGAGGTCGTCGATACACGCGACGTGGGAATGGTCGCATCATATGCGGATATCATACAGATAGGCGCCAGAAATATGCAGAATTTCAGGCTGCTGCAGGAAGTGGGCCAGGCGTCGAAGCCGGTATTACTGAAGAGGGGCCTTGCCGCTACGATCGAAGAGTGGCTAATGGCTGCCGAATACGTCATGGCTGCCGGCAATCCGAATATCATCCTTTGTGAAAGAGGTATCAGGACTTACGAGACTTCCACCAGGAACACGATGGATATTAGCGCCATACCGGTCGTCAAGGAGCTTTCACATCTGCCGATAATTGTCGATCCGAGCCATGCGGCAGGTAATTGGAAGTATGTAGGCGCGTTGTCAAAAGGCGCTGTAGCTACCGGAGCCGACGGGCTAATCATCGAGGTCCACCTCGATCCACCTAATGCTCTGAGCGACGGGCCGCAATCGCTGAGGCCCGCGAAATTCGCCCAGCTCATGGAGGAAATCCAACCTGTCGTTGAAGCTGTCGGACGCAGCATGACTGTTGTACGCAGGTAAATAAGCGGGTATAATAAAGTAAAGGGACACACCATACAAGGTTAGGGGACACACCTTCAAATACCGTTAAAAGGTATGTCCCCAATGGATGCTGTCCAAGTTATGTCCCTTTTCGACGCTAAAG
>JAEYOM010000157.1 GCA_023411715.1 Bacillota bacterium | reverse complement strand
ATGTCGTTAAAAGGCCAAAGGAGGTATGAATTGGAAGATTCAGACGCCTTTGTACATTTTATTGTTGCGGAAGCGGGTACAACAACACAGTAGGTTGTAAAATAACCGTCCGCCGCAGATTTATCATAACTCTCCATCGCATAAACATTGGAAATTTAAATTGTAAAGGTGTCGCAATTTATCGTCTTTGTGGTACCGGCGGCCAGCACAGGCGCCGGCAGCAGGGTCAGCATTATGCACATGATGAGCAGAATGCTTATAAATCGCTTTTTCATAGGGTTGTTCCTCCTTAAATATTGTTGTTTGGACAAAATGAATTCCCTTGCTCTCATGCGTTCAATCTATCAGAATTTCCCCGTAAAAACCGCCCGATGCATGAAACATGATTTTTTCGACATGAAATATAGTGTCGAGCAACCAATTATTATGGTAAACTTATAGCAGCAAAACAGAGGAATGGAGGGGTGTTTATGATACAGATCGCGGTCTGTGATGACAATATAGACGAGTTGTCCAATATGGCACAGCTTATAAACCAATACAGATCAACAAAAAATTTAAACTGCGAATACGCCGTCTTTCCAAACGGATTTGAACTGGTTTCAGCATTAGAAAAAGGAAAACGATTTGATATATACTGTCTGGATATCATTATGCCGGGCTTTACGGGCATTGATGTCGCAAAGGAAATCCGAGCTTTTGACAAAACCGCGCCGATTTTGTTCTTTACATCTTCATCCGAGTTTGCTTTGGAAAGTTATTCGGTAAAGGCAATTAACTATGTTTTAAAACCCATATCGAAAGAGAAGCTATTCTTCACCTTTGACGAAATGCTGGAGCATATAAAGCTGGAAGAAAATGATGATGCGGTTATCGTAAAGAGTAATGAAGGAATTCAAAAAATACTGATTTCTAGTTTGGTTTTTGCTGAAGTAATTGGCAAGAATGTATTGTATCACCTGTTGTCCGGTAAGGTGATTGAGTGTACGGAATCCTTCTCCGCTGTCTGCGACAACTTGCTAAAATATGACCGCTTCATTAAAACGCACCGTTCCTATCTTGTGAATATGCAGTATGTGGATACCATCGAAAATCACCAGATGACCTTACAAACCCTTACGTCTGTTCCTATTGCACAGAGCAAAGCGTGGGAGATTAAGCAACAGTATCTGGCTTATCAAATGGAGGGGGAATAAATGATAGCGACTGTCATTGAATTCTCTCGTTATTGGTTTGCCCTGCTGTTCGGTGCGGCGGTTGCGGTCAGCTTTGCCGGAATGGCGCGTACACGAAAAAATCATCTGGCTGTCGGGTGCCTTACCGTCGTTTTATTTATTATGCAAATCGCCAGCTTGCAGCTCTGGGGTATGGCTGTGACGACAAAAATATATCCGCTGCTTGCCCATTTGCCGGTGGCTGTTTTTATTGTCGTGTACCTAAAGCGCCCATGGATTATATCAGTAACCAGCATGTTTGCCTCCTTCCTGTGTTGCCAGCCTCCCCGTTGGATCGGCAGTGTAGCGGGCGCCGCTTTTGACAACGCTTCCATAAACCATGCCGGCTATATCGCGGCAGTGTTTCTGATGTACTATTTCCTGCAGAAATATGCGGTGGAGTCTGTTCAGCATCTGATTAATCGCTCTGTTAAAGCCTGCCTGCTGTTTTGCGCCATGCCGGCTTTTTACTATCTGTTCGACTACGCCGCCACTGTTTACACCGATCTTTTGTACAGTGGATCACGCGCGGCTGTGCAGTTCATGCCCTTCGTGACGTCGGCATTCTATTTTGTGTTTGTCCTCCTTTACTACGCCGAAACGCAAAAACAGGCAAACATCCAAAGAGAGCGGGATATTCTGGGCACGCAGTTACGGCAGGCGCAAACGGAGTTTGCTTCTCTGCGGCAGATGCAGCAGAATGCCGCTGCCTATCGGCACGATATGCGCCACCATTTCGCTCTTTTACAGGGTCTGGCATCCAAGGGACGCACAGAGGAAATCAAAGAGTATTTACGGACTGCCCAGTCCGACATGGACGCCATCACGCCCATACGCTTTTGCGAAAACGAAACGGTCAATCTGATTTTGTCCGCTTTCGCCGCCAAAGCAAAACAATCGGGAATCATATTGACGGTAGATGCGAAGCTGCCTGACTCGCTTCTGTTTAGCGACACCGAGCTTTGTTCACTATTGTCAAACGCTTTGGAAAACGCCATATATGCCTGCGAAAATATAGCCGACAGCAATAAACGCTATATCAAGCTGCGCATGTATTCCAAAAATAATAAGCTGTGCATTGACATTCGCAACAGTTATCAGACAGAACCGATATTCCATCAGGGCCTTCCTGTATCAAAAGAACAGGGGCATGGTTTTGGCACAAAAAGTATGGCTCATATAGTGGAAAAGCATGGCGGCATATGCCAGTTTTCGGTCAAGGATGGATTGTTTATATTTCAGGCCACTACATAAAAGATTGTTCTTTTTCTGTGATAAATCTTTCTTAGAGTGAGAGGTTCCGGTGGGTTCACATTGAACCGCGCCTGGGCTCAGCAAAAGGCAGCTCTTCCCCTTGTCGGGAAGGCTGCCTTTTGCTGATATAGGTCGATAGAGATTTTTACGGAATTATCCGTTCCTGGAAACATATCCACATATGATAATTCTGTAAGAGCTGTCTTACCACATCAGGGTGGGATATTTGGGGAATGTTTCTCTCTTGCAAGCCTCTTCTTTAATTAGGTTCTTTTATACTCACGGCTGTGAGATCAAGAATCCCCCAACCACTATCGGGATCGAAGCCCGGCTCTCCTATATCCTTGGTTGAACTGCAAAGAATTTGCCGAAGCTCGGCTGGGGTCAGGCCGGGATTTTGCTCAAGCAGCTTTGCAGCACCAGCGGTCACATAAGCAGTGGAATAAGATGTACCAAAGGCGCGAATCTTCTTTGCACGCATAGATACCACCCGCAGATTGCTGCCAGGGGCTAAAATATCTATAGTATTACCTCGCTGCGAGAACGGGGAAACCTCTCCGTCCGAATCGGCGGAACCGACGCAAAGCACTGTATCGTATGCACCCGGGTAGTAAATATCCTGAAGGCGGTAAAGATTAGCGTTACCTGCCGAGGACACGACCAGTACACCTTTTTCCTCTGCATAGGCTGCTGCATTGCGGAGAGATATAGAATCACTTGTTGAACCGGAGCTGATATTTATAATGTCGCAATTATATATATCAACTCCATCATAAATTGCTTGTGCCACCATGGATGTATCACCTTTGATGGTTTTACCCATTTCATCCTTTGTAGCATACACAAGCGGTACCAAAACAGCATTGGGGCAGATGCCTTCTGCTTCAGCTGCTTCAGAGCCGACAAGGATACCGGCGATAGCAGTTCCATGGCCGATTTTATCTTCAGTTCCATCTTGCGGGCGTATGTAGTTATAACCCTCAATAATACGCGAAGAGTTGATGGCAACGGTTGAAATACCGGTGTCTATGACTGCAATGCGGACAGGGTTGGGCATATGCTGAGCAAACGCTGCTGTCGATATGGATAACGCTGTCAGTAGACTGATAACAATCAAAATTCGCTTCATTTTCTTCTCCTTGCCATACGACCCGAAGGGACAGAATACTGCCCCTTCGGGTAATTGGCATTTACTACTGGTCTATGTCCTGCATTTCATTTACACCTTCATCTGATGTGTCCTGCATTTCATTTGCACCTTCATCTGAAGGGTTCTGCACTCCATTTGCACCTTCATCTGATGTGTCCTGCACTCCATTTTCGCCTTCATCTGAAGTGTCCCGCATTTCATTTAAACCTTCATCTGAAGTGTCCTGCACTCCATTTGCACCTTCATCTGAAGGGTTCTGTACTCCATTTTCGCCTTCATCTGAAGGGTTCTGCACTCCATCTTCACCTTCATCTGAAGGGTTCTGCACTCCATTTTCGCCTTCATCTGATGTGTCCTGCATTCCATTTTCGCCTTCATCTAAAGTGTCCTGCATTCCATTTGCACCTTCATATGAAGTGCTCTGCACTCCACCTTCAACCTGAGGAACAGTACCGGCGGGGATCGTAAGCTCTTGAGAGGTTGTAAAGTTAGAGTTGTAAAGTATCAGCCTAAATGCTTCATATGTGTTGCCTGTGCTATCCTCCGTCAGATAAGCAGAATTGAAAATGGGTCTTATCCAGCAGCTGTCACTGTAGTAGTCAGCAGCCCCGCTGAACAAAGCGCCGATCAAAGTCAAGCCCGGTCCAACTTTACAGTTTTTCACTGTCATATCGTCTGTATATCTTGAACCAATAATGCCGGCGGTATAATAACCGCCCTCCAGCGTTACCGTACCAATGTCTGCTACTATGCAGCCTTCAATGATGCCAGTTGACCATGCCATTCCGAGAATACCACCAACATAGCCCTGCGTATACTCTTGCCTTGCATTCTGTAAACTGCCCCTGTTGATACAATTTCTGATGATTGGTGTAGAAGACGAATCTCCGCTTGTTATACCTGCAATACCACCTATAGTTCCAAATGCAGATGTCGATACAAAGTTTCCGGTATTGATACAGTTACTCACTGTACCGCCGACAATATTACCCACAATGCCTCCAATGTAACCGGCAGTATCTGACCACGTAAAGCCGACTTCGTTACTGCAGTTATCTACGGTGCCGCCCTCCATTTCGCCTACAATGCCTCCAAATGTGATACGTCCATCACCTCCCACAGAGATACGGCTGGTGCAGCCACTTATATAGCCGCTTATCAGCTCTCCCACAATACCGGTTGTGAAGTTGGCAACATTATAACCTGTCTGTATATTCATACTTCCTTCTAAAATAAGGTTTTTAACAGTTCCACCGTCAACATACTGGAAGAACCCCTGTCTCATTTCATCATAAACTGCTGTCCATTTTGCATCCAACCCGCTTACGGTAAAGCCCTGACCATCAAAGGTCCCAGTATATGCTTTGTTAGCGACAATGGTATCGTATGCACTTGCAGCACTTGCATTATAACCGATAGGCGTCCAGTTTTTATACTCATCGAGTAGGATATCATTGCTCAGCTTTGCATGGAGCGAAGTACTGCCTGCATTGACAAGGTCACGGAATCTTGCCAGACCGTCCTCGTCAGAGATGACCCACACATCGCTTACATTGGCGAGCGTCCACTGGGCTTCGTAAACCTTGTTTCCATAATCGCCTTTAGGTATTTTATAGATATTTTTACTTGCTCCTTGTTCCCTCCATCCTGCGAAAATATAGCCTGCTTTTTCGGGAATTGGCAATGCTACCTTTGCATTCAGATTGTAGCTGTATGTATCAGGGCCGCTGCCAGTCCACCATTCACCCTCTTCAATATACTTGATTGTGTACGAGTTCACATCATTCCAGTTCGCTGTAAAGGTTTTGTCTCCTGTTGTACCCGCGGAGATTACAACCTCTTTCTCCGGCACTGTTTTGCCATCATATGTCCAGCCGGTAAAGCCCTTCGCCGGAGCCCGAGGCTCAAGCAGAGTAATAGTATCCTCAATGGTATAGGTGGCGGGGTTTTCGTTTATGCCGTTTTCCGGAATATTATCATAGGTGATGGCATAGGCAATGATTTCCCACTGTGCAGTGAACGTCTGAGCTCTTGTCACTGTAGCTGTTTCCGGACTCCAGCCCATGAACCGATAGCCCGTTTTTGTCGGATCCGAAGGCTTGATGCTGCTGAACGCAGTACCATAGGTTACATTGTTCTTAACAACATCGGCAACGCCATTATTATATGCAAAGGTAATGGTATACTTCTCAGGCTCCCACTTTGCATAATAGGTTCTTGTGCCTTCCCATGTCTGTGTACCGGCGATCGCTGTCTGGACTGTGCCGCTGAAGTTTTCAGCAAGATACCATCCGCTAAATATGTGGCCTGTTTTTGTGATATCCGATGCAGTAGGAAGTACCGTTTGCTGGTCATAGGTGTGAACGGTCGTTCCATAACCGGACAATTCCCCTTCGTTCAGTTCCAGACTAAAGCTGTACGTATTTGCCTGCCAGGACGCAGTAAGAGTCATATTTTCTGCCGGCATAGTGTTAATGGTATATGGATTGCCGCCCTTCAACCAGCCAATGAAGGTGTAGCCGGTGCGTGTCGGGTTGGCCGGCGGTGTTACCGCTGAACCATAGGCCAGCTCGATCGGAGATACAGCAGTTCCTCCGTTACTGATAAAGGTGATGGTGTAATTGTTGGCTGTCCACACAGCTTTATAGGTGGTATCTGCTGCAGGCATCCTGCCGGCGGGAGCGGGGTCCCAGGTCAGAGAATGCCCAAGCTTTACAGCCTCCGGTACAGTTATGTCTGCATCGTAGTATACCTGACCTTGCGTGTAGCTGTTGGAGGCACTTCCACCATTGAGATTCCAGATGAGGTTGTGCTTTTTGCGCTCATAATACAGCTTGATCACAAGCTTGCCGTCTGCAGCAACGGTGGTATTGGTCACTACTTGTCCGTTGACCTCGCCGTTTTTATAAACGATGCCGTTTGCTTCTTCCAGTGTGCCCTCCTTCAAAGCTGCCAGAGTCAGTGAAGAATCCGCTTCTCCTGTCAAATTGTCAGTTTCGTTGGCAGTGGCAGGGTAACCGCCGCTGGTTTGCATAACATAGTGCTCCACCTTGTAATTACATTGGCCGGCGACCCATTTTGCATAAACGGTCAGTGAGGAGGCAGGCATTATACCGTCAAAAAGCTTGTCCGCACCACTGTCCAGATACCAGCCGCCGAAGGCATAGCCTTCCCTTGCAGGATTGGTGGTAGAGACCGCAGCACCGTGCCTGAGGGTTTTAGCCGGCTCACCGCTCAATATGCCTCCGTTGGCATTAAAGGTAACGGTAAATGTATTGCGGTCATAGTAGAGCTTAAGCACCAGGGTACCGTCAGGTAAAACTGTTCCGCTGCTGATAGTACCGCTTGCATTAACGTTTAGTGTATAGTTCGGATAGCTTTTGGACACTGCATTGACTATAGAGTCGGTAGTTCCGCCCAGACTATCGGTTTCATTCAAGGTATAGCTGTCATTATTGGCATTTTGCATATAGTGCTCTACCTTGTAAGGTGTATTTGTTTTTGCCAGCCATTGGGCTGTGAAGGTTGCATCTGCTTTTCCCACAGTACCGGGCAGCTCGGGTGACCAGCCATTGAAGGTGTAACCTGTTCTGCTTACGCTTGGTGAGGTTACAGCGGAGCCGTACAGCTTTGTTACCACAATGTTCTCTTCTTCATTGCCAGGTATAAAGGTATAAGTTTTATTCAGGCGTTCATAGTAGAGAGCAAAAGTGACGCTGCCTGTTGCCGGCAATGTGTGATTCAGCTTTACAACATTGCCAACTTTACCTTCCTTGAATATGATGCCGTTTTCTACCGGTATGGTGCTGTCCGTCAATGCTGACAAGGTAAGTACATCTCCTGTTTTACCTGTACCGGTTGTACTCGAATGCAATTCATACGTGCCTTGTGTGTTCATCAGGTAATGCTGGATCGTATACGTCTTTTCGCCGGGCATTTTCTTGCCGTAAATCGTGAAGCTTCTTCCGGGCATGGGGGCGCCGAAGGTATATGGTATCGTCAGCTCTTCATCCTCATACCAGCCTGCGAAGACGTACCCCTCCCATTCAGGGGCTTCAGGTGCGGATATACTTGCTCCATAACGTACCTGCTCGGTCACATGCGTCTCAGTTCCTATTTTGTAGGTTATGTCGAAGAAATTTCGGTCATAGTACAGCTTTATAACCAAGTTGCCGTCACCCTTGATTTTAGTTTCGGTTACAGACTTTCCTTCCACAGTGCCGCCTGTATATGTCAGACCGCCGGAAGGGGATGCCAGCCCAGCTAATGTAACAAAAGTATTTGTTTCACCGCTTCGCTGCTCCACACTGTCAAGCAGATAGCCGCTGCCTGAGATACGCTGGATATAGTGTTCGACCCGGTATGGAGTGTTCGGATCCGCTGTCCAGGCAGAAATATAAGCAGCGTCTTGTGTCAGCGTTATGCTTTCTGCCGGAACTCGCTTTCCATCCTGAACAGCAGTAGGCCAGCCGGTGAAGCCGTTAAAAATGTAACCGCCTATGGCAAGCTTAGGTGCATATATCGTTGAACCATACCTCTTGGTGTAAATAACGGGGTTCGTATCGGGATTGGTTACATCCCGCAGCTTTCCGTAAGTAAAGCTTATGGCATATTCCCTGCGGTCATAATATATGTTTACTACGGTACTTCCGTCGGGAAGTATTAACTGTTGCCACAATGACTTTAGAGTAAAGCCGTAGTAGTCTTTGGCTTTGGCAGTGGTATAGCTGTCTGTTGTGCCTTGTGTGACTTCCGTATCCACCAGTGTATAGCCGTTGTCATTAAGATTTTGCTGATAGTGGCGTACAGTGTAACGTGTATCGGTTGCCGGATTCCACTTGGCGTAAACAGTGGTGTTTGCAGCGGGCATTTTACCGGGGAATGCATAAGGTTTTGTCAGCCGACTATCTTCATACCAGCCTCCAAATACATATCCCTTTTTAATTGGAGAAGCAGGCACTGAAATAAAAGCTCCCTCTCCCTTAAAAATCATATTGACCAAGCTGCCTCCATTGCTTTCGAACTTTATATAGTGCCCTGACGCAGGATCGCTCCAGCTAAGAGTGATTGTTCGGCTGATGGGTCGAGAGGTCATTGCCAAAGGTGCGTCGTACCATGCAATGTACATTTCACCAGCTTCTTCTATGCTTCCCTTTTCCGGTGATACGGTAAGAGTATCCGTTTCTATGTCATATGAGAATGAGGGATTGGTAAAGGATATGTAGAAATCGGCAGCATCAAAAACCTTTTCGTCCTGTTCACCGCTTGTTAGATCTATAAACTTCATTGCAAAGAGACTTTCAGGCATGGTCAGGGTTTTATCGGCATACCAGACAAATTCCGGAGTATCCTTCTTAACGTAGGCAAAGTCGTAGATATTTTCCGCCTCTCCCGCAGACCACAGGGGCCAGCTTTTTTCGTACAGGGTCGGATTATAGGTCAGCTTGCTGCTGGAGAATAACTGGGCTTTGAACTTTATTTCCAAATATGTTCCGATTTCTATAAACATCGCGCCTGAATAGCTGCTGTTCCTGCCTGCAGATTTTGACCAGCTGAGGCTGTAATAGAAATAGCCGCACAGCTGCGCATAGGCTCCCACCTCAGCGGTTATACCAATGCTGTCCAGCTTGAGAGAAAACAGACCAACAGCTACCTCAAGTTCAATACCGGCTCGTATTCCCATAGTACCCATGACATAGAAATCAAATTGATAATGGGATTCCTCAAGGTCTATCGTTTCGCTGGTGCTTTGCTTGTGGAAGAGCATCAGCGAGAAGTTGTATCTTTTTGCATTACCATACTCGAATGTCATTCCGAGTGTAACATACAGGTTAGCAGATACTACAAAATCCGCGCCTACACCGTATACTAATATGTGGAACGGGTCTACTGAGCCTGAGACAGAGAATATTTCAGTCCTTATTATTTCTATCCAGCTATCCTCTGCGTTTTCCAGCATTGCGGAGTATTTGTCGGCAAGTCCGCCTCCGTTGCTTCCCGCCCATTCAACTTCCTCGCCGTTTTCATCCACCAGCTTTTCACCAAGGAACTCCTCCTTGGCTTCCATCAGATCGGTGATTTGCTTGCCGATATCCAGGATTTTTTGTTCTGTACTGTTTCCGCTTACATTTTGCCAGTCGAAGGCTTCGTCTTCCTCTCCCTCAGTATATGCCGTTGCGGTGATGCCGATACCGGTAAAGGTACCTACGTCGATGTTGGCATTTAATTGATAATCATAAATGTAAGGGAAAATCCACGCCCATTTCCAAATGGCGCCGCCACTGGTGTTGACGGTCAGCAGCACTTCCTGTTCGAAAATAGCCTGAAGGCGGATAACAATCTTATTCCCGTTTCCGACATCGTATTCGACCTTAAACGTCATCGAAAGCTCCGCACGGACGCCGTATTTGCCCTCGAAATGCTGGAGAACCTTACCGGCAGCCACTGTAGCTTCAACTTTTTTCTCTGTTATCTCCGCACTGCTGCCTGCCATGAGAGCCATCTCACCGTCTTTCAATGGAGTACCGTCATTGAGGGTGATGTTGTAGCTCTTAAGATCCATGTCGCCGGAAAGCTCCTGGAAACCGTCGGTCTCCATTGCCAATGCGACCAGGTATTCGGCGGCTTCGTCGGCAAAACCGCTGTTGATGGCCTGCATTTCCATGTCTGCCTCAATTTCCCGGATTTCTTCCCCAGTAAGCTCAACCTTCTCTTCCCGCTCATTGTAAATATCCATAGAGGCCAAAACAGTTTCGGGAGCAACCGGTGTATAGGAAATAATGTAAGTCTCCTGGTCTACTCCTGTTTGCCCGACGCCGAGAATCTTGGCATAGCTTGTCAGCTTACCACTTTCATGTTCACCGGTATAGAAGGCGAGATAGTCACCCGGGTCTACCGTTGTGGTTGCATCGAGTCCCATATTTGCATATGTACTGTCATAAACAAAGGTAGCTACAGTAACAGTAATAGAATTGTTATTTGGATCGCCGTCTGTATCTGCATCGCTTTTTACCGGCAGTACATCCGGTTTAAACAGTACTTGCTCTGCGTTGGCGGCGGTATAGGTATATGTGGTGCCGCTGATATTTGTAACAGTAATATAAGAAACATTGCCATCTGCGTCAGTGCCTGTGGTTTCGCCGTTTCGCAGGTCCGGTCTTGTGCCGGAATAAATTGCTACAGTGTCACCTTCCTTGATATCGCCTCCATCATAGTCGAATGTACCGGTGGAGGTGTTTTCACTGACAGACGATTTGCCGGTTTTTGTGACCGATGCAGCAAACAGCCCGTCCAAAGCCGTGCCGCTCATATTTCTTACGTCGGCAGAGGGCAGATAGATGATACTGTCGCTCAGGCTCAGGTTTTGCACCGGAGCCATCCTGGTGATGTAGTTGAGTGTGCGGATAGTAGGCTGCTGCTCGATTCCATCTATTACAAACACGGCTGTATCGGTATTTGCCAGTTCAGCCTTATATGTCTGTCCTGGGGCATAGTCAGCCGAAACGGTAAATATTCCGCTGCCTGAGACTGTATATGTCAGAGCGGCATTATTGGCGGTAATATTTTTGATCGTCAGTGCGGCTTTTAGTTCATCTTCGCTGTCTGCCCTGACCTTGAAGGTAAAACCGGTGGAAACATCAGTCTTGGTGATGTAGCTGGGGGTATCAAATTCCGAGACTATGCTGACGTTGTCGGCCATGTCCGCATAGATAGTCATATTGCGGTTTACGGTATCGCTGCTTTCCACTCCGCGGCTCATTTCTTTATCGTAGTACCAGCCCAGGAATATTCTGTTTTGCTGATATGGAGTGGGCAGGGAGGTAATTTTAGTACCGGAAGGGTAGGTCTTGGTTTCCGGCAGTGCGACAGATGTACCGGACTCGCCGGCACCCATTGCAAAGGTAACCTCATAATATGTTGTACTGCCGCCGTTATTGCCGCCGCTATTACCGCCGTTGTTACCGCCGTCATTGCCGCCGCTATTACCGCCGCTGCTGCCGCCGTTGTTGCCGCCGTTGTTGCCGCCGTTGTTGCCGCCGTTGCTGCCGCCGCTATTGCTATTGACGGAGGGCTGGCCGGGCTTTTCCTCCGGTTTTTTCTCCGATTCTTCTTCAGGCTTTTCTTCCGGCGGTTTTTCAGCAGGCCGCTCCCTAAAGCCTGCCTCTATAAGGTGGTTGTCCATGCGCATCATAAAGGTGGCCGTTTCCGCACGGGAAGCATTTTTGTCCGGGTTAAAGATTCCGGAATCGCCGGCAAGCATACCGCATGCCCAGAGCTTTAGGACCGCGTCCCTGGCATAATCGGCAATACTGTCGGCATCCTTTGGCAGTGTTTTAACGGTTGACTCGGGATAAGTGAAGTTGTAAGAATCGAAAAAGCGAACGGTGAATGCCGCCATCTGCTGACGGCTCACCATACCATCGGGGTTGAATTTCCCTCCTCCGACACCTGTGGTGATTCCCTTTTCAACCGCCCATGCCACATAGGGTGAGTAATAGGCGCTGGACCTGACGTCGCTAAACTTTGGCGCTTCGGTATACTCTGCCGTATCCACACCGGCCATGCGACCCAGCACCGTAACAAACATTCCACGGGTCATGGAACCGTTTGGCCCGAAGGATGTGGCGCCGGTACCCGAGAAAAGCCCGTTCTCATAGGCATACTGCACCGCGATATAGAACCAATCCGTTTCCTTTACGTCCGTAAAGGGGGTTTTACTTGATGACGGCGCAGCATCATTACCGTCACCCAGTGCGGCAAAGGCCGTGGCGGGCACCATGGTAATTACCATGCACAGCGCAAGAAACATACTCAGTAGCTTTTTTATCATATTCGTGTTCCTCCGTCGAAAAAACTTTTGTTGTAACTTTTTATACTGCCTTTACAAAGATGAAGCTGCAATTATTGTTGTCACCTCCGGTTCCTTGGTTCCAGTACTAAATGATAATCGGCGTACCGTCAGCGGTTTTCCAACCTGAAACATTAAGTGCTTGCCATTGATTTATACACTTACGTTCAACCTATCAAAAATCCACCGAAAAAACCGTCCGCTGCATGAAACATGCTTTTTTCTGCATGAAACATGGTTTTGAATATTCACGTTGGTTCTCCCCTCTTTTTACCTTGTTTGTTTTCCTCGTCCGCAGCCCGAAAGCCCATCAGCAGGGCCGGAACGCGGTTCATTGGCTTGTGCAGAATGCGGTTAAAGCTTTTGGACGCCTCACGGCAGAGCATCCGGCTGGTTTCCAGCATTCCATTGGCAGACCGCACATCGGGACCATACCTTGCCTGGGCGTACAGCCTCTCGTGCAAATGCAACTGCTCCTCAAGGTCGGCAAGGCAGTTTCGCTTTGCCGACAGCTCGGTATAGGCGGTTGTAAACCAGATTGTCACAAATCCCGCTGCACAGATGCCTGCAATAAAGCAAGCAATTAAAGTGGGCACACGGCGCCACTCCTCTCTTTTATGCATTTAACAACAGAATATCTGAAAAATCGCCAAAGAAATCGTTTCTGGCCTAAACGGTAGTGAATTTCAGCCTGAACAGTAATTGTGACAGTTAAAGAAGGTTCCAAATTATACTAAAATGGCGGCGTGCGCCTGTGTGCAAAGCGGCCTATCCTCAGGAGCGGACGTGATTGTTTTCGGCGGAGTAAATTTAATTTTAGAGTTCATTATCTATAGTGAAACATTTACACAGTGGGAATATGTATATTCATCCGCACTTTTTATCTGATTCAGGCATTCAATTATGGAAAAATTACTGTACACATTTTGGTCGCAATAAAAGCTGCTTTTGGGTTATCAACGGAATTCTTAGGTAACGCCGGTTCAAATAAGGCAATCCTGTCCACTTTGACATATCTGCTGAATACATCATCAGCAATCTCATAACCATCAGGGCATTCAAGTATGCTTAAAATGTGTTTTTCATTCATCGAAATAATCCCCTGTGAAAAATGTTTGTTCGGGTATTCGTTAATACTGCTGAGACTATTTCAATTCATCTGTATCTTTTCAGTGCCTCATGAAGCTTTAATGTTGCATCGTTTAGCCTCTCACTCGCATTGGATTCCTCAAAGGAATCAAAAATCAAATCCATATCATTTGCCTGATTAACCAAATTGATATCTACGCTTTTAATAAAATCATTTTGATATACTCTCATAAATTCTCTGGTGTTTTTTATAGAAGAAAAATCTGTATTTTTGACCGATATACCGTATCCTCGGTATTCTTTTCCTTCCATCTCCCTTACAATCTTTCCTTCAATAAAGTATGTGGCAGTACCAAAGTAAATACTTGCTTCGATAACATCATTAACCTTAAAATCGTTTTTTGAAAGCAGAAGCAGTCCGTGACTACTTATGTTTTTAAGAATGGCAGTTCCCTTCTTTTTGGTATAAATCTCTTTGACACCACAAAACTGGGACGCAGGATACCTCTTGAATTTCCTCCTGCTTTGCATCTGCATGTTTACCGTCTCATCAAGTTTTATTGAAACTGTTTCTTCCTCATTAATGATATAGTCAATATCTCCCGATCTAATGGAGTATGTATTATCCGCAGGAATACAAACTACCACAGGGTCCCCCAGCTTGAATTTTAAAAGGATGGACCTTTCATCAAATTCAACATGAAGACTTCCATTGAAGTCCTTCCTTAATAATGCAGCAATAGGTTTTTTAAAAGCATAATGCAGTATAAAGATCCTCGTATTATTCATACTATCCCCCTGTGACTGTAGTTATGTACAACACTGCTGGTGTCCGCATTGGTAACGCTGCCTGTGCCCTGCAGCACGAGATTAATGTCGCCGTCGGCACAGATAGAGGCTGTACCGCATATCGGGACCATCCCTTGCCTGGGCGTACAACCCCTCGTGCAGACGCAGCAAAGTGGGCGCACGGCGTTACGCCTGTCTTTTTGCATTTAACGACAGAATACCAGAAAAATCGCTCAAAAACCGTTTCTGGCCTGAACGGTAGTGAATTTCGGCCTAAACGGTAATTGGGACGGTTGAAGAAGGTTCCAGATTATAATAAAATGATTATATGAATGAAACGAGAGGTGGCGGAGCGGCTGAAGATTGCTATTTGTGACGATGATAGTCGGGATCTGCTGCAGATTGCTTCTCTGCTGGAATCGTATCGGGATGATCGGAAGGCGGAGCTTTCCTATGTGAGCTTTCAGAATGCCATAGAGCTTTTGGCCTCCATGGACAGTAGGAATTATGAGCTGCTCCTGCTGGATATGTTGATGCCCGGTGTCAACGGTATACAGGCGGCCCGCGAAATTCGGGAGCGCAACAGTCGGATACAGATCGTGTTCCTGACCTCCTCGCCGGAATACGCGGTGGAGAGCTACAGCGTGCGAGCGTACTATTATCTTTTGAAGCCCGTCTCAGAGGTTAAGCTCTTTCCGATCCTGGACAGGCTTCTGGACGATTTCAAAAAGCCGGAGGACGCCCTGCGCATCAAAACGCAGTCCAGCGTGTTCAGCCTCCCATACGGGAAAATAGAATACATAGAGGTCAGTGCAAAAAAGTTATATTTTTATCTGACGGACGACGGCACGCGGGAGGTAACGGGCAGCCTGGCAGACTTTGAACAGGCACTGCTGAAAAGACCCGGTTTTATGAAGGTGCATCGCTCCTACCTCGTGAATCTGCAGTGGGTGCAGGAGCTGCGGCAGGGAGAGCTTGTCACCGCGTCGGGGCGGCGTGTGCCTGTGTCCAGATCGGCCTATACTCAGGTGCGCACGGCCTATACACAGTTCCTTTTCTCCGAGGCGGAAGAGCTGGCGTAGGACAGAAGATGCGGGTGTTGATATCTGAAACGCCCTTGGCAGAGCCTGCTCGGCGCTGTTCCGCTGTTTTACTATTTATTCGATTACATTACCACGATTTATACTAATTTGTTTTACCGAGGGCCTTGTATTTTATCCTTTACAGATAACCTTACTAGTAATTAATTTTTAGCATCATCATCCACTACAATTATTTTACTTTTCACCATGCCCATTTTGCAGGAATACGGGATATTTCCCGTTTCCCGGGGCGTAAATTCAATGATGTTCTCCCCAGGCTTAAGTTCTTTCTCTATGCCGTATTCCGGTATGGTCAATATACCGTTGCATGAAGTTAAACTTGAAGGATTGGCTTTAATTATAAAATTGACGGGGATTCCCTTTTGAACAACAATAGGCGTATATCTTTTCGGCTCAATAGTAATAGAAACCGTTTGCACATTTCCTTCAACCTGTGCATATTCCGGCCGGGAATTGCCAAACTCCGGCAATATTCCCAGCCTTAATACACCTAATACAACGACGAATATGAAAGCCGCAATGGCAACGAGCTTTATAACAGTACGATTAAACTTTTTTTTCATGTATTTTTACTCTTCCTTCATTTTAAACGATCTACATCGAAGCCTTTCATTAATACATCTACTTTGGCCGGTTTCCCATCCTTATCCGTAACCGGCATCTTTACGAATATCCATTCCTTTATTTTGCCCGTATCCATGCCTGCTTTGATCCATGGCCCCGGATTCAAAATGAACGCAATATCCGTTTTATTGGTACTTAAATCCTTCGCCCATGCAAACAAATTCCCATTGCCCAATGATATCTTATAGTGATCCCCTTCCTCGTGGTAACCGACGATATCCCTGTGGGTTTTCACAATTTGCTTGAATGTATCCAAAGTCGATTTTTTCGCATTTTCACCGAACTTGTCTGCGCCATATTCAAAAGGCATCGTGATTTTTCCCGTGGATGCGTCATAAAGATATTGATCCTTCGGCAATTTTTCTGCATCCAGGCCCGCGTCCAGGAATGGTGCCGCGTCGAGTTCCAGGGCGATATCTGGCTGATTGCTGCTGAAATCCTTGTTCAGGATAATTCGATCCCTACCGTCAAGCCCTGTGACCGCCCACCCTTCTTTTGCGCTATCATAAGAGACCTGATCGGGTATGGCCTTTGTCAGGGCGTCGAATGAAGTGACGGCTACCTTTGCGACCAGGTCCGTCGCCTGGCAGCCGCAAAATGTTAATACGACCGATAATAAGAGCAATAATGTCGATAATTTTTTAAATTTCATATGAGCCTCCCAAAAACTCATTTTAGTGATTTCTCAATTGTTAAAAGAAGTTCATCGACTACATCCAATTCTCCCTCTTGTATCCTTTTAACAATACAGCTTTTCATATGGCTTTCCAGTAAAAGCATTCCAACGGATTTCATTGCCGACTGTACTGCAAAAATCTGATTCAGCACGTCATCACAGTAGGAATCTTTTTCAATCATTCCTTTAATACCTCTAACCTGGCCTTCAATGCGGTTCAGCCTTGCAGTCAAGGAAACCTTCATTTTTTGCGAACGGCTGGTAGTTCTGTCATGACATGCATCCGCATGTTCTTCCTTTGCTTCATAAATAATACAATTTTCACAGCTTTCTACTTTATTATCCACATTACTCACATCCCTTTACAATGTAAATTCATAGATTCCCATAACAATATAGCCCACTTCTTCAATAGCTTCCTTCAAGCTTATATCTGTCACCTGGCCGTTTACTTCAACAATTGCATTTTTCTCCTGCAAATTCACCAGTACATTCCCGACACCCGGTATTTCCCTTAATGCCTCTTTTACATGCCTTACACAATTCCCGCAACTCATTCCCTCGATGTAAATTTGTTTTTTCATGATACTTACCTCCAATTTTTTATTTATGTGGTTTAAAAGCTTTTAATCTTAGTGCATTGGTCAAGACAGATACAGAACTCAATGACATTGCGGCAGCCGCGAAAATCGGGCTTAGCAAAGGTCCGCCCATGGCGTATAATAAGCCTGCCGCAATGGGTATCCCAGCAATATTGTACCCGAACGCCCAGCATAAATTTTGTTTTATGTTTCTGATTGTATGCTTGCTGAGCTGTATTGCCGTTATCACATCCATGAGGTCGCTTCTCATTAATACAATATCCGCCGATTCCATAGCTACATCCGTTCCCGAACCTATTGCGATGCCAATGTCCGCCTGGGCGAGGGCCGGTGCATCGTTGATGCCGTCTCCCACCATAGCTACCCTTTTGCCTTCCGACTGCAGCAATTTCACTTCATTGGCTTTATCCCGAGGGAGTACTTCAGCCAGTACCCTGTCAATACCAACCTGTCTTGCAATTGCTTCTGCGGTCCTTCGATTGTCTCCGGTGATCATTGCGACTTCAATACCCATGTCATGCAATTTATGGATAGCCCTTGTACTGCTCTCCTTGACTATATCAGCAACAGCAATAATCCCTGCCAGTTGATTATCGACAGCAATATACATAGGTGTTTTGCCTTCCGACGCTACGCAGTCGGATACATTACGAAGATTCAGGATATCTATTTTTTCATCCAGCATCAACCTTATATTACCTAGTAGAATAACCCTGCCTTCTATTTCTGCCTTTATCCCCTTCCCCGGCAAGGCGGCAAATTGTTCCGGTTGAATGAATACCAATCCCTCTTTTTCCGCGTTCCTCACAATTGCTTCACCCAAAGGATGCTCCGATCCTTTTTCCGCTGAAGCTGCAAGCTGAAGTACGCTTTTTCTATCCATCAAATCCGTAGTTATAATATCCGTTACTTCCGGATGCCCTTCTGTGAGAGTACCTGTTTTATCAAATACAATAGTGTTCAGCTTATGTGTTGTCTCCAGAGCTTCTCCGCTTTTGAATAAAACCCCGTATTCGGCTCCTTTTCCCGTGCCTACCATAATTGCCGTCGGAGTGGCCAATCCCAATGCACAGGGACAGGCAATTACTAAAACTGAAATAAATATTGTCAATGAAAACACAGTACTGTGACCTGAAATATACCAAGCCAGTGCTGACAATGCGGCGATTGCAAAAACAACAGGGACAAAATAACCTGAAACAATATCCGCCAGCTTGGCAATGGGAGCTTTTGATCCTTGAGCCTGCTCCACCAGCTTGATAATCTGGGATAGGGCAGTTTCACTTCCCACCTTTGTTGCCTTGAAGCGGATGGAGCCATTTTTGTTTATGCTGGCGCCATATACTTTATCCCCGCTTTTTTTCTCGACAGGCATGCTCTCCCCGGTCAGCATTGATTCATCGACTGAAGTCAGGCCTTCAACAATTTCACCATCCACCGGTATTTTTTCACCCGGCTTCACCAGGACTACATCACCCGCTTCTACTTCTTCAATGGGCATTACCACCTCTTTACCGTCCTGTATAACTATAGCTGTCTTTGGTGCGAGTCCCATCAGCTTTTTAATGGCTTCCGACGTTCTTCCTTTTGATACTGCTTCCAGAGACTTGCCAAGTAAAATAAGTGTGATGATAACGCCGGCCGATTCAAAATACAGATCGTTCACATATTTAAAATCACTAGTGATAATACGGTAGGTAGAATACAGACTATAACCAATAGCTGCCGATGTACCCAATGCAATGAGGGAGTCCATGTTAGGGCTTCCCCTGAGTATCGCTTTAAATCCAACCGTATAGAACCGGTGGCCTACTATAACAATTGGTGCAACCAACCCAATTTCGGTCAACGCATAAGATAATGGGTACTGCATAGGGTTCAGCCAATAAGGTATCGGCCATTTGAGCCACCAGATCATGGAACCCATGGCGATATACAGAAGTGGCACGGCAAATACGGCTGAAACAATGAATTTAGTCCACAGCGTACGTATTTCCTTTTCCTTCCTTAGCTTATCCTCATCCGCCCTCGAATACACCTCTGCCTCTAATGCTTTGTAACCTACCCTGGCAATCGCTTGTTTGATTTCAGACAGGCGCACTTCACTGGGAATATACCTGATACTTGCCTTTTCTGTGGCAAAATTGACAGATATGCTTTCCACTCCTTGCAGCTTCCCCACTGCTCTTTCTATTGATTTAGCACAGGCCACACAGGTCATTCCCTGAATAAGAACATGCACTTCCTTGGTTTTAGCTTCCTCAATAACTTCATAACCTGCCTTTAATATAGCCTTCTTGATATCCTCTGCAGCCAGCTTAGCCTCATCAAAAATGATATTGAGTGTTTCAGCAGCGAAGTTAACATTTGATTCTAATACTCCATCCAGCTTTCCGGTCACTCTTTCAATCGTCCTTGCACATGCGGCACAGGTCATTCCATTTATTTTATAATTTTCCGACCTCAAATCCATTCTCCTTTCCTATGGGATACAGGTTGACAAGCTTTGTAATTGGCTTGATAATCGTTGTTTACAATACCCTCGTATAGTATTTTCAAGTACGGTTCGATGATATCATGGGAAGCTGCGGTAGGTAAGTGGCCGAAAGGATGATTATAATTTTCCGGAGAAAAAACAAGCAGGTATACTTTTGTACACCTGCTTGCATTCAAAAACTTGAATTGCCGTTCTAATCAACAAGTCCGTTTGCTTTCGCAATATTGACTGCCTGTATCCTATTCCTGGCTTTAAGTTTATCATAGATGTTCCCTGCATGTTTTTTTACGGTACTTAAAGAAATGAAAAGCGCATTTCCGATTTCATCATAGCTGGAACCCTGTGCCAATAATCTTAGCACTTCCAGCTCTCTATCACTCAATCGTTCAAATCCTTCAATCGAATGCCCTTTTAATAAGGCATTACTTTTATTTTCAAACCTTTTAACCAATTTCTCCGCAATGATTAATAAATTGCGATCATGATTCCTATTTGTCCAATTAATAAATTTCATCAATAACTCACGCATTGGTTTCCCTCTGTCAACAAAGGCTCTGATATTTCTTTCCACGCCTTTAGTTTCAAGAGCTTTCTGCAAGCACGCCAATGCGTTCTCATCTTCACCATTTGCCTGGTATGTAACGGATGTCAATATCAAAAGACTAATTCTTTTATTAATATAAACATCAAAATCCATGTTCGTAAGGATAAATTCCAGCCGGTCGATGGCTTGCTTAAAATCATTTTTTGCCAGAAAAAGCTCTGCTTGTGCTTCATTAAACGTGAACTTCGCTTTTCCGGATTCTATAGCCTCAAATTTACGAATATACATCTCTGCACGGTCCGGCATTCCTAATAGAACCAGCAGGTTTACAATTCCGGGCAATTCCAGCAGAATAAACAGGTTACCGCAATCCGGTTTTACCAGGCTGTCTATTTCATTCATCACATGTAGTGCTTCAGCACTTTTACCGGTATGAAACAGAATTCTTGCAAGTAATACAAAACCCTTAACTTTCTCGTAGAATATGTCATCGTATGTATTACATAGCTCCAACCCTTTCATAACAAATGGGTAGGCCTGCTGAAAATCGTCGTAGTCATAATACGTAGCAGCCAGGCAGAAATACATACAATTTTTGTGGGTTATGTTTTCAGTAAGTAATTGATTTAAGGGCGTAATAAAATCATCCAATTCACCTTTCAGATACCGTATTGAAGTCATATAAAAGTTGCCTAATATGAATAACTCCGATACTTCCCCGGAACATACGGCATTCACTTTATTGCCGGTAACCAAAGCATTGTTAAAATAAAACTCCGCTTTTTTAAGGTCGCCAAGGGACCTATAAATATATCCAAGGATCAGGCATAGAGTAGCACCTGAAATATCAGATTCAGGAAGCTGCTGCAGCGCCTGTTCCGAATACCTGATGATTTCGACTATATTTTCATATTTTAATGCTATATACGCACGCAACTGGCTCACCTGGCCTTCATAGCCTTTAAAAACGTCGCTGTCTAAATGAATCCCACGTTTTTTGAGCTCTTCCTCATCCGTTTTGACCTGTCCAGTCTCCGCAAGAGCTAAAGCGTAACGAATACATAAATCCGGCATTTTACCATACATGCCACAGGGTATGGTTTCAAAATAATTACAGATGCTCTTGGGTCCCAAAATATCCGGATATCCCGTACTATAATACTTTTTCAGCAGCCTCAGGGTATTTTGGTGGTCCTTTGCGCCCAGGGAATACTCCAAAGCGTCCTGGTAATAGCCCCGATCTTCATACCAGCGACTGGCAGCCAGATATAATTCATTGACCTGATCCGGATATCCCTCCCGTAATAGTTTGATCATAATTTCCGATAATAAATGGTGATACCTGTAATTTTCTTTCTTATCATCCAGACTGGTTATAAAAAAATTGTTCGTCTCAAGTGTTTGCAACACTTCACCTGAATTATCAGAACCGGTTAAGGCGTCGCAAATAGATTTGTTCAGATTCTTTAAAATTGATGTTTTCATCAAAAACTCTTTTATGGGAGTTTCGAGAAGATTAATAGCTTCCTCAAGCATGTACTGGAACATTTTATTATTATTGTCAAAGCTATTTACAAAGGTGCTTTTATCCGAACAATTCCTTAAGGATAAGGCTGCAACCTTTAATGCGGCTATCCAGCCTTCAGTTTTTATTTCCAAAGACTGAACGTCCTCCTCGGAAAGCTTCAAGTTCATGATTTCATTCAAAAAGAACGCTGTTTCTTCATGGGAAAATTTCAAATCCTTCGCGCCAAACAAAGTTACATCATCATTGACTACCATCTTTGAAATCGGTAAGGATGGAAAAGTTCTGCTCATGAGAATGCAGTGGAGATTCCTGGGCAAGTACGCTAGAAAATATTCAAAAGATTTATGAATCAGGTCGCAATCCATATTGTGAAAATCATCGTATATGATAAAATTATCCAGAGAGATACCGGAAAAATAATTAATGATCAAGTTCATGCATTGTTCAGTAGAGAAGGACGGTATTCTATGAAAAGGTACGATATTTGCATGATGATTGGTTGCATAAAGAACATTATGCCAAAATCCTCTCTCCTCGCTGTCTTCTTTATCTAAAGTAATCCATATAACGTTTTTATTATTATCTTTATTTCGTAAAGCCCAGCTACCCACTATTGTGCTTTTTCCATACCCGGCAGGTGCTGCGATAATGGTAAGCTTTTTTTTTACTGCTTCGGTTACCCTGAAATCGATATCCTTCCTGCTAACTAGCAAGGTACCGGAATACGGAATGGAAAATTTTGTGTAAGGAGCATAATAAAGAGGAATCTCTGGCATCTCTGCAATCGAATTCAACTGAAATTTATCAGTTGCAAGCTTAATACTATCGTTACTATTAAGTTTATTGTTCAATTCGCTTCCTCCTTTTATGAATTATGGCTGAGTATGCTATCCTAGCCGGTTCATCATCCTTTATGTATCGAACTCCTTAATAATCTTGTTGTAAAATACCAATATCATTTTATTGGTTTGGTTGAAAAAAAGCAAGGATACTTCGCTTTATCTGATGATGCCGGCTTTTCGGATTATCAATCCTCTCCAAGTAAATATGAAGCAATTGTCAAAAAGATGGCAGCTGTCTCGGATGTCCACTCCACTATGGTCTCACACATCCAACTAGAGAGACCTGTTTTGCAAACCAAGTCGCAGTAACGGGTCGCAATCCTGCATGCCAATTCTTTTTCCCCAGCGTTCTTGAGTCCTATTGACAGTAAAAGCTGTATTGGCGCATTTATCTTTCCTCTCATGAAACCGCCAGACAGATTAAAATAAGGGCTCCCTAAAAGTTCAGAAACAATACCGCCTGAAGTCATATATTCGTCTTCACTCGCCAGACGGTTTACAATCGTACTGATAATATCTTCCCGTAAACGCTTCACGAAAGGATGCAAGTAAAATATCACCATATGCTAAAAACGCCCTAACATGGGCGAATCAAATAGGGATTATCAACGACAAGGGCGGCGGCCTGCTTGATCCCAAGGGCAAAGTCACCAGAGCCGAGGTAGCACAGATTGTGCAAAACTTTAAGCAGAAAGCAGCCTTAATAGAATAAATCAAGAAGTCGTTGAGTTGTTTACACAGGTACCGCAGTGCATTGTCTGCATTGCGGTACCTATCTGTTTGCTCCTAAACGTCATCATTGTCTGTAAGCAGGTGAAGGCAGTGCTACCTGCGTAGGTTATATTACGCTGAAATTTCATCCTTTGTTTGCTTTTCAATTGGGCTAATGGAGCGGTTACCAAGTAAATATATTTTTGTTGGAGGCATAATTGGTGCAACATGCCCACAGAGTTATGAGAAGATTTTTTACTTTGATACATCCGTAGATGACGCCATATCTGTGGTAGAATCTGTTGAGCTTATCACTACTGTAACACCTGCAATGATTGCAAAAAGCCCTGCAATCTGATGTACTGCTATTTTATCCTTAAAAACCAACAGAGAAATCAATGTACTAACAAGAAACATTGTAGAGGAAAAAACAGGCTGGGCGATTGATATTTTTAATTTGGACAACCCCCGGCTATACAAGGGAAACCCACAGCAAAACAGTAATATAGCTGCAATAAAGCCTAAGGCGCAGTAGGTATTGTTATGATACTGACTCTTTATCATGGAAGTTGCATACTTCAATATCGCTGATCCGCTTGATTGAATACAAGCTCCAAATATTATTGTTACAATAGCTTTATAATTCATAAACTCTACTTTTCACCTCTCTATTTTGAAATTACAGTGATAATCCCCGAAATAATAACGCTAATACCTGCAATTCGCTGTACATTAACTCTTTCATGAAAAATCAAAACCGAAAGCACTATGGTTGCAACGAAAATTGAAGCTGAAAAAACAGGTTGGGCAATAGATAAATTGATCCCAGATAACCCTACCGCATATAGTGGGAAACTCACCGTAAACAAAATCATCGTTATTGTCATAAGTAAAACTTTACCTTGACGTTTACCTAAAACTTCTGTTTTTTCCTTCGGGAGTGCTGAAGCTTTTTTCATGGTTGCAACAGCTAAAGACTGCATAATTGCTGATATTATCAATAAAAGAATAAATATTGTCTGATGCATGTCTATTTACCTTTCACAAAAATTCTTACGGCTTTAATATTTTTAAAACTGTATCAATTTCCGGCATAGGAAGATTCAATTCCTTATTATAACGGAACAGGATCAATCCCTGGATCATAGCCCAATATGCTACCGCTAGACGTTCAGGGTCGCCATCTGCTATTTCACCAAGGCTTTGTCCTTTCCGGATAAGTTCGGTAATCATATTAAGTGGCGCATAACTGGAAGCGGAGAGCATTTTGGCTTCCTGGGGAACAACATCGGATATGGTCAGATTAATCATGAACAACCACCTTAAAGCATTTTCTTCAACGTCAGTGGTTAGTATATTTCTTTCGGTTATGATTTTAATAATCTCAAAAGGACTCGCTTCTAGATTTGCAATTTTTGCAAACGCTGTAGAAGATTTTTCTATGGTTTGACGAGTCACTTCGATAAAAATTTCCTCTTTAGATTTAAAATAATGATGTACCAACCCGTGGCTCAAGTTTGCTTCTGATGAAATATCCGTTATCTTGGTAGCCGTCAACCCCCGTTTAGCAAAAACTTTTAAAGCTGCGTTTAGGATTTGATTTTTACGGCTATCGCGTATATCCTGATACTGTTCCTCTGACCTAGGAGACATAGTAGGCACTTCCTTTCATTCTATTGGTTGGTTATACATCCAACCGATAAATATTTTATACATATTTTTCCCTATTGTCAATCCTTTTCTTTGTGACTTTAATCACTATTAATGTCTACAAACAGATACGCAATATATCCAAATACTTTTAAACCTCAAAATATAAGCATTTGAACTAAATGTCATCTTTTCTATACTCTCTAGGGTTACCTGCCGGCTACCTATGGACTAAACCTCTGTATGCCTAAATTTAAAGCTTTTCAGCCTCTCAATTCTCACAACGCTTTACTTTATGTATACCTTGAACGGTCAAAAAAGATGCCGCTTGAGCCTAGTGGGGCCTTGGTGGAAAGATGATTTTTCTGATATCCCCTGCACAAGATTTTGTATCTATTCTATCAAGTATCTGTTTAATATGCCGGGCATCCTTTCCCAACTCTTCATCCAAAATCATATGTCCGCTATACCTAAAATTCTCTCTGCCATCCTGGGCCTTTTTGTTGTGCCTGGGCTTGATCACACAGGTTGGGGGATACTTTTCAATTAATTATGCCCTCGGTTATATTGATTCATCCTCAGTTTCAATACTTACATTGCATCAACCGATACTTACCGCTGTATTTCCCGTAATCGTCCTGAATAAAGCGTTCACGGTTTACCATATAATCGGAGGGGTTCTCGTTCTGGTAGGGCTTGTTATTACGTTGCTGTTAATAGATAATGGCCATCACATAAAATCGATATCCAAAACAGACAATATACGGTAGGAAATGGATTTAACCTCCGCCTATCACAAGTGACAATGGCCCCCTTACATGCATGTTATATTTTTTATACTTAGTTAAATAAAGATTGATACCGAAAGCCGATGGGACGCTAACGAAAGATATCCATACATATTTTGAACATATAGTTAATATAACTATATGTTCAAAATATGTATTATCTGTATCACCTTATACCTACATTTTAATTTCTATTTTCACATTATAATCTATTGAACTTTTTCGAGTTAATAAAACACACGTCTCCACATGTCTTGAGTGGTCAAAAAAGATGCCGTTTAAGCTGGTAACCCCTTGGCGGCGAAGTAGCTTTTGTATTTTATTGAACTGCACTCTTTGGTAATCATGGTCTTATCCGTTATTCATATTAGAAGCAATTTATAACGATTTTTGCTCAGGTATACTTTCTCACAATTTCGTCTGGCAAATAAATAACATATTTGCTCATAAAGTCTTCGCCGGGCACAGACTAGGCCACTTTTCCATCAAGCTCCACATTCAATATCGCTTCCAGCATCACTTTGATCAAATATTATGCTATTCTTCGGATGGTTGTTTACAACCTTCTAATTCATCCTTAATTTTATCAAGAAGATTCTTCATAACGCTTCGATGAACTGAAGGCTCATAATAACCAACTGCCAACGTTATTATACTATTATAAGTGGTTGCAATAAGGAGGATCCCGGGTGCACGTAAAACTGGCGGGACAATATATGCGTCGGTAACGGCGTGTTCGCCAAATTTAATTGGTGATTTAGATACAAAGCCAAGGTTTGCAAAAACTATACTACACTTGTCAGTAGCATGAAACGGATTATGCGAAGTCAAATCAACCATTTGTGATAAGGCTTTAAAATAGCCGGTGTATTGG
The DNA here is from genome assembly GCA_023411715.1 of Bacillota bacterium. Classification (GTDB taxonomy): domain Bacteria; phylum Bacillota; class Clostridia; order Acetivibrionales; family DTU013; genus JAEYOM01. The sequence continues at coordinate 3,841 of JAEYOM010000157.1, read as the reverse complement.
AAGAAATTTATATTTCCAACACCTTCTCCCCATACAGCATCTTCTATTCTCGGGTGATCGTTTTTTAATATTTTTGTCGTAGACATTACCCTTGATAAGGTTTCAGAAAAAGATTCACGCTTTTTTCTGGCCATCGTTGTTACAATTCCGCCGGCAAAATTCCTTATTGCCTCAGTTTTTTGATCCGGAAGATAGCGACGCAAATCAAGCGTTATAGGAATATCCATCGGTACGCCATATGGAGGCTTGGATATTTTAAACATAACCCTGTAGACAGCAGTTAGAATCACATCATTGATCGTTGCCCCTCTTGCTTTTGAATACCTTTTCATTTCATCAAGCTGACCGTCCGGAAGCTTGCAGACAACAAATCGGGTAGCACCGATTCGGTTGTTTCTCCATGGAAATTTCCACAATTGATGCGTTTTTATTGGTTTCATGTTCAAAATTGCTTGTGAAACATCTATATCATGTGCCTTAAACAGTCTAATCCAGTCATTTTTATTTCGTATACTTTGTATTGGAGTATAATCGATGCTTTCCTTATCGATTTTAGAGTAAATATCCGCAAGAAGTAAAAAGTATTCCTTCGCACCAGGGCCGTCACAGCATACATGGCTAACTTTTACACACAATATATCACTGAGTCCTGATCGTATTAGTTTTACCTTGGCCATAGGTCCTTTATCCAGATCTAAAGGGATATCCAGGAATTTTTGAACAGCTGCATCCGGATTGTCAGTTTCCTCAAACGTACAAAATTCATCACAGTCAATGTCATTTATACGTTTCCAATAAGGATGAGTGCTTTTAACAAAACGGCACCCGAAAACAGGTTCAGCATCAAATGACAATCTTACTGCTTTTGATAGCTTATCGAAATCCAGCCCGCTGTCGAGCTTCATTACCACTTGAGTCTGAGAATTTGCAATTCTGTAACGAGCAACGTAATTATATATATCCTGCCCGTCAGCTGGTATATAATTTGAACTATTTTTTATTTTTTTACGCTCCGCCTTAATTTTTTCAAAAGATTTCGAAAATTTATTACTAATATATCCAAACGAAGGAGATAATAGGTCCTTTACTTTCATGATAAATCGCTCCCATCAATTAGATTTAAAATATTTTCAACTTTCCTGTTACCATGAAGTCTATATAGTAATAAAAATTTGTGGTATTTTTATGTAAACGTAATTATGTAGTCTATATTATGTGAATATATATGCGAATGTTACAGTAAATTAGAGGTAATAAACTCTGAATTTGGTTTCACATTTTCATTTATGTAAACATATTATGGCTATACATATTAAGTTGAATTTTCAGTAAATCTAAGATGCTATTTTGCAAGATTTGAAAAAGTGATGATAGATGTGAATTTGGGAGGGAAACATATGCAGTGTTGGATTCCGACATGTGAGTGTATGTCTAGAGGTGAAAAGGAGGATTTTTCAAAAGAAACAATTGGCGGCATCATTGACAGAATGTGTATCAAATATGAAAATAATGAAGCCATAGTCTGCAGGGACAAAAATGTCCGGTATTCTTACAGAGATTTTAAGAAAATGTATGATGGTATAGCAAAGGGGTTACTGAAACTGGGGATAAATAAAGGAGATCATTTATCAATTTGGTCATTGAACAGTCCAGAATGGATTGCACTTCAAATAGCGACTGCCAAAGTCGGAGCAGTTCTCGTATGTATTAATTCAGATTACAGTAAGCATGAGCTTGAATATGTTTTAAAACACTCCAATTCAAAAGCTCTCTTTTTCTCAAAAGGATATAGTGGAAACAATTATACTGATTCCGTGTATTCCATATGCCCAGAACTCAAATATTGCTTACCAGGAAAGCTATCAAGCAAAGCTCTTCCTGATATGAAGAGTGTTATAAGTTCAGATGGTGAAGATAAAAACTTGATGTCTCTTGAGAATCTTATAGAAATAGGCAAAGATGTGTCCGATGAGGAATTACTTGAAAGAAGCAATTCATTAGACTGTTATGATACAACAAATATTCAATACACATCAGGTACTACAGGAAATCCTAAAGCCGTAATGTCCACGCATTACAATATGATTAATAATGCTGTCATTTCAGGGAAAAACCTTGATTATTCTGAGAAAGACAGATTACTTGTATGTCTCCCGCTCTTTCATGTAATGGGATGTGTTTTAAGTGCTATTCAATGTTTGTTATATGGGTCGACAATAGTGCTTGTTGACAAATTTCAAACAACAAAAGTTCTTGAATATCTGGACAAAGAAAAATGTACGGGATTAAATGGAGTCCCTACTATGTTTAAATTCCTTCTTTCCCATCCCAACTTTGACAGCTTCGATTTATCTAATCTGCGAAAAGGCATGATTGCCGGCTCTTATTGCCATCCTGACCTCATGAATGAAATAATGAATAAAATGAATATGAAAGAACTCTGTATCGTTTATGGACTGACTGAAGCTTTGGGTATAACACAAACTCTCATTTCCGACCCATTTGAAATGAGAATAAACACTGTCGGGCGGGGTATGTTCGGAACAGAAATAAAGATATTCAATCCTGCCACTGGAATAGAAGTACCTAATGGTGTAGAGGGAGAGCTAATCACTAAAACGGAATATATCATGAAGGGATACTACAAAAACCCAGAGGCTACACAAAAGGTGATAGACAAAGACGGATGGCTGCACACTGGAGATTTAGCTATTAAAGATGACGAAGGCTATTGTAAGATTATCGGCAGAATAAAAGATATAATCATCAGAGGTGGTGAAAATATATCCCCTACAGAAATCGAAGAACTGTTAGCAACGCATGCATCTATAAAAGAAGCCGCAGTCATAGGTGTTCCTGACAAAAACCTCGGAGAGGAGATATGTGCTTTTGTAATTATTGAAGATAAACATACTTTATCCAGGGAGGATGTTGTATCATTTATTCAAGATAATCTTGCAAAGTTTAAACTACCTAAATATGTCGAGTTTGTAAAGGAATTTCCTGTTACGGCAAGCGGAAAGATTAAAAAATTCATGTTAAAAGATTATGCCATCGAAAAATACAATCTTAAATAGGATTAACGAATTAAGTCATGTACCACCATCTAAGCCGGTAGCTTGATTAAGCCCTATAAGGGAATGTTACTGGCACACGTTACTCGCGCTCTGAATAACTGTCAATCGCAAAACACTTCGAGCAGTCACCCGGAAGGGTGGCTTTTTATTTGCTTCCCTTTGCCTGCTCACCCGTGAACGGTATTGACCAGGACCACTGAAATGAATTATACTAAAACAAGTTTTCAGAATTAGTAACTAATGGGAAAAGGATAGGTAAAAGTATGAATGAAAGAAAACTAAAAAAGCTACCGTGGATATTGCTGTTCTTTGGAATTGCATGCATATCCATATCGGCGTTCTTTGTAAAGAAAGCTCAGGTCAACGGCATATCTGTTTCGTTTTATAGGGTATTTTTTGCCACGCTGTTCATATTGCCCTTCTACATCCGGGTAAAGAGCAAGGATATGAGTTTGAAAGGAATCTGCCTTTCAGTACTGGGCGGCATTTTTTTCGCATTTGAACTGGTATTCTGGAATACTGCTGTAATCGTATCCAATACGACATTTCCTACATTAATTGTCAATCTTTCCTCGGTATGGGTCGGGATAGGGGCAATGATACTGTTCAGGGAGAAGTTGAACCGCTTCCATTGGGTGGGCAATATTATTGCGATTCTTGGGGTTGCTATAATCATCGGGATCAATAATATCATCCATATGAAAGTCGATATCGGTTTTGTGTTTTCCATTATCGCAAGTATATTTCTCGCTTTGTATATTTTG
>JAEYOM010000187.1 GCA_023411715.1 Bacillota bacterium | reverse complement strand
GGCAAATCAAACTCGCTCCGATGCAGCCGTAACACGTCGCTCAAACAGTGATTTGCCCTTGCTAATGCTTCATCAATATGCTCTATTTCGCAAAACTCATGCAATATTAAGCAACCGGCGCAGGAGCTTTATTTGGTAACCGATGTAATGTCCAAGGCTCGATTCAGGTGGGGTAAGAAGATGCCAGCCAACATGTGAAGGAGCATTACAGGCTGTGATGTATGGCGATGCTGGAATGCGGTATCAGGAGCCAAAACCTGCGAGCACGGAGGCCGCAGGCGCTGCATCGTGAGCCATCGATGGCGAATGATCTGCGCCCGCATTACAGCGAGACATGCGTCTACAGCCTGTTTGGGACGAAACTTGCTGCAGACATCTGCTTACCCCACTTGAGCTACCTCATAATACCTATTTCGGCGCGGAGTTGATCAGATCGATGGCTACCCTGGCGTTTTCACGCGCCTTCTCTTTAAGCTCCGGCATGATTGCCCCGAGCCGGCGGCTTATAGCCTCGCGGTCGTTCCAAACTCCTTCGGACAGATTGATCAAATTCTCACATTCAAGGAAACGGACATCGCCGGCGGAAGGCTGCCCGATATAATCAAGAAAGCCCTGGATCTTGGGATCGTAGACAAGGCCAACCATCGGAATGGTTGCAGCGGCTGAAAAAACAAGTGAATGCAGCCTCATGCCCAGTATCATATCCATTCTTGATATAAGATCGTAGGTCTGACAGACATTCAGCTTTTCCCTGACTATAGTGCTTTTGCCGTGCATTTTTGCCGCGACGTTTTCGAGTATCGGAATATCCTCGGGATGCTGCATCGGGAAGAAGACAGGGTGTATGCCGTATTTGCCGGACAGGTGATCGATCGCATGAGCTATGGCCGATTCGTATTTTTCATGCTCAACTTTCTCGTGCCCCGGATATTTCCTGAGCGATATACCAAGCAACGGCTTTTCATTATTCAAACCCAGGAGCTCCATTACGCCGGTATCAAATCCATTCTTGAAATCAGTGGCAGTCAGCGCTGCGTCAGCCGTAAGCATGATCCTCGGTCTGGCGATATCCATCTGCCTGAGCTCTTCAAATGAGAGCTTCTCACGTAAAGTGATGACATCGACCTGGTTCATTATCTTTTTTGTCAGCAGCCTGTTCAGTCTTTTCTTGAGAGGCCCGATGCCGTTGGCATAGAACATGACCTTCAGGTTCAACTTTTTGGCAAGCCAGACGCAGCTCAGATAGAATATGAGCGAACGAGTGCTCGTATTGTCCTGCAGCAGGTTTCCGCCGCCATAGATGAAAGCCCTCGATTTTTTCATAACCTGGAATATGCGCCGCATATTAAGCCTGCTGATCGAATCCACGTTATAATCCTTCGAGGTACCGTTGGGAACCTTTGATAGTACCATGAGACGAATATCGGGCTTGAATTTTTTCAGGTCGTTTATTATGGACATCAGAAGAGCTTCGTCACCTATATTCCTGAAGCCGTAATACCCTGATACTATTGCGTCGTATGACTTCATGCCCGATTTTTCAGCTTTGTTTTTCTCGAGTATGCTGCTGTATATACTGCTTTGGGTCCTTGCCATGCTTTCGACTGAAAAATTTTTCATAGCCTTGTTATACAGGCTTTCGCCCATAACGGCCCGCTTGTTTTCGTCCGACGCCAGCTCGAGTATTAGCTCCGAGAAGCGTGAAATATCGCCAGGTTTAAAAAGATAGCCGTTTTTTCCGTTTTCTATAAGGTCGGGTATACCTCCTACGTCTGTAGATATCGTGGCTTTCTTAAAACGTGCGCCTTCCAGTATGGAGTAGGGGAAGCTTTCGCTGATAGAGGTGAGCACGCTTATATCGATGCTGCTCATAAGCTCCTTGGGGTCGTCGAGCCAGCCCAGAAAGAATACCGTATCCTCAAGTCCCAACTCCTTCGTCAGAGCTTCTAGTATCCTGCGGTTTTCACCGTCGCCTCCGATAAGGAATTTGACCTTTGTGTTCTTATCCTTAACAAGCCTGGCGGCACGAACTATCGTTTCTATGCTTTTTACCGGATAAAGCCTTGCCGCGATACCGACGATAACTTCGTCGGCCTCGATTTTGAGATGGTACTTGTCGATAAGGTTCTGTCTGGAGTATCCTTCGGCCGGAGTGGAAAAATCCATTCCGTTGTATAAAATATATATATCCGTTGGGTTGAACTTCCTGCTTATGAGCATTTCCTTGAAATTGCCTGAAACAGCAACGTAATTATCGATGAAGCGAAGAGCCACTGAATTCATAAATCCTATTGTAAGTCTTTTCGGCAGGCTGTGCATATAGTCGAGGCGATAATCGCTGTGGACTGTCGTTATCGTGGGCAGGGCGGCTTTGCGCCTGGCAAAGAGCGAGAACACATTGGCTTTGGCGCCGTGCGAATGTACCACGTCGAAGCCCCCGTCCGCAATCATTTTTGTAACTTTTTTTATATCTGAGATAATATTTCCGGATTTGATTACCGTGACGTCGATACCCATCGCACGGGCATCATCGGCGAACACGCCGGGCCTTAAGCTGATGAGCTTGACTTCCATATGCAAGGACAGCTCCCTTAGGAGATACAATACATGTGTTTTCGCTCCTCCCGTATCACCGCCGCCTATGATATGTACTATCCTCATCATTTCCTCCTATCGACAATATGCCGCATTTCATTGCGGCATATTGAGTATCATTCGTTATTTTTTTTAATTTTTCTGGCGGCAATCATTCTGCAGGCTTTCTCGAACTGTTCGGAAAGCTCCTGAACGCTGCCGTCGGGTATGAAGGAAACGGTTTCTTCAGAAATCTGATCGGACCGCTTCGCTTGCAGATCATCGTAGATTATTTTGTCCCCGGTTATGATACAATCGGCCTCATTAAGTATCCTGCCGGTAAGTTTTCTTTCATAGCGTTCCTTAAGCGTTTCCTGGCTGTCCGGGAACGTATTGCAGATATCAGCCACCCACGGTATACCGGGAAATTTCTTCTTCAGCCGCAATCCTATCAGATGAGCGCTCGAAGGCGGGGAGACAGTAAACACGAGGTCCACGCCCTCATATTTGGCAAGCCTTGCAGCTTTTCCGACACTGAATACCTCCCAGAGGCGTTCCCTGTCAGGCACTAGTATAGCAGATAAAAAGTTTGCAAATTTACGTATAATATTCGGCAAATTCATCGAATCCCATGAGCTTGATCTGATTACGTCTATACCTTCCGGAACCTGCCTGCCATTATCGGATGCTGATTGGGCATACACCGTATGCGTCAGAACAAGCGGATCCCAGCCGCAGCTGTGAAGCTGGTTGATGAAGCTTACAGCTCTTTCGGAACCTGCGTTTATTACAGGCGGGTATGAGTAAACGACCATTAGCGCCTTTTTCATATCGATTATTGCTCTTTATTTTCTTCCGGCTTATTTTGGAATATTTTCGAGAACAGTTTTATTATAAAGAAAAACAATATGAGTACTACGAATACTCCAAGCATTCCGCCAAGTGTGACCCAAAGCCCGTTGGTCAAATTTTCAAGCATTTTATTAACCTCCTAATCATCGGTTGGCATCAGTTAAACTGCTCAAATCAGTGTACCAGCAATGGCACAAGTGCAAGTACCAGACCGCCGGCTACGATGGAGCCGAGTTGGCCGGAAACGTTTGCGCTGACTGCCTGCATAAGGACAAAATTTGTCGGATCTTCCTTCTGGGCCATTCTCTGTATAACTCTCGCAGACATCGGGAATGCCGAAATACCGGCTGCGCCTATCATAGGATTGAATTTGTTTCCTTCCTTGCGGAACAGGTTGAGGAATTTGGCAAAAAGAACGCCGCCCGCTGTATCGAAAACGAAAGCTACCAATCCCATTCCAAGGATCATTAGAGTCTGCCAGTTCAGGAAGTCCTTTGCTATCATAGTGGAACCGATCGTAATACCAAGAAGCAGAGTGACAAGGTTGGACAGCTCGTTCTGTGCAGCCTGCGAAAGTCTTTCAAGAACACCGCATTCCCTGATCAGGTTGCCGAACATCAGCGAGCCTACGAGAGGTACACTGATCGGAGCTACTAGAGCCGAGATTATTGTTACTGCTATCGGGAATATTATGAGTGCGGTTTTCGAAACCTTTTCTTCCTTGTATTCCATCCGGATCATGCGCTCTTTCTTGGACGTAAGAGCTCTGATAACAGGGGGCTGTATTATCGGTACCAGAGACATATAGGAATATGCCGCTACTGAAATGGGCGCGAAATATTCCTTTGCGAATTTACTTGCAACGTAAATGGCGGTCGGACCGTCTGCAGCTCCTATTATACCGATCGCAGCCGCAGGTTTGAGATCAAAGCCCAGGGCTATGGCCAAGAGCATCGTCGCGAAAATACCAAACTGTGCCGCGGCGCCGAAGAATATCATAACAGGATTTTTAAACAGAGGTGTGAAATCGACCATGGCACCTACGCCTATGAATATCAGTATCGGGAACAATTCGTTCAGGATACCTGAATGGAGCAATATGTCAAGAACTCCAGGCTCGTAATGGAAGGCTTGTCCCGTACTGTCGAAGACATAATTGTTGTTTTCAAACATCGTCCTGAAGAACGGGTTGTCCCTTACAAACTGGGTAACATAGTTATCAGGTTCCATCGGCGTCGCATACCTTATAACAGCCTGAGGTAAGTTGACCAGAATCGCACCGAAGCCTATAGGCAGAAGCAGCATCGGCTCATAATTCTTTTTGATAGCCAGGATAATCAGCACCAGACCGACTGCGTACATGATGACCATTTGGAGCGTGATCCCCGTAAAGCCCGAAAATAAATCTTTTAGTCCCATGATATCTCTCCTGTTTTTTAGAATTGTGAAAATAAAACAAAATCAGCCCTATTTCCAACCTCTAGTATAACTAATCACAGCGCATTAATCAATTAAAAAAGCATTCCGTAAAAAAATTGTTCAGCTTTATGCAAGGTGATATCAGATAGGCTGAATAGCAAAACAAGCGGTCTGCATTTGTAATGTTATTACTATAGAAGGAAAAGCAGCGCTTTTGTGGAATATATATAGGTTGACAGGAGGTAAAACAGCTATGATCATGGTTGGAACGGCAGGATATTCATATGCGGACTGGGTAGGCCCTTTTTATCCGGAGGGTATGAAATCGGTCGGCATGCTCGAATATTACGCGCAAAATTTCAATTTTGTTGAAGTTAATTCTACCTATTATCACATGCCCGGCATGAAGCTTTTCGAAGGAATGGACAGAAAGACTCCGTCCGGCTTCAGGTTTGCGGTAAAGCTATTTGGCGGCTTCACCCATGATAGGACATCCGGGAAGACCGAGGCCGAGCAGTTCAAATATGCACTTCAGCCCATCGTGCAGAGCGGTAAGCTGTCGTGTCTCCTGGCGCAGTTCCCTTATTCCTTCCACCGCAGCGGCGAGAATGCGGACTACCTGAAAAGCCTGAAGCAGCAATTCCAGGAATACGAGCTTTGTGTTGAATTCAGGAACAATGAATGGATAGGCAGGGAAGTCTTCGATCTTTTTAAAAAGGAAAGCATAGGATTCGTATGTGTGGATGAACCCGGCATCAAGGGACTTATCGGTAACGTCACAGCCGTAACGTCCAATATCGCCTATCTCAGGCTTCATGGGAGAAATAAGGAAAAATGGTATGCCGGCGAAGGCTCTGAACGGTATGATTACCTTTACAGTAACAGCGAGCTGCTGGACTGGGTGAACAGGCTGCGTGATATCGAGGATGATTCCGGCGTAACACTGGTATCATTCAATAATCATCCCAAGGGAAAGGCCATAGAAAATGCTAAGGCTCTGATGGGATACCTGGGACAGACCTGAAGCGGGGAGGTGTATGTTTTGATCGAGCTGGAAACCGCTGACGGTACGCTTAGAATAAGGCCTATTAAAGATACCTGTAATGACGAGATAGCCGCATTGTATAACAGCAACGCAGATATGCGCTATGCGACCGGAGCCGGCTGCAGCGTTACCACTGAAGATACGGCGGACGCGATCGAACGGCTGAGCAGGAGCGGCAACGAATTCATATCGGGCATCTACATCTCCGGTGCTGTTGCCGGGCAGAACAAATTTATTGGTATCGTTTCCGGGACGTTGATGGGAAAAACCTTATGGATCAGACAATTGGCAATACACCCGGGATACAGGAGACAGGGCCTGGGAACCAGGGCGGCAGGGCTTATCCTTCAATACGCCCGGGAAAGATACAATACGGAACAGGCATTCCTGTCCGTTGTCGAAGACAATGCTGCGGGTTTAAAATTCTGGAGTAAACTCGGTTTTACCCTGATAAAAAGGATAAATAAGGTTTTATTCGACTATGAGAGGCCATATTGGATAGTAATCATGCAAAAAAAGCTGTGAGCAGGCGATAACGGCGCTATTCAAATCTGATTTACATAACGCATAATAAATAATTCTGGCAATTATTTGACAATTATTTTTCTAATAGGTTATAATGTTATTGCAACGGTTCAAATTGCCGCAAATAAGCTGAATCTCCCTGCGAAAGGGAGTACGGAGAAACCAAAAAAGGGGTTAATCCGTTCGCGTGTTCAACGTGAACGGTAGGGTAGTCCTATTATCCGCACCCGCCAGCTAACTTCGGAAGCATATATAGGAGGGCGAAATGCCGGTATTTAAAAAGTTGTTCATTTCATTGTCAGCAGCAATGCTGGTCGGCATGTTGATGTCGGGCGCAGCGCTTGCTGAAGCTGCAAAATCGGGCATAATAACGGGGGACACTGTAAACTTCAGGTCAAGCCCGGATACTTCTGCCAAGATTCTTGACCAGTTGAAAAAGGGAACCAGGGTTTCGATCCTCGAGAGCGAGGGCGATTGGTACAAAGTGAGTTACAACGACGCTTCTGGCTGGATAAATGACGAGTTTCTCACTGTGCGCGATGAAAAGATCGCAGTCGGAACTGTCACCGAAAACAATGTCAATGTAAGAAGCAAACCGAATACTTCATCGGAAATACTGACCAAACTCAACAAAGGTGCAAAAGCAGATATATATGAGCATTCAGGCGACTGGTACCGTATCTCCATTGGTGAGCAAAGATATGGCTGGGTACGTGGCGATTTTATCAAAGAAAATGTGGAAAAGGCATCCAGAGGTGTTGTCGAAGGTTCGGACACGGCGGCTGCGATCGATACTGCAGCGGATGAAAATATGGACATCAGACAGCAGATCGTCAAATATGCAAAAAAACTGCTGGGAGTCAGATATGTATCTGGAGGTTACTCTACTAAAGGTTTTGATTGCTCCGGCTTCGTAGGCTACGTGCTTGACAGGTTCGGTATTTCCCATGACAGGACTTCAAGCGAACTGAGCCAGAGCGGTACGGCTGTGAAACGTGAAGAGCTGCAGCCCGGCGATCTCGTATTCTTCGATACGAACGGAGGACACAACAGCATAAATCATGTAGGTATATATATCGGCAACAATAAATTCATACACGCATCTTCGTACCTCAACAGGAAAGTCACCATCAGCAGCCTCGGCGACAGCTACTACAACAGAAATTATATGAAGGCTAAGGATTATCTGTCTTAAAAGGTCTGACAATCGGAACGGAGGGACGGTTCTTTTGTTCCGATTGGTATATAACAGGCTCTTCGTCAATAGTTGGAGTAACGATTCAAGTAAAATGAATATCAATGCACTAAAGCCAGCGGGTGATCGTAAGATTGCCAGCTGGCTTTGTTTGTGGTGTGCCCGGTAAATAGTACATTAATTAACGGAATTGGTTATTTTACCGTATCTAAATTCATAAAACAATTATCAAAAAATAGAGTTTTTTCCATAAATATTCGTTGAAAATTGTCGATATTATAAATAATTTGGTAAACTCATGCTCAATTTTACTTGGCTGCTTTGTATAGACATTTAGCTAACCAAATAAGTATAGGGCATATGCGTACCGGAAATACAATTGGGGGAAGAGTAATGTTATATTTCATTCCATGGGTGATATGCGTCATATTACTGGCGTATATCGTTTATATGAAAATTGTTTATATGAGAAAGACTAAAGCTTCAAGGAATCCAAAAGGCAGCGAATTGGACAGTAGCGGTAACGGCAATAACAAATACAGTAAATTTATCGGTATTGTAAATGATTCTATCGTAAATTTGAGTTCTTCAAGTAATACGCTGGAGACCTACGTAAATAAAATAAAGTGTGATATTGAGGGTGTCTCTGCAACAACAGAGGAACTGGCGGCAGGGATAGAAGAAACCGCAGCTTCGTCCCAGGAAATCTCTGCTTCAGTAAGTGAAATGGAAAATATGATATTGGCAATATCAACAGAAACCAGCGTTGCAGGTACTGCAGCTGATGAAATACGTATAAGGGCCAGCGAGTTAAAGCAAAAGTCGATAGATTCCAAAAAGGAGACGGAAGAAATTTATGTAAGTGTAAAAGAAAGCTTAGATAAAGCACTTGAACAGTCAAAAGCTGTTTCTCAAATCTATACATTAGCAGACACAATTCTGAATATTGCAAGCCAGACCAAGCTATTATCAGTAAATGCCAATATAGAAGCTGCGAGATCCGGTGAACAAGGAAGAGGGTTTGCCGTTGTTGCAAATGAAATCAATAAACTGGCAAAAATATCATCTGATACTGCTGAAAACATTAAAAATTCTATCGAAAACGTAAAGCTTTCAGTCAATGACTTATCGGAAAGCTCTGAAAGGATAGTGGAATTTGTAGATAAAAACGTACTTCCTGATTATGAAAATTTAATCAATGTGAGTGAGCAGTATTATGATGACTCAAACAAATTTAATGATTCAATAAGTAAAATAAATGGGAAGGTTGAAGAGCTGTGTAATACAAGTGCGGGTATATCCTCGACCGTTGATGAAATGGCAAAAACAACTATTGATGAGTCAGCAGGCATTCAGGAAATAGCTTCGTCAATAAATAGTATTATGGAACGCAGCAACTTAATCGTTGAATGTGCTGCCAATAATGCTAAAAGTATTGAAAGCCTTGCAGAAGAAAGCATGAGTATGAATTAGCTTTTGACGCCTTTGCTGAAATTATTATCCGGTAAAGGCGTTGAAATATAAAAAATCTTATTAGAGATGGCGGGGGTTAATATGGAGATTAAAGATCCAAAAGGTAAGTACGCTATTAAGGTTGATGTCGAAAGACGAATCTCTTGGGAAACAAATATGGGCGTATGGGCACAAGAAGATCTGGACCGGTTTCAAAACGATTATGCTGCTAAAGTAATTCCTCTGTTTAAAGGCAAGGATTGGGCTATATGCTCGGACGTAAGGCAATATAAGACTTCACCCATAGAAATGGACAAGCATGTAGCGTGGAAAGCAGCAAATGGTGCGAAATTAGGCGTAGTTATCGTAGAAAGTGCCATAGTAAAGCTGCAAATGAACAAATCCTCCAGTTCCAGCGGACTTCCGGTACAGGCGGTTATTGATGAAAAGGAAGCCAGCGACTATATGAAATCAAAGGGATTCTAGGCATAAATTAAAATGTATGGCTGGATCTGACGCCTAAATGAATAGCAGTTTATTTTATAAAAGAGAGGATGTATGAGCCATGGATAGAAATTTTGAAAATCAGGTAGCAATCGTAACCGGAGGCGGGACAGGTATCGGCAGAGGAATTTGTATTGGTTTGGCAAATAAAGGCGCGAAAGTGGTAATCGCAGGAAGACGTTTATCCATGCTTGAAGAAACCAAGGCAATTATTGAGAAAAACGGCGGATATGCACAATGCCTTGAAATGGACGTTTCGAAAAATGAAAGTATAGATGCCGGTATCGAAAAGATTTACAAGCAATACGGTAAAATCGATATATTTGTAAATAATGCCGGCAACTTAAGCGAACCTGCATACATTTTCAATATGAAGGATGAGGATTGGGATTCGGTTATAAAAACTCATTTATATGGCGCTTTTCATTGCCTAAAGGTTGTATCCCAAAAAATGAGGGAAGCAAAATACGGAAGAATCGTAATAATATCTTCTGTTGCTGCAATAAATGGCTTTAATGGAAGTGTAAACTACGCATCGGCAAAAGGCGGATTGGTATCAATGACAATGTCTCTTGCAAAAGAGCTGGGACAATTCGGTATCACCGTAAACTGCATACAGCCGGGAATAATTAAAACACCAATGGCGGATGGCTTTATATCAGCTATGGAAGAAACATTTGTAAAAGATACTCCTATGAAAAGGATTGGCGATCCCAAAGACATAGCTTGTGCCGCATCATTTTACTGCTCACCGGAGGCGGGATTCATCACAGGCACAATCTTGAAAGTTGATGGTGGCTATATGTTGCAATCAAGCATGGATCAATTCGTTTTCAGTCTCTGCTAAATACAGCGTACATAACATATCACCCTCACAGAGGGTCCAAGCACTATTTCGGATAACAGCGAATAGTCAAATTTCTTAAATCCCATTTGTAAAATATTTACAGATGGGATTATTTTTTATATAATAAAACAAAAAAGGTATCAAAATGAGTATTATTTACAAGCGCCCCATCGTTTCCTTTTGCATAATGCTGATAGCCGGTATCATAACGGTGTTTTTGTCGGACTCGCTGCTGTTGGTTTTCAGCCTGTTTATTTTGCTGCTCGTACTGCTGTTTGCCTTCCGTAAAGTACTGGTGGATGGCGTTTTTGTGCCCGCGACAATGCTGGCTTTCTTTCTCCTGGGGTCACTGGAGTTTCTCGTGACGGATCATATCCAGCTCAACTCATTTGCCGGCTTTAATGGCAGCGAAGTGACGGTCCGGGGCTTTATCGCATCGGAACCGGAGGTGAAGAACGGGAAAGTGACATATACGGTCAAAGTAACGGGCATCCGGAAAAGCTACGGCGGTAGCTTTGAAAAAACCGGCGGCAAAATATTGCTGTCAACACTGCCGGGTAAGGATCAGGGCTTTTTTGACTATGGACGCGGGATCACATTCGAAGGTGCACTGACACAGCCGAAAGGAGTCAGAAACCCCGGGGGCTTCGATTATAGAAGATACCTTGCGCAGAAGGGAGTCGGGGCATCGGTTTTTGCTTATCCGTATGCAATTGAAGCCGGAGAGGGGAAAAAAGGCGATTTCCTTGTGCAGGCAGGTCTTTCTGTACGGAACCGTATCGTCGACGTCATCGAAAGAAGCTTGCCGCGCCAGCAGGCTGGGCTTATGAACGGCATGCTCATCGGATACCGTGAAGGCCTTTCAGAGGAAGTGCAAGAGGCGTTCAGCAACGCCGGGTTGACGCATATAATGGCTGTCTCCATAATCAATAATTACAGCCAGTCAATAAAAATTTTTTCAGGTGTTATGCGAATTGCGCTTATGAATTCCTTTAAAACATTTCTTTTTTCCGTAGGCGTTACTGCGGCGTTGTATCTTTCCCAAGCGTTTTCATAATTGTAGATTTTATGTGGGGTAATAATTATCTCTGAAATTTCCTGCTTTATTTGCTTATCCATCTTAAGAAAATACTCCAATGAATACGCACCGCTAAGATAGGCGTTATTGAGGTTTTCCCATCTTTTTTCAAGCTGGTTTTTTCGTACCTGCATGAATTTGTTTGTATCGTCAGATGTAATGTTTTCCAACTTGCCGCCTTTAATAGCTTCGCTTATCATTTGTTCTATATGCAATTCAAGGTATTCGGTTCTATAGGTTTTTCTATGTGTGCATCTGTCCAATCTATCTGTGTGGGTAGAGTTATTGCAGACATACCCATAATGGAGCCTTGTATAGTTATGAACTCTCATAACATGACCACAAAAACCGCACTTAAGCAAACCAAGCATGGTGAATTTTTCAAAGTTAGCTCCGCGATATTCACGTTTCCATGTTCTATCTTTTTGAAATTTTTTGACAAGTTCAAATGTCTCTTTGCTTATTATAGGTTCGTGCTTGCCTTCGTAAAGTTTCCCATCATATTCAATGTACCCGGCATACTTCGGATTATTTAATATTCTATTTATGGTAAAATATGCCCATTGGTTGCCAACTGCGGAAGCTATATTTGATTCATTCAGTATTCTTGCTATTTTAGTGCAGCCATATCCTTTATTGATATATAGGTCAAATATTAATTGCACTGTTTTAACTTGTTCAGGGTTGATTGACATTAAGGCTGGAACGGTATGGTCTATCATATAGCCGTAAGGCACTGAGCCGTTATGTAACCCTTGCGAAGCTCTTTCAACATGGCCTTTTTTGGTTTCTTGCGAGAGATTTTTAATATAGTATTCAGCGAGTAATTCAAGGATCCCTTCTTGAAAAAATCCGATTGGACTGTTTTCTATTGGCTCGGTTATTGATACAACATTTACACCTGCACTTTTTAATTGCCGCTTTATCCTTTGCGATAATTCAACCTTCCTTGCAAATCGATCAAATTTATGGACTAGGATGATGTCAAACAGTTTCTTTTCAGCATCCTTTATCATTCTTTGAAATTGTGGTCTATTTTCCTTCTGCCCCGAAATGCCTTCATCGGCATATATTTTATAAACATCTATATCGTTTTTTATGCAGTAATCCGAAAGCTGTTTTGCCTGTGCGGGGATAGAAAAACCTTCTTCCGCCTGCTCCTCTGTAGACACCCTTATATATAATGCAGCTTTCATACTTAATCACCACGTTTCATTTATTTCTGTAAACATCGTAAATTTCAATAGCTTTAATTATCTCTTGAGGTGTAATACCTTTGCCTTTAGCAAATTCTATTGCGAGATCGTAATCATCGTCAAAGCCATAGAATTTTTGTAGGCTGACATCCAAGGCATCACAAATATTGATTATATCATCCGGCGTAGGCCTTATTTTTCCGCTTTCCCACTCGCTTATTTGGTTTTGCTTTTTACCAAGTATATTGCCTAAATCTTCTTGCGTAATACCTTTTTCTTTCCTGAACTTTTTGATTGTCTCACCGTATTGCATGGTAACACTTCTCCTTTTTACATTATCGAATTCCTCGATAAATGTATCACGAAATAGTAAGTAAAGTCAAGAAAATAGTTAGCTTTAGTTAGCTGTGGAGCGTTAACTTGCGTAAATAATCGGGAAAATCGATATTCGATACTTAGAAAAGCTTGAAAACATCGAAAAATTCGATTAAAATGTATGTAGATAGAGAAAGTGAGGGTTACGCAATGTTCAACATCGGAGAAAAAATCAAGAGATGCCGCAAAAGGAAAAACATGTCTCAACAGGAATTCGCGGAATTTCTCGGAATTTCCCAGAATTATCTAAGCGAAATCGAAAACGGCGTACATATCCCATCTTTAAAGAAAATATCTCAGTTGGCTGAAAAAATGAATACTACGGTAGCAAAACTACTCGGCGATAAAACCGCTTAAGAGGGGGCACCCTTATGGCAAAAAAATCATTTATTTTTGATATCCCTGTTGTCCATGTTCTGGATGGTAAGGAAGTCACAATTGAAGAAGTGATACGGCATATACGCGAAAAACAGGCAGAAAAAGAGAGAGAAAAACGGGGAAAACCCGCCTAATCTCATGCCCCAAGCTAATGTTCATTGATAATTGAAGAAAGGAGAGATTCTATGGAGTATTCACCGCCACTTGACAAAGGCATTGAAAAAGAAGTGATGATTTTAAATGATAGCGGCATAGAAA
>JAEYOM010000176.1 GCA_023411715.1 Bacillota bacterium | reverse complement strand
TCAAAAGCTATCGCTCGACAAGGCAGATAGCTGATTTCTGCAATGGAATAATAGGAGGAAATATAGACGCCGAAAGCGTAAACAGGGAGGGCGAACTGCCGGAAGTTCACTGCTGCGCCAATATGCAAGAATTATACCGTAGGGCGGCAGACGATATTGAAAAATTGAAGAGTAGCGGGATGAAGTCAATTGCCGTCATAATGAAAACCGAACGTGAATGCGCCGACGCATACAATACCCTCGGCAAGTACACGGAACTCAGCCTTATCACAGGTGAACATCAGGAGTTTTGCACCGGGACTATTATCATACCTTCCTATCTTTCAAAGGGTTTGGAATTTGACGCGGTACTTGCAATTTGCCCGGATAACAACATTTACCAGGGCGATGAAGCGAAGGGGCTTCTATATACGGTCTGCTCAAGGGCGCTGCACATGCTGCATTTTTATTGTGTAAAGGAACTCCCCCAGTTTATGAAAAACCTGCCCGAAACATATTTCGCGCAAATAAGTCAATAGATCAACAATTCCTTGACACCGCGTTTCCTTTCTGTTATTATTATTCAGTAAAACAAAGAGGAAGTCATCCGCTTCTCACCTTACGGACATGTCCGGTAAGGTAAATAGTGAAGGTTCAAGGCGTAACTTAGCTATGCGGTGGATTGACAGACTTCTGCAATCCACTTTTTATTTTGTCCGGAGGTGTTTTAATATCAGTAGTAAAAATGAATTGATGATTAATGAGGAAATCAGGGATAGGGAAGTGCGTGTTATCGATTCGGACGGCTCCATGCTGGGCGTGATGCCTGTCAAGGATGCACAGAAGCTCGCAGTTACCAAGAATCTGGACCTTGTTAAGATCGCCCCGCAAGCAGCGCCGCCTGTCTGCAAGATCATGGACTATGGAAAGTACATGTTCGAACTTGCGAAGAAGGAAAAGGAAGCAAGGAAGAATCAAAAGATTGTAAGCATTAAGGAAGTTTGGATCAAGCCTACGATTGAAGATCACGATTTCGGCTTCAAGGCAAAAAATGCGTATAAATTCCTGCAGGATGGCGACAAGGTGAAAGTAAGCGTACGTTTCAGGGGTAGGGAAATGAATTACACATCTCTGGGTGAGCAGGTACTTAATAAATTCGCGGATGCGGTTGCAGAAGTGGGTATAGTGGAGAGAAGGCCGAAGCTCGAAGGCAGGAGTATGATAATGATACTCAATCCCAAGCAGCAATAGGACCTTTCATAGCATCCCGGGATGCCTTAGGTATTTAACGGGTGCGATACAGTAAAAAAATAGGAGGAGTAAATATGCCAAAGGTTAAAACACACAGCGCGTCTAAAAAGAGATTTAGAATAACCGCCACTGGCAAGGTTAAGATGAATCATGCATTCAAAAGACATAGACTCGTATCTAAGGCACGAAAGGCAAAGAAACACCACAGGCTCGGAGCGTATGCTTCTTCTGCCAATGAAGCAACAGTTAAAATGCTTGTTCCGTACAAGTAAGAAGAAGGAGGAAGAATAATATGTCAAGAGTCAAAGGTGCATTAAGGACACGTGCCAGGCACAAAAAAGTATTGAAGTTAGCAAAGGGTTATTTTGGGGGCAAGAGTAAGCTTTTCAAGATCGCCAATCAGGCAGTCATGAAATCGCTCTCATACGCATACAGGGACAGAAAAGCCAAAAAGAGGGACTTCAGACAGCTTTGGATCGCAAGGATCAACGCTGCTGCAAGAATAAACGGTATGAGCTACAGCAGGTTCATGAGCGGTCTTAAAAAGGCCGGCATCAGCCTTAACAGGAAGGTACTGGCCGATATGGCTGTAAATGATGCACAGGGCTTTGCACAGCTTGTCAACAGCATAAAGAATGCTTGATTATCAATGGATCTGAAGATGGGGGGCTGAAAAGCCCCTTATTGTTTTATGAACAAAAAAATTGCAGGCGCTCCATGCGCAGGTGTTTTTTACTGAAGGAGTTACTATGACAAGGCTGACAGCCGGCAGTAATCCTGTAATCAAAGAAGTACGGTCGCTGAAAAACAAAAGCAGCCGGGAAGAAAAAAGCCTTTTTTTTATTGAAGGGGCAAGGTTTGTTTCGGAAGCACTTAATGAAAATGCGGGAATACGCTACATAATATTTTCAGAAACTTTTTTGTCAGGCGGAACTTCTCCCGAGCTTCTTAATGTTGTAAAGCGGAGGGATATCATCTGCTATGAAGTCCCGGACAGTCTTTTCGGGTCGATATCGGATACTCAAAACCCACAGGGTATAATGGCGGTACTTGAACTGAAAAGGAAGCTGCTTCGTGATACGGCCATTGATGAAGGACTGCTGGTGCTTCTCGATAATATCAGGGATCCCGGCAATTTGGGCACGATCGTAAGGACAGCGGATGCGGCGGGATGCTCGGGAGTAATCGTATCGGACGGCTGCGCGGATATATACAACCCAAAGGTTCTGCGTTCTACTATGGGATCGGTCTTTCATATACCGGTCTGTTACGGAGGCAGCACACCGGAAATGATGCAGCTCGTAAAGCAGAAAGGCTTCCTGCTTTACGCATCGCACCTCGAGGGTTCTGTAAGCATATATGAAGCCGATCTGTCAGGTAATACCGCATTGATAATCGGCAGCGAGGCAGAGGGGATCAGCGGCGAAACGGCAAGAAACGCCGACCTGCTTGTTAAAATACCAATGGCAGGCCGGGCGGAATCGCTGAATGCTTCTGTTGCAGCAGGAGTAATGATGTTTGAGGCTATGAGACAAAGACAACTAAAATGAAGGTATCAGAATATATTAGCGAGGCTCGGCATTTCCTTTTCCGGTATATGAACGATGAATTTTCTCAGCGCGGCTGCTTCCGCCAGTGCGCTCGCATTTTCCTTTCCCTTTATAAACATCTGTAATCTGGAAAGTGTCTCGTCGATATTGTCGATCTCCTGATGGTCTATAAGTGCGGACCAGTAACCTTTCACCCCCGACCAGGAGCTTATCATCTGAGTAAGCTGCTTATCGGCCTGATCCCATTTGCCGGAGCCTATACTGGTTTCAACAGCATCGATGGACTGTTTCATACTTTGTGAGCCGTTATACAGAAACCTTTGTGAGAATACGCTCAATGCGGTTATTATCAAGGTCAGAGTGATGATAGCACCAAGTATCCTGACAGTAGCATTGCGTCTCATATCACCGGTCACCTCCTTCGGCTTTGGCCTGGATGGAGAGTTTGCCCGCCGGGTCGACACAGGCCAGGAGTATTTCGGAGGGGTCGCTGTAATTCTGCTTCCTCATTTCCTGAATAAGCCACTGCCTGTCTTTTCCGATAGTTTTGAGATTATTCGTCATAACATGTCCGTCAATAACAACATCGACCGTTATACCCTCATAGTCTGTCTTTATATTCATATCAGCAGGATTTAAAGGCCTTTTCTGCGACTTCGGTATCACACTCAGCTGGCCGTTGGTTTCGAGTATGGCATATTCTATGTCCGTAACATTCGGATAATCTTTTATCCTTAGCTGTTCAAGCAGATCGTTCAAGGTATAGAGTTCTTTCCTTAGCTGATCTTCCTTGATCCTGCCTTTTTCAATCAGTATGGTCGGCTTGCCGCAAATTATCGCCCTTGCCCGTATACTTTTCAAAGTCAGGAAAGACATGAGGAGCTGTGCGATAAGGAGCGTAAGAATAGGAATGATCCCGTTTACAAGAGGGATACCTGTATTCTGCATCGGTACGGCTGCCAGTTCAGATATCATGATCGCTATGGCGAGCTCGAAAGGCTGCAGCTGGCCTATTTGCCTTTTACCCATCACTCTCATGACTACTACTACTATCAGATACAAAATGAGAGCTCTTACAAATACTACCAACATATTCTTTCTCCTGTCAGTCATTTTTACATTAACTTATTCTTTGCCGTACTGAGTGTAGTTATTCAAAGCGGTTTTTTCACTGTCTTCCAAATTCTGAAAGATTACATTGCAAAATTAATTGCAGCGGGTATAATGTAAGGGGACACACCGAACAAGGTCAGGGGACACACCTTCAAATACAATAACAAGGTATGTCCCCAAAAAAGCCATAGCAAGGAATTTCCTCTTTCGACGCTAAAGCAAATGCGACACATAGTTTTGTGGGGGCTGGATGTATGAATATTATTATAATCGGTTGCGGCAAGGTAGGCTCGAAGTTTGCTCATGCTCTTGCCGATGACGGGCATGACGTGGTTGTCGTATCAAACGACAAGAATGAGTTCAAGGCATTGCGGCACGACTTCAAAGGTATTACGGTCACCGGCGTACCGATTGACCAGGATGTACTGAAACAGGCAGGTATCGAAAATGCTGATGCTTTTGCAGCTGTGACCTCCGATGATAATGTAAATATCATGGCTTGTCAGGTTGCGAAGGAAATCTTCAAAGTGCCGAGAGTCATAACCAGGATCTATAATCCGGAGCGCGAACATGTATTTCATTCGTTCGGACTGAACACTATCTGCCCTACGAACCTGACGGTCGACGTACTGAGGTCAAAAATACTCGGGGAATCCGAAAATACATCACATCATGCAATTTCCGGGGAAGCGTTCACATTTATAAGGGAAGCTGTAAAATCCGGATATAATGGTAAGAAGCTGAGTGCTGTAAAGCTCAAAAAGGATAGTTATATTTTCGGCGTCGTGCATAACGGAGCATTCAGCTTCCCGAACCCGGGCATCAGGCTGAATACTGACGACAGCATAATTGTTGCGTATCTGACGCGTTAAGGCTCGGCTAAAAAATTGGGAGGGTCATTCATGTATATCGTAATAGCAGGCGGAGGGAAAGTAGGGTATTATCTTGCAAAAACGCTTCTCTCATATAAGCATGAGGTCGTAGTTATAGAACCGCAGGCGGAACTCTGCGAGAAACTGGCCAACCAGCTGTATATAAGGGCATGCAATGGCGATGGTACTGCGATAGACAAGCTAGAGGAAGTTGATGCGTCGAGGGCGGACATATTTGTCGCAACAACGGGAAGGGATGAGGACAACCTGATCGCCTGCCAGCTTGCAAAGAATAATTTTCATATAAAAAGAACGATAGCAAGAGTAAACAATCCCAAGAATATCGAAGTTTTCAAAAGACTCGGCGTAGATATAGCGGTAAGCAGCACGTCGATGATGGCTGAGCTTATCGAGCAGGAGATCGACTACATCGGCATCAAAACTTTGATAAAACTGAAAAACGGGAAGATCACGCTAAATGAGATTGAATTGCATGAGAATTCGATCGCGTGCGGAAAGAAGCTGATGGATCTCAAGCTCCCGAACAACAGCCTTCTGATCTCCATCATCAGGGACGATAACGTATTCATACCTAACGGGCAGACAGTGCTGCAAAAAGGCGACTACATCATAGCAGCTTCTTCAAGCGAAGATCAGGAGAGACTTAAGGAATTCTTCCTTTGATCAGCCTACTATAACCTTGCCTTCGGGATACACGATATCGGTATTGTTTCTGTGTGATATCGCCGTAAGCGCGAGCGCAAATGTAACAGGTCCGACCCTGCCCAGGAACATCATCATAATAAGCAGCAGCTTGCTGACAGGGTGGAGGTATGGAGTCATGCCTGTAGTAAGGCCTACCGTGCCGAACGCCGATACGACTTCGAAAAGTACGTTGATCATTGGTCTGCCCTCAAGCAATACCATGATTACAGTTACGGTAAGTATTAGCATCGCGCTGAAGCCTATAATTGTCAGCGCTTTTATTATCGTAGGGAAAGTAATGCGTCTTTTAAATAGAATTACGCCGTCTGAGCCTCTTAGCTGTGTGAGGATCGCAATCATCACTATGCCGAAAGTTGTGACCTTAACTCCGCCTCCCGTCGAACCCGGTGCCGCGCCTATGAACATAAGGATAATAGTCAGGAGTTTTGAGAGTCCGCTCAAAGAATTCTGGTCTATTGTATTAAAACCGGCAGTCCTTGGCGTAATCGACTGGAACATGGCCGCGTTAATTTTCCCCGGCAGGTTGAGCTGGCCTAATGTAGCCGGATTATTGTATTCGAGAACGAAAAACAATAGCGCACCGCTGAATATCAATATCGGAACTATCATAATAACAAGTTTAGTGTGTAGTATCAGGCTCTTGTTCTTTCTATAGTCGTAAAGGTCTTTCCATACGACAAAGCCGAGGCCGCCGATTACTATCAACGACGCTATTGTATAAATAACGACAGGATCGTTATTATAGTTCATGAAACTGAGATACTGTCCTTTACCCGAGATAGTCATAAGATCGAAGCCGGCGTTACAGAAAGCCGAAATTGCGTGAAACATGCTAAGGTAGATGCCCTTCAAACCGTATTGCGGAACAAATCGCATTGATAAAAGCAGTGCACCCAGCAATTCTATGATTACTGTTACGAGGATAACGTTTTTTACAAGCTTTGTGATTCCCTGAAAGGAGTAATAGCTGATAGATTCCTGTGCGAGGACCATGCTACGGATCCTGAATTTTTTCCCCAGAAGGGAGTAGAAAAAGGTCACAAAGGTTATGATTCCGAGTCCGCCCACCTGTATGAGTGATATAATGACGATCTGGCCAAATAATGTCCAGTGTGTGTAGGTATCCGTCACGATAAGGCCTGTAACGCAGGATGCAGAGGTAGCTGTAAACAACGAGTTTATAAAACCCGTGCTTCTTCCGTCCCTGGCTGCGATAGGCAGCATGAGCAGCAGTGTACCCAGCATTATCAGCAGAAAAAAGCTCAGTACGATCAGTACTGTCGGTCTGGCATTAAAAATATTTTTTATTTTTATACTTATTGGCTCAAATTTCATATCATTACCTCAATTCAATAACCACTATTATAATACAAACTCAAATAAAGTATAAATATTTTCTGTTCTTGAATAATAAGGGTGGATTAATGTAAAAGCTATTCTGGAAACAAAACAAAGGAGGGATTTTATGTCTTTGACAACAAAAGAATTACTGCTGGTCCAGGACAATATCAAAATGGCCGAAAATTCTATCAAATTCATGAACACCTGCGCCGAAATGGCAACGGACGCGCAGGTCAAGGGCTTATGCCAGAGCATGGCCAAGGAGCATCAGCAGGATCTGACGACTCTGATCAAACACATCAATACTACATCTGTCCAATAGGAGGTAGAAAATGAACAAATTCACCGATAAAGAGATAATGTATACATTATTGAACGAGCATAAGCTTTGCGCATCTTCATTGACGAATCTTATCCTTGAGAGTTCGAACCAGGATCTCAGAAATGATTGCTCCGGGATACTGAACAGGACTTTCCAGCATCAGAAAAACATATTCGACATAATGACGTCAAAAGGCTGGTATACGACTGCGCAGGCAAGCCAGCAGGAGCTTACGACTGCGAAGCAGGAAGTCAGTAAGATACAGTCGTCCATTAATGTAATGCAGTAAAAACGCAACAAAAAAAGCAGGTGGTCAAACCGCCTGCTTTTTTGTTTTATCATTACTTCTTGTTGATGTCGTAGTTGTTTCCGGTATACGATTCAAATACCTTCTTAACTATATTTCCGCCGATCTTGCCTGCATCCCTTGATGCGATGTCACCGTTGTAACCCTGTTTGAGATTTACTCCGACCTGGTTGGCAATTTCATATTTCATCTGATCGAATGAAGTTGTATTCCTGCTGCTGTTGCTGTTGTTTGCCATTTTATCACCTCCTCAGTTACTATTGTGCCTAAAAATACTACGTTTATTACTTGAAGTAATAACCAAGCTATATAGAATGAAGTAGATTTCTTATATATTGGTATTTACTTCATTCTATTTCAGCTGTAATAAGCTGAATTAAATTCAACTTATATTGGTGAACTTTTTCAAAGATTCATTATGAAATTGACTATGTCTCTTGCAGCAAACGGATTCCTGTATCTTACCTGAGATTTCCTTATTTCGATCAACTGTTTGAAATTTTCTGCAATCAGTCCCGATACTACGTATTTTAGTTTTCTTGATTCGGTACAGACGACTCCAAGACCGTGTTTAACGGCAAAATCGGGATTGCCCTCCTCCTGGCCTGGTAGCGCGCCCGTTATTACGAGCGGCACATTGCACGTCACCGCCTCGATCATCGTATTGGGACTGGCGCGTGTGAGCATTATGTCCGTGGACAGCATGATCTCCTGTACATTTTCCGTAAATCCCAGAATGTCTACCCTGTCCTTGTATTTCTCTGCGAGAGTATGCTCCAGTGCCTTCTTCAACAGTTTGTTCCTCCCGCATAATATTCTGACGCTGCAGTCGAAATTTTTGAGCAGTACTTTCGCAAGCCTGCTCATATTGCCGGAACCCTCGCCTCCGCTCATGATCATGAACTTGATGGGGTAGCGGGGCGCATAGCCGGTATCGACCGAATTTACAGCAGAATCATCAAGGCCATGCAGATGTTCGGTAAATCTCTCCCTTACAGGGAAACCGAACACACGGATACGATCCTCGGGTACTCCGCCCCTGATACATACCTCCTTTGCCTCCTTGGTAGGGCATATGGTATAATCCGCATCCGGATTGCACCAAAGCGGACTTATAGTCACAGGATCGGCAACTATGGCGATCACCGGTATCCGGTAATTGATCTTTGCAAGTATGTTCGTTATAGAGGCATTGTAATTCGGGTGTGTTGTAATGATCACATCGGGCTGTATTTCCTGCAGCAGTTTGAGGAAACGGTCATTAATGACAAGCTCGCTCAGTTCTATGATCAGAGACGGTCGTTTCACGGTTATTTCCCAAATCCTTTTCCAGACATCTTTTGAGGTACGCGTGATCGAGCCGTACATTTTCCCTGCACGAAGACCAATATTACCACCGAGTGCAAAACCGTCAACCACTTTCACATTTGTTCCGGGGAAATTGCTGAACTGCTCCAGGAGGGATTCTGTGATACTTTTATGACCGTGTCCTGTTAGATCGGAAGATATAATCAAAATGTTTTTAAACATGTCGTTTTTCCCTTTTCTTTATCTGTTTAATTTCTGCTGTTCTGTTATTTTCATTCATATTTCATGAAAAACTTCATCCTGGCGCGATACTAACGCTTGCCGATCGAAGCCGGTGGCCTCTATCGCCCGATATGTGCGGTTTTGCCGCATATGATCCGCGCATTGTCTGCAAATTTTACGAATATATTTCTGGCTGCATGCACTTCAACCCTTTCTTTCGCGGGTATTCCGCCTTTGATGTATATACTGCCGCTGATACTGATGAGCTCTTTTATATTGCCGAGCCCCAGCTCGCTGTTGATTTCGAAATACCCCGGTCTGAACTCTTTTTTGATGAAATCCGAGCTTATCCCGTATATTATACCATTCTGATCTTATGATTTTAATATTTCTGATCTAAGATTATCATAAAAGCTCAATTCGTCTCATCCCTTCTATTGTAAATACCGGAGAAACCGGCTCAAAGAAAAATTTCAAATAGCCGGCGCCAATATTGCCGCCGGCCTATACATATTATTAAAGCACTCTGTCAACTCTAAGTTAGTGTATTTGTTAAACAATATATCAGGAGATGATCTATCTGAATCAGAGTTTGATACGAAAACTACTTTGTTCGATTTTGATTTTAATTACATTTTTTTATGCGGCAGGGCAAACGGCGTTCTGCGAAGAAAAACCCCCTTCAATAAATGCCATAACCGCCGTTGTAATAGAGGAGTCGACAGGGCGTATCCTGTATAACAAGAACGCGACCGAGAAACGTTCCATTGCAAGCACTACAAAAATAATGACAGCATTGGTGGCATTGGAAAATGCGGATCTGGATGAACCGGTAAGTATAAGCAAAAAGGCGGCAAGCATCGGAGGCTCGGTTATGGGGCTGAAGACCGATGATAATTATACCTTCAAGGAGCTGTTGTACGCTATGCTGATGGTATCGGCCAACGACGCGGCGGTAGCGATCGCCGAACATGTCGGTGGCAGTCTGGAAGATTTCGCAGTTATGATGAATAAAAAAGCAAAATCGATCGGAGCCAATAATTCGAATTTTGTAACCCCGCATGGCCTCGACTGTGCAAACCAGTATTCATCTGCATACGATGTCGCCCTCATTACGAGAGAAGCTTTGCGCAATCCTGTGTTTGCCGGGATCGTATCTACGTATTCCTCATACATTCCAGGGCACAGCCTGTTTAATACAAATGAACTGCTTGGAGTTTATCCCGGGCTGGATGGTGTAAAAACAGGATATACCGGTAAGGCGGGCAGGTGCCTCGTAACTACGGCGAAGAGGGACGGTATGCGCGTGATCTCGGTCGTCCTGGGATCGCCAACCAGAGGTGCGAGGGCGTACGCAAGCAGGGAGATACTTGATTACGCGTTTGAAAATTATAAGATGACCAAAATACTCGATACGGGAGATATAATGGCCAGCGTACCGATTTACCGCGGTGCTTCCGAAAGAGTCAATCTTATAGCGGATGATGGCATCATGCTTCCGCTCAATGAGCAGGAGAAAACCCGGCTTAAGGTCAGGAAGGTGACGCCTGAAATGCTCAGGGCACCGGTATATGCAGGCTCCGAAACAGGCTTCGTAGAATACAGGCTCGACGGAGAAGTGATCGGCAGAAGCGCACTGATTGTCTCGGATAATATAAGAAAAAAAACATATTTCGACTATCTTAAATCAGTATTCGGGTCATGGAGCAAAATGATGAAGGAGGGCATTTTTGCAGACGTTCCGGCGGAAACTTGAATAAGGTCCGAAGGTCGTATATAATAGCCTCATTACGGGGGTATTATGGAAACTCTGATAGTTGCTCTGAATTCTAAATACATCCATTCGGCACTCGCACCATGGTATCTCAAAGCGTCGTGCGGCCGGGAATGCGGAACTGTCCGTGTATTGGAGCGTACAATAAATGAGTATGCCGAAGATATCCTTGCTGCAATCTACGGGTACAAGCCAGATGTGACGGCCTTTTCCTGCTATATCTGGAATATAAGGATGGTCCTGGAGCTTGTCTCGGACCTGAAAAAACTGCTGCCTCAGTCAATTATCGTTCTCGGCGGCCCCGAGGTATCTTACGATGCCGGAGAGCTTCTGAAAAAGCACGAGCAGATAGATTATATCATTGCAGGAGAGGGAGAAAAGTCATTTCCGCAGCTGTTAGCGCGTCTGGCTGAAAACAAAGCTTCGGAGGGAGAGCCACCCGAAGGCTGTATATTAGAACGGGGAGACGCTTCAGCCTTTGCCTGGGCGGGTAATACAGGGCTTGCTCCGACAGGCGGACTCAACTCAATAAATAATCTCAACTCAATAAATAATCTCAACTCAATAGGCAAACTCAACTCAATAGGCGGACTCAAGTCAATAGAAGGACTTTCCTGCAGATCGGCTTCCGGGATCGTAAACAGTCCACCCGCATTTGTGATAGACCTGGATAGCATACCGTCGCCATATACGGATGAAATGCTTTCTTCACTTAAAAACAGGATAGCCTATTTTGAAGCTTCGAGGGGCTGCCCTTTTTCATGCAGCTACTGCCTTTCTTCAGTATCGGAAGGAGTAAGGACATTTTCGCCCGAGCGGATCTTTTCCGATCTGGAGAGGCTTGTCGGCTCCGGTGTTTCCCAGGTAAAATTCGTGGACAGAACATTCAACGCAAATAGGGAAAGAGCTAAACTGATCCTGAAACATATAATCGAAACGTATGGTTCAACCGCATGCAATTTTCACTTTGAGGTCGGCGCAGACCTTTTTGGCGATGAAATCATGTCCATCCTTGAAAACGCACCCAAAGGCCTTATACAGATAGAGGCGGGAGTACAGTCCACCAATGAAAAAGCTCTGGCTGCGGTATGCAGGAAAACCAATACCACAAGGCTGCTCGATAATATCAGGAGGCTCGCGTCCACAGGAAATGTACATATCCACGCGGATCTGATCGCAGGGTTGCCGTATGAGGATTACGGCTCGTTTGCCCGGTCCTTCGACAGAGTATATGCAGCCGGCCCTCATCAGCTGCAGCTTGGGTTCCTGAAGTTTCTCAAGGGAACGCGGTTGCGCCGGGAAACCGACTCGGAAGGCGATGGGGAAGGCTATAGGGAGGCTGACCCGGAAGGTGGCGGAAAAACCGACGCCTGTCCCCATACGACTGAGGCCCATCCCCGCACGGCTGACGCCCAACCCCATTCGGCTGGCGCCCAAACCCATACGACTGACGCCCATCCCCGCACGGCTGACGCCGGAGGCTATATATACCGTGATACGCCTCCTTATGAGATACTTTCGGGTGGATATCTTGATTACGAAGAGCTTGCGAAACTTAAAGGCATAGCCGGTCTTGTGGATAAATACTACAACAGTACTCGTTTTGCCTATTCTCTTGACTATCTGATAAATAAAGACTTTGGATCTCCCTTTTCTTTTTTTGAAAACTTTCAGGAATTTTACGAGAAAAGCGGTTTTTTGACCAATCCGGCAGCGCTGCGTGAATACTATGCAGTACTTGAAAGATTTGCTGCCGGAAGACTTGATGAAGACGGCCGGAGTATGTTTCGCGAGCTGCTGCGGCTGGATTTTCTCGCATCGGATAATACGGGCACACTGCCTGCTTTTTTTGAAAACAGGGGCAGCGGCAGGTTACAGGACAAATGCTTTGAGTTCCTGCGGGACAGCGGGAAAATGGCAGGCTTGATCCCCGAAGCTGCGGGCCTGACGCCTAAACAGTCGATCAAAAAAGTTCATTTCGAATGCTTTCATTTGATTGCATCCGGAGCTGTGAATGGGCTGGGTGGCAATAACGGCAGTTATTTGATTTCGAATACGGCTTGTCAGAACAACTCTTTCTCATATGATCCCGGAGCTGATACAATATTTCTTTTCAACTATATTTCCCGTGATAAAGTTACAGGGAGATATCCGTTCCATGTTACAGATATAAGGCTTTCGTAAAACCGATCCGATAATCTTTTAATTTTCATCATTATTTTCTTCTTGCTTACCAAATACTGGTGTATAATAACTGCATAATGTATAAATATGGAATAAAAACTGTTATTTGGAGATTGCATGAATGAAGGTCATTGTCGAGGGCAGGAAAAACGCGGGGAGTATTACTGTCGAAGCGTCGATCATCATACCGGTTATCGTACTTTGCATAGCTGCAGTCGTTTATATGGGGCTGCTGCTACAGCAGAAGGCGGCGATCCAGTCAGCTGCGGAAAGCGCGGCGGAGGCGGGCGCTTTGGCGTGGGCGTCGGGCACGGATGTTCCGGGAGCAGGGAAGCCGACTGATGAGGATATCAAAGAACCTGGATTATACAGAAGATTATTCGACAGCGAGAAGGAAAAAAGGCTCGGAGATATCGAGGAGTATGCCCTGGAGCTTGCCGGACGCAATGAATTGATCAAACCGATCGATACCTCCGTTACAGCTGAGCTGAAAAACTACGTGGTTTATAAAAAGCTGGTTGTCAGCGTCAGCAAAAGTTATAAAAATCCACTGGGAGGCTTGTTCGGGCTTCTTGGCAAAAGTAAAACCATCGAAATTTCTGCTGTGGCTATTTCCACGGTGGAAGAGCCTGCCGAATTGATCAGGACGACCGATTTCATACTGGACATCGAGAAAAAGCTTGAAAATAAATTCCCGGAAATAAAAGATCTTGCCGACAAGACCAGAAGTACTATGAACGAAATGAAGGATAAGCTTTCCAAATTTCTAGAATAGCATAGGGAGGTCATATTTTTGAAAAACAAGTCTTCGGGTCAGATCACAGTATTTGCCGCTATTCTGCTTCCGGCGCTTCTGATACTGGCGGGCGTGCTGGTAGATGTATCGCGGATCAGTACCGGCAGAGCAATAGTAAAAAGAGCAACAGATACAGCCGCCAAGTCACTGCTCGCAAATTACGGCAGTAATCTGAAAGATGGCTATGGTATCTTTGCGATAACGGGAAATAACCCGGCCGATCTTCAGGATCGTTTCGAGGAAAACCTGGCCTGCAATCTGTCGATCCCTACAGGAGAGGATTTCTTCAAGGGCAGCGCGGATCTGTTCGGGTTCAGGATCGAGAGTATAAGTGTGACTCCTGTATTCAATCTGAGCGAAAATGCCGTCACAAAGAAGCAGATATTGGAATATATGAAGTATAGGGCGCCTGCGGAAATGGTCGAAGGATTTGCCGAAAAACTCTCGGCAATAAAGGATGCGGGGAAAATGGCCGGTGCGTACAAGCAGAAGGTAGGGATAGACAAGCTGCTCGGCAGGATGGACAAGTCGCAGCAGAAGCTCAAGAAGCTCGTCGACGGCTTGGGAAGCAGCGCTGATAAATTCATTAACGGCTTCAATATTAACGGTAGCTGGGAATCAGCCTTCAAAAATTTCAATTCGCTTAAGGAATTCCTGTCTTCAATAAAGGATAGCCTGAGTTCTGTAGAAAGCAGTATCAGCAGTCTCGAGTCGCAGATATCGCAACTGGAAAGCGCCGGTCCTTCAAGCAGCGGTTCAGGATCAACGGCGGATGGAAGCGCAGAGAATTCTTCGGGAAGCGGTACCGGGGAGACAGGCTCCGGGTCGGATGGCAGCTCCGAACCTGATTCCAGCAGCGAACTTGATTCACTGGAAAGCGCGCTTAGCAGCCTGCTGGATGAACGCTCGTCGCTTCAGAACAGCATTGACGATACTGAAGACGAAATGAGCGACGTATATAATAAATTGCGATATTCACTGACGCAGGACTTTATCGGAAAAAACGAAGACGCGATCAAAGAGGTAGAGTCAATAGCGGAGAAGGGCAAAAAAGCGCAGGAAGCTATAAAAGGCCTCGAAGGATATCTCAGTGAAAGCTTCAGCAGCGAAACCGGCACTTTTTCCATAGATTTCAAGGAACAGACGCAGAATCAGCTTGACGAACTCAAGCAATTGATTCTGGACGGTCAGAAGGCAAGCGAAATACTTGAAGCTGTAAGAGCCAACAGTTCGCTTCTGAAGGATGTGGCGTCACAACTCGATTCAGCTAGACAAGGGGCGGGAAATATAGCCGATACAATCCTGCCTTCGGGCTTGATCGATATTATAAAAGGTTATTCCAGGGTTTCCTATGATTATTCGAGACCGGCTAAGGAAGGAAATAAGCAGGATCCCAGAGATGGTAAGGCGGATGCAGTAAAAAAATTCATCACGGAGAAGCTCCTCGAGGATGTCAATTATGAAGCAGCCGGGATATTGAAAAATGACCTCCCCTCATTTACTAAAAAAACGACCGCAAGCTTCGACCAGGAAGATGAGGAGTTTTTAGGGCCCGGTAAAACGGACGGCACAGGTCGGGAAAATTCAGGCGGCGGAGCAGAATACGGCGGCAGCCTGGGGAATATAGGAGACGAAGCGGATCTCTACGACGAGGACGGAATGTTCCAGGAAAACGCGCTCGGTTTTATTTCGGATATCGGAAATATGCTGGTGGACGACCTTACAGCTTTGAGGGACAACATCTACATCAACGAATATATAATCGGTACCTTCAAAAACGCCGTTCCCGAATTGAAGTATGAGAGTGAGACCGAAAAGGATATGAATCTGCACGGGATCGAGAAGGATAAAACAGATACTTTCTATGACGGCGAAGTCGAATACATACTTCACGGGCAGCCTTCACAGAAGCTTAACAGCATAATGACAAAAGGCGAATTGCTGCTGGTCAGGTTCGGACTTGATACGCTCCATGTCTATACCGATCCAAAAAAGAAATCAATGGCGACCGGCGTCGCCACGGCAGTCGCGGGCTGGTGGACGGGAGGGGCCGGTATACCGATTCTTTCCAACCTTATAATGTGTGGCTGGGGCATGGGTGAAGCGATAATCGATTTAAATGACCTGATGCAGGGCGAATCGGTCCCGATCTACAAAATGAAGGGCGACTGGAAGCTTGACATAGGCATTCCCGCACAGTCCGGACCCAAAACGGATAAAAGGCTGTACTTCAATTATCATGATTATCTGAGACTATTCCTCCTTACGATGAACGAGGACAAAAAGCTAGACAGGATCGAAGACCTGATACAGCTGAACCTCGGGAAAAGCGGCAGCGGTTTCAGGATGACGGACAGTTCGACCTGCGTGCGCGTAGAGGCTGAAGTGTCGATGAAATATCTGTTCATAACACGTCCGTTTATCGGAAAAAAGCTGAAGACTGCCGACGGAAGATATCTCTTCAAGGTACTCGTATACGAAAGCTATTAGGGGGAAGCGCAGTGGCATTAGGAGAAAATGCAAGGGCCGGAGTGAAGCCGAAGCTAAATGAACGCAAGGGCGCATTGACCGTAGAAGCGGCTTTGGTAATGCCTGTCCTTTTATGCGCTTTTTTCACAGTTATTTTCCTCGTAAAGACAGTGTGCACTTATGAACTGATGCAGCACGCGCTTGACGAGACCGCATCCGATATTGCATCCGCGGGTTATATTTACCACATCAGCGGCATCAGGGATCTCCACGATACGGTACGAAACGATATCAATGACAGGTCAGAGCTGTTCAGAAACCAGATAAGCAGCGTATTCGAGACGTATGATTCCTTGAAATCCATTGGCGCCGGCATGCAGCAAGGTCAGGAACAAGACCCGGCACAAGATCCGGGGCAAAGCTCCCAACAAAGCTCCAAACAAAGCTCCGAACAATGCCCCCATCAAAGCTCCGAACAAAGCTCCCAACAAAGTTCCGAACAAAGCCCCCATCAAAGATCCGAACAAAGCTCCCAACAAAGATCCGAACAAGGTCCGGGAAGCCTGGCGGACAGTATCGGCCCGCTTGGCAAGGCTGGGGAGGATTTCAGAAATATGCTCAATCAGGCTGAAACTATGGCAGACGATCCTTTGGACGAACTGAAGTCAATTGCCTGCTATATAGCGGCCGGTTCGCTGAATGACGCCAAGACACAGCTTTTTACTCCAGTTGTGAAGCTTTATATGAAAAAGTATCTGTTGACCGGTAGTATAAAGGACGTCGATCAGAGACTAAAAATGCTGAATGTCGAAAACGGTTTCGAAGGTCTCGATTTCAGTGAATCTTCGTTTTTATCGGACACGGAGGAAAATATAGATATAGTAGTAAGATACCGGATCAACCTGATACTGCCGCTAAGTTTCATGCCTGATCTTGAAATAGTGCAGAGATCACGGGCAAAGGCCTGGCTTGGCGGGGATGACAGCAGCGAAGTCCTGGACGGCTCAGCTGAGGATAATACGGATGATATATGGTCTCTGAGCAATTTTCAGCGCGGACTCAAAATAAGAAGGCAATTCGGCGCGAACCTGCCTGACAGCTTCCCGGTGCTCTCGGCATTTGACAATGGGAAAGCTGTCATGATAAAAAGCATGGATCTTACGGCAGAGAGTTACCAGACCGGTGACAATGCGGAAAAGACGCTAAAAGGCTATATAAAAGAACTTGTCAAATATAAGGGCCAAGAAAAGCCGTGGGGTAGCAAAGGGATCGTTATAAAGAGCGATTCGATCACAAGCAGGGAGGTACTGCTCGTTATTCCGGAAAACAAACTGTCCGATGCGAACGAAGCCATGCTGACTGATATGATCAGATTCGCGCGTTCAAACGGAGTCGATCTGGATATCAGGCGCTATGGCACGAAAAAAGTCAAGTCCGATGACAC
>JAEYOM010000172.1 GCA_023411715.1 Bacillota bacterium | reverse complement strand
TCGGCATCGCGACTGCAGCGTGCCGTGTTGCACGATAAGTTCGGGCCGGTAACCCGAACAAAACGCGCCAGCCCTTACAGGCTGAACTGATTTGTCGAAAACAGGGGTGCAAGTCCTCTGCCGTACGGAATCACTGCCGCTTAACCACGTACAGCGTGGGAGGCAGTACAAGCACTAATACTCCCCTATGCAGATAACAATTGTCAATGCTACCTGTATAAAGCGGGGTAAAGACGTAACCTGAAAGCCTAAACTGTAAAGCATGGCCATATATGGTGCAGGTGTCCATGGGACATGGTGAAGAATATAAAGTTGTGATATAAAACTTTGTTACGAAGCGCCGGTGAAAACCGGAAAAACTGAAGACAAAGTGCGCTTCTCTGGCAGTTGGGCGAAATGAAACTCGGTACAATTGTTGGATGATTATTATGGAAAAGATTGTAGGGGACACACAATGTATAATGAAGCTAAACTGATTATACTAAGAGGAAATTCTGGAAGTGGTAAATCGACTACAGCAAAGTTGCTGCAAAGAAAATTTGGTAGAGGTACTTTAGTAATACCTCAAGATATAATAAGGCGTGAAATGCTATGGGTGAAAGATGAGATGGGTACAAAAGCTATTTCACTGCTTATTGAACTTGCGAAATATGGAAAACAAAATTGTAATATAGTTATACTTGAGGGAATTCTTTATTCTGATTTGTATCAAGAACTATTCGAGGTGCTAAAATTAGAATTTAATAATATATATGCATATTATTTTGACATACCATTTGAAGAAACATTAGCCAGGCATCAAACAAAACCAAATTGCGATCAATTCGGTGAAAACGAAATGAAGCGTTGGTGGAGAGAAAAGGATTATATTCGTATTATATCGGAAAAAAGGATAACCAATGAATTGAGTTTGGAGGAAATTGTAGATATAATTTTTTTAGATGTAACGAGCAAGTAATCCCATCTGTAGTTGAGTTGATTCATACACTTTATAGGGAGCTAATGCAGAAATACAGCTACATAATTGAGGCCCGATATACGTAGCTATTTTGATAGCATAGACCATAAGTGGTTGATGAAGATGCTAGCGCTTAGAATAAAAGATAAAGCCTTTCTGAACCTAATACAGAAATGGCTCAAAGCTGGCATATTGGACACAGATGGAAGGGTTATCAATATGGAAACCGGGTGTCCCCAGGGATCGTAGGTAATAGTAAAGGACTTAACGAATTTTATGGGCGCAATGAAGATACTGTTCAAATGGCTGAACCGCAGGAGTCAAAGGAAAAGCTTCACGTGGGGCGAATTCAAGGCAAAGATGAAATGGTATGGGCTAATTACACCGAGAATAACAGAAATCTCGGACAATCGGATACGACTGGAAGAATGTTTTGCCTAGATTATGGAAGCGAGTATATTTGAAGAGCCCGGTGCGGTAATTCCGCACGCCGGGAACTGTGCGGGGTGCGCCGGGTAACCGGTGCGTCTACCGTGACCATGAAAGGGTGGCTCACTTACGTCGCCCGGGGCTTCGGCCGCCGGGCGAATAATAAAAAATATGTTCAGGAGGTATCGTCAGAGAAGGAGAACTTGTTGTTGAGTTCAATTATCCCAATCAAAAATTTGTTTTGAAAAGATAAGAGAAGGACAAAAGCAAGAAAGGGAGCGGCTTATGATTACGATTTATGATTGGTTCGGCTATGAATTGCCGATAAAGGAACGTTATCAGCTGATAAAAAAGGCAGGGTTTGACGGTGTTTTATTATGGTGGAGTGAATATTTGGATCGTAATGATTACCGCAACGGACCGCAAATTGTGCGTGAAGCGGGTCTTTCTATAGAAAACATCCACACGCCATTCCAAGTCCAAGACAACATCTGGCTTGATAATCTGGACGGTGAAGCCTCGATCGATTGCTATTTGCAATGTGTCGCGAATTGCGCAGAATTTGAGATTCCGACCATGGTGGTGCATCTGCCGAACGATGACAAACCGTATAACGCATTGGGACTGGATAGAATCAAGAGAATTGCTGAAAAGGCTGAACAACTGGGCGTCAATGTTGCGCTGGAGAATTTACGGAATTTCACTAATTTGTCATATACGCTGGAGCAAGTGGATTCCCTGCGCATAGGATTCTGTTATGACTGCTGCCATCACTACCACTATTATCCGAGCTATGATTTATTATCCAAGTACGGTTCACGTTTGATGGCATTACATTTACATGATTATAACGGAAACACCATACACCGATTACCCTTTGACGGCACAATTGATTGGCCTGCAGCCATGAAAAAGATTGCGGAAACAGGTTATTCCGGTGCGACTGCAATAGAGGTCATGAATTGGGATTATAAGGATCTATCTGCAGAGGAATTTCTTTACGAAGCGTTTGAAAAAGCTAAAAGACTGGAAACATTAAGATTCAGTAAAAAATAAGGATTCTTTATAACTTTGCGAAATAAGCATAATCAGAAGTTTTTTACTTCATATTGTATATAAACATATTGTATATAAACGATGAAATGAACTCCGGCCTTGACTCCGGTGTGGACAAGCACCACCAGGGAGAAAGGCTTCGCGAGTTGCAGCTTATTGGCGTCGCGACTATAGAGACGTTAGGTGAAATATCGCTCATCAAACGTCGCCCGGGCCTCCGGCCGTCATGCGAATAAGGCGCTTCGCGTAATTGTAATATTCTGTGAGGTGCGTAATGAATAATATTGAGAGGCTAATGGCTTTCTTCGAAGCAGAAAACAAAAGGGACTGGGAAAAATATCGTCAATTTCTTCACCCTAATGTAAGATACTTCATGCAAAGAAGGTACAAATGATTTGTGGTATAGATGCTTACTTAACCACGATTATGGACGCTTATTCCAGCAATGATAACTCATTTGTATGTGAAAGTTTGTATCATGGGAATTCCGAGAATCGCATTGTAACGATTTTGCGTAATAATTTAAATGAGCGGTCCTGTGATGTTTTCTAATTTAAAGGCGGACTTATTTATGAGGAGCACGAATTCATTCTTTAATAAAAATATGAGTGTTATATAATATGGCGTCACTTCACCATGTTTATATACGTTGGAAGAATATAAAGAAAAGGTAAACCGACCTTGACTAAGAATAATACGGAAAGGTAACCATCCGGGGTTCAGCTCATCGGTGCCACGA
This sequence comes from Bacillota bacterium, assembly GCA_023411715.1. Classification (GTDB taxonomy): domain Bacteria; phylum Bacillota; class Clostridia; order Acetivibrionales; family DTU013; genus JAEYOM01. The sequence continues at coordinate 1,890 of JAEYOM010000172.1, read as the reverse complement.
CTGCTGAGACGTTGTGCGAAATGCCATCCATCTACGTCGCCAGGACTCTGCCGTCGGGCGGAAAATTGGCGTTCTAGGAAAGTGGTCACTGTGCGTATGGATTTGACGTATTACAAATTTTATAAACAGGAATTTAATGAGGGGATCGTTGTATGAGGGTTTTGATATTAGGAGCTAGCGGATATGCTGGACAGGCGATTGCACATAAATTAGAAGAAAATCATGATGTATATGGAACCTATCATACACAAACAGAACAATACCGCGGCAATAATAGAATGTTTCAATATGAGCTTGGTGATACAAATTTAGTTAAATCGATACTGAATCGTATACGGCCACAAATTGTCATTTCAAGCCTGAGAGGGGATTTCCAATTACAATTGGAGGCGCATAATCATGTTTCCAATTATTTATCAGAAAACAAGGATGGAAGAATCATTTACATATCTACGGCAAATGTATTTGACGCAAGAAAAGAGAAGCCTCATTATGAGTCGGATGTAGTTGGTTCAGAAACTGATTACGGTAATTTCAAAATCAAATGTGAACAGATGCTGCAAGACAAGCTGGGCAATAGATGTATTATTGTTCGTATCCCGCAGATTTGGGGGAAGAATTGTCCGAGAATATTAAAGTTGATAGAGGATACAAGAAATAATATACCGATTGTAACCTATCCCAATTTATTTGTGAATTTTACAACTGATATTCAAATTGCTGATTGGCTTAAATATATCATCGAAGAAAACCTTTGGGGAATATTCCATATCGGAACGAAGGATACATATGATTATATGAATTTCCAGTTAGAGATTTCAAGGATTTTTGGCTTGCAACCTGTATTTGAAAAGCAATTAGTCACTCAAAGATACTTTCAGGCAGTGTTGCCAGGCAGAAAGGAAATTCCAGAGAGTCTCCAGATGAAAATTACGGATGTATTAGCATTTTTGAAGAAAACACAAAATAATATTACATCCGCAAATTCCAATTTGGTGAGGTAATTGAGATAATAATGGAGATCGGCAAGCGGCGGCGATCCGACCATGTTAGAATAAGGATGGCGGAAGCACGGGAACCGCCCTCTCGCTCCACAGACAAATTCCCGCGCTTCCTTTATCGTATTCTATAGTTTGAATCCTTAGCTTACTGAAAAAAATGAAACGAAAGATCCGTCCCTTTGCTTTATGTTGATCTATACCTAGCCTTACCCGTTATCCTTGCCTTAGCCCATCACAACTTCGACGCTGTTTACCGTGCCCTCCGCCTTGGGAGCTATCAGCCCGTCCGTCGCGCGCCCGTTTAGTGTAACGGAGCGGACTCCCTTCTGGACGCCCTTCGGGTTTTTCACCGAAATTTTGTATACGGCGCCGCGCCATGTGCGCGAAACCTCAAAGTTTTTCCAGTCCGACGGTATGCAAGGATCTATTGTGAGACCGTTATAACCCGGCCGTATGCCCAGCATATAGTGCGTCGAAGCGAAATAAGCCCAGCCCGCCGTGCCCGTGAGCCATGGATGCCTGGCCCTGCCATAAGCCGTATGATCCCTGCCCATTATAAACTGGCAGTAGGAATAGGGCTCCGACTGGCGTATTTCGATCTTATCGTTCTGATTGTAAGGAAGCAGCGCGTCGTAGAACTTCATCACACGGTTGCCTCTTCCGAGAATGCATTCAGCAGCCCACGCCCAGGGGTTTGGGTGGCTGAAAATCGCGCCGTTTTCCTTAACACCCCTGTACACCCTCGTCACAAAGCCAATATCGTCATTGGGAGTTGAGAACGAAGGCCAGACAAGATGCAATCCGTATTGGGAATACAGGTGTTCATCCACCGCATCCATGCAGCTCAGCGCATGTTCACGCGGCGCTGCACCGGAAATCACGGCCCATG
>JAEYOM010000137.1 GCA_023411715.1 Bacillota bacterium | reverse complement strand
ACTGTGTGAAATGCTCAATATTTTTGACAGCAGCACGGTAATGCAGATCACCATTATCAACCGTACCCCTAGTCGGGATATCTTAGAGGCGTCAATAAAGATGCCGCTAAAAGAAGATCAATACGATAATTATCGGGAAGAACTTAACGGAATGATGGAACGAAAGATCATGCGCGGAGGACGGCGAAAGGTATATAAAGAAAAATACCTCACAATATCCACGGTGAAAAAGGACAGGGAGAACGCACAGCGGTATTTTGCCCGAATCAAAAGCGGACTTCGCGCCGCGTTCGCGAGAATGGATAGCGGGATTGCGCAGCTGGGTGAAGTTGAACGGGCGAAAATCCTGCATGATATCTATAGGCAAAAACACGAGGACGAGTTTGCTTTTCGGCCAAAGGAGATGAGGAGAAGGGGGCAGACGGTCAAAGAAGCGATTGCTCCCTTCCGTTTTAAGGTGATGGACGAGCATATCGAGATTGGTGAAAAGTATGCGCAGAGCCTTATACTGTATGAATACCCGCAGTTTGTTGAGGATACCATTTTGCGAAAATTCACCGATATTGAAAAGAATATGCTGCTGACAATTACCCTTGTTCCCATTGAAAAACAAGACGCTCTTGACCAATGCAACCGGGTATATACAAACATTGAGGCTGAGATTGCCCGGTACACACGTAAACAGGTAGCGAATAAGAATTATAACGCTTCAATCCCGATGAAAACCGAAGCGAAAAAGGAAAGTATTATTGAACTGCAACATGATCTGTCCAATCGGGATCAGGGCATTTTTTTCATGAACATGGCGATAACGGTGTTTGGTGAAACGAAAGAAGACATGCTGGATGCATCTGAAACAATTATTGAAATGGGACGCCAGAAGCAATTCCGAATTATCGTTAACAATTACCTGCAGGAAGATACTTTTAACACCAGTATGCCATATGGACTGAAATTCATTGAGAACTGGCGCAGCATGACAAGCGAGAGCGTGGCCGCTTTTAATCCGTTCGTGGCAAGAGAACTCTTGCAGCCGGGCGGCTTATACTATGGAAATCACGCCATTACAGGCTCGATGATTATTGGGAACAGGGATTTGCTTGATAACTCTAACGCTGTGATTACCGGGGCGGTCGGCAAAGGAAAATCTTTTATTTGTAAGTCAGAATTAATTCAGAATCGCCTTCGCACAGATGATGATACTGATATTATTATCGTAGACCCGGATCGGGAATTTTCGGCAATCTGTAAGCTGTTCAATGGTGAGCATATTATCTTGTCTGCTAATTCGAAGCACCATATCAATCCTATGGCGCTAACAGATGCTAATCTGCTCGATACCGAAGACAAGCCCATAGCGCTTAAAGCGGAGTTTCTACAAACGGTGCTCGAGCAGCTGCTAGGCAGAGAGGAAGTCGGAGCAAGGCAGCGTTCTATCATAGACCGTGGCCTTCGCAATACATATAAGGAGACTAAAGACGAAGAACCCACTTTGCAGGACTTCTATAATAATCTTAAAATGATGGATGAAGAAGAAGCGGCAAAGCTGGCGCTGGGATTGGAAATGTTCATCGAGGGCAGTCTTAATACCTTTGCGCAGAAATCGAACATCGACGTGCAGAATCGCTTTGTCGTATACGACATTAATGAGCTGGGAGCAGGGCTGAAAGATGTGGGTATGACGATTATGCTAGATGCCATTTTCGCTAAAGTCGCTAAAAATCGCGCCGCTAACAGAAAGACCATCATTTATATTGATGAGTTTTGGATTATGATGAAACACCCTAAATCAGCCGAGTATATGTCTGAAATGTGGCGACGTTTTAGGAAATATGGGGCGTGGGTGACGGGAATCACCCAAAACCTACAGGATTTAATGGGCTGTGAAGAAGGGGCGACAATCGTGAAGAACGCTGCTATCTCCGTTATGTTGGGGCAGGAAGCGGCTGATGTCAGGCTGCTCAAAGCTGCCTATGGACTGTCTGACGCACAATGTATCTACATTGACGATACACCGCCCGGACACGGACTACTTAAGTTTGGTGATAGCTTCATACCCTTTGAAAATGAATTTGATAAGTCATTGTCACTATACCGTGCAATGACTACAAAGCCAACGGAGCTAAAGGCATACAAAGAGGAAAAAGAGCGACAAGAGCGTGTCACCCGTTACGCTGCCGCGGCCGGATCTCCCGAAGCTTAAAATGGGTGACACAGCTGTGTCACTCAACTACGGCGCAGCTGCCTGGATGCCGGCGCGATAAGTGGGTGACGCGAATATGTCACTCGCTTATCGCGCTGCAGATCCGGTACCCGGACCAAAAACGGGTGACACAAAAAGTAGGGGGAATGGCGCTCCTTTTTTTATGCTCATCAGTTTATATTTTTAATCGTAGAAGGGAGGTTATACTTTGAACGATTCTCCATTGAAAGAAAAAAGCAGTAAGATAGGCAACGTCAAAAACGCCGATCTTAAGGTAGCAGAGCCAGCCGAGCGGGTAAAAGAATATAGCAAGAATTCTGCTACAAAAATTGGCGATACCGCGAAATGGACAGCACAATTAAAAGAAAAAAGCAGTAAGATAGGCAACGTCAAAAACGCCGGACTCAAGGTAACGGGAGCAGCCGGACGGGTAAAAGAATACGGCAGTAAGACGATATCCGCTATGCAAAAAGGCGATACTCCGGAAGAAGGGACGGTACAAGCGGTCAAAGCCTTCAGTGCAGAAGCTGGCCGGGATGTGAAAAGTGCTGCGAAAAAGCCTGTTCAGGCGGCTAAGGATAAGGCGATCCGTCATATCAAGGATAAGGCGAAGGAGGGTCTTAAGCAGCACCATAAGCAGGAATTAAAGATAAAGGGTAATGCGCCGGAGAGGGCCAGCTCCAAGACAGCAAAGGAAACGAGCAAAGCAACGCAGAAGGCTGCCAAGGAAACGGTCAGAACCGCAGAGCGGGCAGCTGATAAAACAGTCAGAACCGCAGAGCGGACAGTGGAGAAAACGGCCAAAAGCACATCTAAGACCATAGGTAAGGGGGTTCAAACTGCCGGACGTGCCGGTATGAAAACAGGGACATGGGCTGCAAAGTCTTCCGCGAAGATGACAAGTTGGGCTGCAAAGTCTACTGTGAAGATGACAAGCTGGGCTGCAAAACAAACGGCTAAAGCAGCTGCAAAAACAGCTCAAGTCACAGTGAAAGCAAGCGCCAAAGCAGCACAGACGGCGGTAAAAACAAGTGTATATGCGGTAAAGGCTGCCGCAACCGCCGGAAAAGTGGCGGTCACGGTGATTGCAGCCCTGCTGAAATCTCTGATTGCTTTTATCGCTGCCGGGGGCTGGATTATTCTGCTGATTATCATTTTGGTGGCGATCATATACTTTATTCTCAATGGCGTAACGGGTATGCTATATACGGTAGACGAAAGCGGCGATTATACGGCGCTTGTCACCGAGGTATCTTCGCTCACCGAATCATATTATGATCAGGCTCAATCAAGCCTTAATCATTATAAAAAATCATATGCGGTTAATGGGAATGAGCCGGAGCTGATTCTTGATGGTGTGAATTTGCCGAATGATGGGGGAGAACTATTTTATCCGGATAATCTGCATGATGTGTTGGCAGTGTTTTATACGGAAGTGCTATCCGGTCAGAGCGGCGTCGAAAGCCTTAACTTTTTATCTGAAGACCGAAAAAAACGGTTGGAAGAGATATTTTGGGATATGAACAGCCTGAACATATCCGTAAAAAAAGTCGAAGAGGTGAGAGAAGAGCCAGACGAAGAGGCTGGGGAAATTAAAGGGAAATTAATACAAAAGATCGTGCATGTGAAGGTTGTGAGCAAATCTCTAAGTGCGTGGCAAATTGCAGATCAATATGGTTTTACAGAAGAACAAAGATCGATCTTGGAAGACTATATGAGTGATGAAGCATATCAGATCATTGCAGAGGTGATCGGTACATCCGCTTATGGCATTTATGGAGGTGAACCGATTAAAATAAATGCTGATACGCCTACGAGCATGATTGGATATACCATTGTAGAAAACGCAAAGCATTATTTGGGGAAAAGCTATTCCAGTATGGATTGTTCAGCGCTGGTGAGAGCCGCATATACCGATACGGGGCTTGATTGGTCGGGAACATCAACAACAATGGCGAAAAATTGTGTGAGCATGAATGTGGTCATTGACAAAGATCAATTACAACCGGGTGATCTTGTGTTTTGGCAGAGTATAGACCCGGTGAAAGGAAAACCATACTGCGGAAACAGCCGCTGCACGGGAGTATGCAAGCGCTGGAACATGATTCACCATGTCGCTATCTATGCCGGGGATAACAAGGTGATCGAGAGCGTTTCAAAGGGCGTATCTATCAATGGATTGTGGGAAACACATAAATGGAAAATCGCCTTTTATGCCCGTCCGTATGTTCAAAACAATTCTTAAAAAATACCAATAATAATCTTTACAATGACGTTATTGTATGGTATACTGTAATTGAATAAAAAGGGTAAAGAAGGATTGTTTGATATGGCGAAGCTTGATTTGGTTAATTTCAGGATAGAAGCGAAAGTAAAACAAGAAGCTGAAAACGTGTTTTATGATGTTGGTTTGACGATGAGCGACGCAATCAATATATTTTTCCGTAAATGTATCGCAGAAGGTGGTATACCTTTTGAGGTCAAGATGTCGCCTGAGGAACAAGAACGTTTACGGCAGCGGTGTATCGGCTCAAAGAACAGAAGAGAAGCGCAGAAGAAAAGCCTTGAGAAAAAGAAGGAGCAAACGGAATGAATAGTTTGATCTTAGAACAGATACGCAGAGAAAAAAATATGCGATATCGGGGTGGGCTGTATCATAAGACACAGGTGCTTCTGGCATATAACTCTAACCGTATCGAAGGCAGCAAGCTCACCGAAGACCAGACGCGCAGCATCTTTGAGACAAATACCATTGGACATGAGAACGGGGAACTGCTCAATACAGACGATATCATTGAGACGGCCAATCATTTCAAAGCCTTTGATTATATGCTGGACGTTGCGGATCAGCTGTTGTCTGAGAAAATCATCAAGGAATTTCACCACATATTGAAAAGCGGCACTTCTGATGAGCGGCTCACATGGTTCGTGGTGGGGGATTATAAGCTGCTGGCCAACGAAGTAGGGGGCATGGAAACAGTTAAGCCGGAGGAAGTGAGCGAGGCTATCAAGGCTTTGCTTGAAGGCTATCATGCGCAGACAAGCATCAAATTTGAGGATATTATCTCCTTCCATGAGGGCTTCGAAAGCATACACCCGTTTCAGGACGGAAACGGGAGAGTCGGGCGGCTCATTATGTTTAAAGAATGCTTGAAGCATGATGTGATGCCCTTCATAATCGATGCAGAGCATAAAGCGTATTATTATCGGGGCTTAAAAGAGTATAGGCATGATAAAACCTATTTAAACGATACCTGTTTATCGGCACAGGACAGATACAAATTATACTGTGAGAAATTGATGCCGGTTGATGAGAAGAAGTCCAAGACAGCGAAAGAAGATAATTTGGAGCTGTAAGAGAACTGATATAAAAAAGACGGAGGTATGGGACATGGGCGCAATTCTTGGGTTAGTCTTAGCGATATGTGGGCTTGTGATCAAGATACTATTCAAGCTTCGGCTGCTACCGGCAGCGCTGTTTTTACTGATATGCAATTTCGTCTTTTGGGACTGGGCGCACAGCATCGGTGATTGGTATTACATCATCGTCATTGCGCTGGCGGCGATTGGGCTGGGCAGTTTCGTTGTTCAGGGCATCATGAAGCACCGCAAAAATAAAAAGTTTGAGAAGGCGTATGAGGAAAGGCTGTGGGCTAAGTACGATAAGGCGAAAGCCGAAGGGCGTTGCACCGACGGTTGGTATCAAATTTATTAATGTTGGTAACAAGAAGGGAGCGTAAAATGAGAAAAATAATCATAACAATGCTGGCATTCGCGTTAATGCTAACCTCGATGTGTATGCTCGGCGTCACAACATCGCAAGCAGCATCGATCCCTACAATCAAATACCAGACACATGTACAGGACGTGGGCTGGCAAGGCTGGAAAACAAACGGTGAATCAGCCGGAACAAGCGGACAGTCGTTGCGGCTCGAAGGTATGTACATCGACATCGATGGAGCGGATAACGCCGTTGAATACCGTACCCATGTGCAGAACATCGGCTGGCAGAATTGGGTCAACGAAGGAGCCATGACCGGGACGAGCGGACAATCGCTAAGACTTGAAGCCATTGAAATCCGCTTGAAGGGTAGTATGGCTGATCAACATGATATCTACTACCGTGTTCATGCTCAGAACTTCGGCTGGATGGATTGGGCGAAGAACGGACAGTCAGCAGGCACAGCGGGATATTCGTATCGTCTCGAAGCCATACAGATTGTATTGGTGGCTAAAGGCGGTTCAGCTCCCGGCCCGATGACTACGCCATTTAAGGACGCGAAGGGCAATACAAGTATTGCTGTTAAATACCGGACGCATGTGCAGGATATCGGCTGGCAAGGCTGGAAAAGCAACGGTGAAACGGCTGGCACAAGCGGACAGTCACTTCGGCTGGAAGGTATGTACATCGAAATTGATGGAGCGGACAACGCCGTCGAATACCGTACCCATGTGCAGAACATCGGCTGGCAGAATTGGGTTAACGAGGGTGATATGACGGGAACAAACGGACGGTCACTGCGGCTTGAAGCCATTGAAATCCGCTTGAAAGGCGATATGGCCACAAGGTATGACGTTTACTACCGTGTTCATGCTCAGGATTTTGGCTGGATGGATTGGGCGAAAAACGGACAGTCAGCCGGAACAGCAGGATATTCATATCGGCTCGAAGCCATACAGATTAAACTGGTGGCCAAAGGCGGCACGGCTCCCGGCCCGATGACTACGCCATTCAAAGACGCCAGTGAATGTTACGAATTCTTGCCCGATGACTATATACAGGCAGTCTGTGACGGTGTAAACTATAGACGCCAAAACAACGGCGTGTATTCGACCGATATTCCGGTTACTCTTGATCCGACACTTTGCGCACAGGCAAGAGAGCACGCGATGAAGATGGCAAAGGCAGAAGACATCTTCCACTCAGGCTTGGGTTATGCGGAATCTGTGGCGATGGGTGGTTTGATAAACGGATATAACCAAGGTGGAGCGGCAGCCGTACATGCGCCTTCACTAACCGATCCCGATGTCATCTACCTTGGCGCGGGGGCTGTGAAGACATCTGGCGGTACAATCTATCTTTGCGTAATGGGTACACACCGAGTCAGGTAGTCATAAACAAACAAAAATATATCGATAAAGGCGTTGGTGATCCAGCGTCTTTTTTGTTACCAAAAAGGAGGTACGTATGAAACGGAAATTTAGAAGTTTGATACTGTTTATTGCGCTGGCTATGCTCATTACAGCCTTTATGACACAATCGGCTTCGGCAGCTACGATCAGTTATGGATCGCGCGATACGAATATGTGGATGCAATATTATTCGGGAGGGTGGAACAACATGGATACGCCAGAGCACTTTCTCATGGGGTCATCGCCCGAACAAGTGGCGTACTGTGTCCAACACAGAAAACCTTCACCCAATGGTAGCGGCTCAAGCTATACGGACACGAATATATTAGGTGCTTATTCAATACCTACACAAATAGGGCTTCTGATCATTCTTGAACAAGGATATCCGTTTGAAACAAATGGACTAAGTGCATCCGAAGCGCGGTATGCCACGGCCAACGCGATACGGTTTTGGTTATCTGAACGCGAATTCTACGAAGGCGGCAGAGATGACTTTTACAATTATACCGACCTGCATGAATACAACAATGACCAGCTCCGGGCACTGGCCGCAGGCGGCACGATCGGCAGCAAAGTCAGAACGAGGGCGGGATATAACAACGGCGTGTTGCAGTTCGCCATAGAGCTTCTGATTAAAGCGAGAGACCAAATGGGATTAAATCAGACGGTATCTTTCAGTACACCCACGCTGAATCTTAACATCAATGGAGGGTACTATGAAGGATCAACGACCGTCACATTGGCAAACTGCAAAAGATATGATCTCAATTCATCCCTACCAACCGGTTCTCAAATCATCGGATATACCGGTAATCACGGTGATGTGCTGACTTTTCGCATACCAATATCGGCGGCTTCTTCGGGGGTATCATATGGTATCTCCGCAACCGGAAAAGACGACAGAACGCTCAGTAACATATTTATAAATCAAGCTATCGGAACACCTCAAGATCTCGTCACGGTCACGAAGGGGGAATCTTATTACAGGGATGTGGACTATAAATCAATAACACTTTATACACCAGCGCTGCCAGATTTGACGATCACGTCTGTATGGCCAAGTTCAGCGGCAAGCAGCAGCGTCCCCACAATACAATACCAGACGCATGTGGAAAGTATCGGCTGGCAAGACTGGAAAAGCAACGGCGCAGTGTCCGGAACGAGCGGACGAAACTACCGTGTTGAAGCCATGTGTATTGACATCGCTGGTGCCGATAACAGCATTGAATACCGGACGCATGTGCAGGATATCGGCTGGATGGCTTGGGTGAATGAAGGCGGGATGTCGGGGACAACAGGACAGTCATTAAAAATAGAAGCCTTAGAAATCCGGCTGAAAGGCACGATGGCCACCAACTACGATGTTTATTATCGGGCGCATGTGCAGGATATCGGCTGGCAAGGCTGGGTGAAAAATGGTGCAACTGCCGGAACGAGCGGACAAAACTTGCGCTTAGAAGCCATTCAAATCATGCTGGTGCAAAAAGGTGCTGGTGCACCCGGCCCTATTACGGTTAATTCGGGCGAAACGGTGACAGTGACCGTGGCGGTCACAAACTGCGGAAGCAGCGCGGTCAGCTCAGCCGTTGTTCAGCTTACGCCAAACGGTCTAGCTGCACAAACAAAAACAGTCAGCTTGGGTGCGGGGCAATCCACCAACGTCACGTATACGTTCACAGCGCCCACATATGGCAGCAACACGAATATGCCGATTGTGGCCAAGGTTGATCCAAACAATGTGATTAAGGAGATGAATGAATCCAACAACCAGGGCAGCACATCTGTGAACGTCTTGGCGCTGCCGGATCTGACGGTATCGTCATTGACCACGAACAAAACCGTATACAATCCGGGAGAAACGGTCACAGTGACGGCGACGATAAATAATGCAGGCAAAGCCACAGCAGCGGCCTCCGTGGTGAAAATGGCACCGAACGGGTTGTCTGCACAAACAAAATCTATTGGTTCTTTGGGTGCAGGACAGTCTACCAGCGTTACGTTTACATTCACAGCGCCATCGTATACCAGCAACACCAATATGTCGATTGTGGCCACTGCGGATTCCACAAACGCTGTTGCGGAGATATCTGAGACAAACAATCAGCGTAGCACAAGCATAACGATACAAGCGCTGCCGGATTTAATTGTCTCGACGCTGACCACCGATAAAGCCACATATGATGCAGGAGAAACAGTCACGGTTAAGGCCAGCGTTAAAAACCAAGGGTACTCAACGGCTGCGGCTTCGACGCTGACAATCGCGCCCAATGGTTACCCGGCAATGACAGCTGCGATACCCGCTCTATCTACGGGAGCCACAAGCGCGGTACAGACGTTCACTTTTACGGCAGCATCTAACCTGACCGCTACAAGTATAAATATTATGGCCACTGCGGATTCCACAAACGTTGTTACGGAATTGATCGAAACGAACAATACCAAATCAACAACGGTAACGGTTAATGCTTTGCTGTCTGATTTAACCTTTGGGGATGACATCACGATTGTATCATCATATTACACAGGAAAGGATATTGTGATTGCGGCACAGGTGCGCAACCTCTCAGCGCAAGGCGTTCCGGCTGTAGAAGTCAAGCTTCAGCTTGGCAGTGCGACCAAAACCGAAACGATCTGCGTACCCGGTAACGGTATCAATATCGTGGTGTTTCGGATCACGACACCGACATCGACAGGCACATACCCGGTACTCATGACCATTGATCCGGCTAATAAAATTGCCGAGAAAAATGAAAACAACAATCAAACCAACGAGGACGGAACAATCAAGTATGACGGTTCTGCCGGAGCGGTTAAGACAGGGGCAATCGCGCTGGCGCGAAATAACCTGCCTGACCCTGCTGATCCCCGAATGGAAGACGATCACCTTGCTAGAAATAAAAGTGTACCGGCACTGCCGACGCTTGCTAAGAGCGCTTCGCATACATGGACGGAGTACCGATATGAAAACGGTTTGTATGTAAAGAAAAGCTATTCAGCGCTGCTGTCCACGACATTTGAGATCTCACCTGATCCGAGAGTGGCCATAAAGGATCATCCGGATATGATGGAATCTGGCTTCGGCGTTTCCGCGACTGCGACGACACGGCTCACCACGAATTATGACCACCCTGAAAAGCTTGTCGGACCTCAAATGTATTGGGCGTTCTATCCCGATACAGGTTACTGGACAGACAGCGATTGGAGCCAATACGCCGATGCTCTTGAGTATAAAAGCGGCGCGTTCGGGCAAGTCGGTGAAACCTCTTGGCAGTATGCGGTAAGCGCGTACTCCGTCACGGAGAGCCGATTGCATTACACGCCTGTGTGGTTCCCTGACGGCATGTACGAAGCCGTTGGCCAATCCTTTTATGGATGGTCACCGGCAGGACAAATGTACCAGCAGGTCAGCGACACGGTTGAGATCGAGGGCGACATGTATGATCGGTTCCCGGTGCTCAATCGGTAAAAGGAGTGTTTATTATGAATTGGATTGATTATGCAGTGTGGCCTATGGGTATTGCCGTGCTGGTGGTATTTCTGTATCTTCTGCATGAATTGTGTGTTATTGATTTAGACGTTATTGGATGGCTACGAGACAATATACCGTGCCGTTTCTGTAAGCATGAGATAAAGGATAGCAGCAAGGCATGTAAGTTTGGTTTTAATTGTTGTAACTGGGATCGAAAAAGGGAGAACCCGTGCTGCCGATGTAAACATAGGTGCTATAAAGTAAACGGTGTCAAAGCAGAAAACAATTTCAGCTTTAAATGGGCAAGGAAAACATGAGTGAAATAGACATGTCACCCACGACCGTACATCGGCCAGCGCCGATCCGTGCCATGGTGGTTATAAAGTGGGTGACACGATAAAGGAGGTAATCATATGTCGCCTTACGAATATCGCATGTTGCGAAATCATCTTATGACTTTAGCTTGCACGGTCAATATATGGACGCCTGAATACAGAAATCTTTGCAAGCGTATAAAAATAATTAACGATAAGGATAGTCAAATGTCACTCAATATTAGCGCTGCAGCGCCGGCGCCTGGTCCGAAATCGGGTGACATGAAAGCGGGGGTAATGATTACCCCCTGTGAAACACAGCCTTTGCCAAAGCGGAGGCTTTTTTAAATTCAAATAAAATGGTTAAGGAGAATCAAACATGAAATTTCTAAGGAACAAAAAGGTTATCGGTCTACTGTGCGTCGCGCTATCGCTGGTCATTGTCTTTTTGGCAGCACCGGCAGTTGAAAGTGAGCAGACCAAAACGACCGAGGTTTGTACGGCGAATCAAAATATCGATGCGGGAACGATGGTTACAAAAGATATGCTGAAAACCGTGCGTATGCCCGCCAACATCGCGCCGGGAGATGCAACGGTACGGTCAACCAGCGTAGGCAAATATGCCACCGGGTTGATATGGGCGGGTGATGTCATCACAGCCTCAAAGCTGACAGACACCAACGTGCATGAAGACACATATTCGCTGGCAACGGCAAAAGGAAAAATGGTTGTGTCTGTAACGGTGAAAAACCTATCGGTCATGGCAGCGGCCAGATTGCAGCCGGGTGATGTTGTGACGGTTATGGCGTTGATGGATAGTATGAATGACAGTAACGCCAATGTTGACAGCACCGGCATCGCAACAACGGAAGAATCAGAGCCGACCGAAAGCGCAGATGCCGAACCCTCAGATGCATCGATTGGAGTAACGGAACCAACCGCTATAGTGGAGATAAAAGACGTGACAGAGATCGAGCCTTCTGTCGTTATATATCCCGAACTCAAATACATGGAAATTGCCGCAATTGTGGCAAAAGAAGGCGTGAACGCCAAGGTCAATGCGGAGCTGGGCGAAGATGAAGAGAACGAAGTTCCCATTACGATATCATTCTACGCCACAGAAGAACAGGCTAGACGTTTAGCGGAGCTGGAGAAGAACGGAACAGCATATATCGCGTTTGTTGCCAGGGGCGAAGACACATTTACTTTTATACCGGAAGCGGAAAAAGTTCTGATACCGGACAAAAAGACTGAATAAGGAGGATAACATGATTATTGCAGTATGGGGCCGCTCAGGGACGGGTAAAAGCATAATTGCTAATGAGATTGGCCGACATTACGCGAGGCGCGGTAAATTGACCGTTGTGGCTGATACGGACATGACTCAGCCGACACTTCCGCCAAGATTACCGGGCACGCTGGATAACAAAAAGGCGTCGCTGGGCGCGATATTCGCAGCACCGCAGGTGCGTGACGCTCAAGTGTATTTTCATCAGCATCACGAAGGATCAAAACTTTTCTATGCGGGGCTTAAAAAAGACGATCATTACCTTTCATATGAAATCGGTATGCGGCAATACAGTCAGGCCGCTTCCTTTGTATCTGCCTGTCAGGTTATCGCGGATGTGATCATCCTCGATTGCTCCGGCCAAAGAGGTGATCCTTTTCTAGCGGTTGCGTTGGATGCGGCAGACTGTTTCCTGCTGGTGCACACGCCGGATACAAAAAATGTGTGTTGGTACTTAGGTGTTAAAGCCCATCTTTCCAAGAAAAGAAGCGAACGACCCGGTTCGATATTACATATTGGCAATGCGGTGCAAAAGCATCATGCTCTCGCAGAATATGAAAAGATGGCCGGGATTAAATTATCCGCTATTCTGCCATATAGCCAAAGTATTAACGAAGTGGACGGTCAAGGCCAGTTTGCGTCATGCAGTTGTGATCGTCAGGGCAAGCTTTGGCAGCGGCGCTTTATTACTGACATTGAGAAGGTATTGGAGAGTGAATTAAATGACCATGAATAATGAACCTGATAAAAACAATAGCTGTGAAACGTTGAGTGAATATTTTTATCGGTCAGACGACCGAAAAGATGCTACTCCCAGCTCTATCACCTATGAGGACATCCTTGAAAAAACAAGAGAACACATCAGTGCAGAGCACAGCGATGAATTATCGGCGGTTATTACCGATCCTGAAGCCAGTGAAGTTGTTCGCCGTTTGATCAACAGTTTTGTCAAAGATTCTAATTTTAAGCTGGATGGTCAAGACAGCGAGAAGATCACAAACAGGCTCTTCGATGATATGGCCGGGTTGGGATTTTTAGAAAAGTACATCAACGACCCGGACGTTGAAGAGATCAACGGTAACTCATCGTGGGATATTGAGGTTGTAACGCGCTCTGGCTGGCGTAAAATACCGGAGCGTTTTTTGTCTCCCCAGCAAGCAGCTGATACAATGCGTAAAATGGTGAGAATTGGCGGTTTAATACTGGATGAAACAAATCCAATTGTGGACAGCTTCATCACCGAGGGTATCCGTGTTTCGGCTATGATTCCGCCTGTTGCAGATAGGCGCAGCGGCGTGGTGTTCTCTATCCGTCGCCAGCGTATGGCAAAAGTAACAAAAGGGCAGCTTGTCGATTGGCATACAGCTACCCCTGATATGCTGGATTTTCTGACGCTTTGCGTTAATCACGGTGTTTCAGTCGGTATTGCGGGTAAGACAGGCAGCGGCAAAACAACAGATATTGCTTTTTTGCTGAACAATGTTGATACCAGCAAACGTATTTACACCATAGAGGAAACGCGCGAGTTAGATTTGTTCAATGAAGACAAAAACGGGAATGCTCAAAACCGAGTCATTCATACTTGTACACGTCCAAGTGATTTAGAAAAAGCCGATATAGATATGAACGACCTTTTAAGAAAGTCGTTGAGATTTTCTCCTGACATTATCGCAGTGGCTGAAATGCGCGGTGCGGAAGCTATGGTAGCGCAAGAAGCCGCCCGAACGGGTCATGTGGTCGTGACAAGTCTTCATGCAAATTCCGCACGTAAGGCTTATGGCCGCATACTTTCGATGTGCCAGATGTCGGGAACTAATATATCCACTCATATCCTTATGGGTTTTGTTGCTGAAGCTTTTCCGATCATGGTATTCAAGAAGCAGATGGCAGACGGTACGCGCAGAATCATGGAAATTGTTGAAGCAACCGGCCTTGTAGATGGCGTTATACGTGCGAATACGCTTTATCGGTTTGATATTGAAAAACAGCAGTACTTACAAGAGGGTAGGATATCCGATTGCTTGGCGCAGCAGCTTTTAGATGATGGCGTTAATAAAAAAACGCTGTTGCGGTTTTGCTCGAAAGACTTTTTCAAAAATACAGAAAGGAGAGAAGCGATATGATGCAGTTTAAGGTGCTGGGCGCGATACTTATGATTCTTGGATTGTTCCTCATATTCCGTGTTGACCCGGTTAACTTTATCAACTTACTGATGAAACCGTGGCAGAAAAGAAGGGCAATGAAAGATCGTATCAACAGAATTATTGGGAAACCGCCATCGAGACTGCGGCAAATGTTCAGCAATAGCAAAGAAATGCTTGAATCGACAAACATGGGCGGAGATTTAAGGCGGTATCAGCTAAGCTCAGTGCTGTTGGCCGTTGCCGGTGTGTTGATCGGCACGGCTATAGACAATATCATGGCCGCAATCGTTTTGGCATTGGGCATGGCCGTTATTCCAGTCATATATATTCAGCTTAAAACAGGCATTTATATACGGAACCTTAATGAATCCATTGAAACGGCCCTGTCAGCGGTCACCAGCGCATACGTACAGTCGGGAGATCTGATCGATTCGGTTAAATCGTCACTGAAGGCCATTCCCGCCCCGATGGACGATATATTCCGTAAATTTCTCGTTGAAGTTGAAATGATCGACAGCAACGTGGTACAGGCTCTATATAACATGGAAAACCGTGTAGACCGTCGTCATTTCAAGGAATGGTGCGCAGCGGCGCGGATCAGCCAATCAGACCGTGAAATAAGGTACACCATGCCCAGCATTGTGGAGCGCCTGAGTGAATACCGTCAGATACAGATGGAAACGGATACGGCCATGCGCAGGATGTACACAGACTATGGGCTTATGGTTGTGATTATTCTTGGCATGATTCCCATCATGGCCATGATAATGCCAGGATGGTTTGATGCGTTGATGAACACAGTGGCTGGTAAGATCTCATTGTCGGTCGTGCTTCTTATAATATTTCTTTGCACAATCGGTGTTGTCATTACCAACAGGCCGATTGATGCGGATTAGGAGGAATCAACATGGCAATATACATTCTGCTGCTTTTTGGCGCGATATTGCTTACATTGGGGCTGTATCACATATCAGGTTTTATTCTCGTATTACCATCAGGAAATACGAAAACGGTATTCAGGCAGCTTTTCGGCAAAAGTACTTTTAAACAGAAGATGCACGAAAAGCTTGTTCTCCCGTTGGCAAAGGTGATTTCAAAGACGATCCGTATTTCAGAATACAAAAGGCGACGATGGAAAAGCGACCTGCAACGGGCTGACATTAAAAAATCGCCGGAGCTTTATATCAGCGAAAACCTGTCAAAATCGGTATGGATCGGTGCGGCAGGTTTTTTGTTTGTACCTTTGGGAATGCCGTTTATCACCATCCTGCTTATCTTATTAGCCTTTATGTTCTATCGGAAGAACAGCGGCAAATTAAAGGATCATATCGCGAAGGTGAATCAAGACATTGAAGCGGAGCTGCCCCGTATGGTTGAGACGCTCAATTATACCTTGAGCGAGACGAATGACCTTCTTAAGTTTTTTGAGCGGTATAAACGAGTGGCCGGATCCGCATTGGGCAAGGCGTTGGATCGATTGATTTTCAATATGAAAACAGGCAATGCCGAAGATGCCCTGCGCGAATTTGACAGAACCCTCGCTATTCCACAGATCACAACACTGGTGTCAACGTTGATTGGCATTACTCGCGGCATCGATCAAAGGACAACGCTGATCGTTTTGGAAAAAGAATTTCGTTCCCGACAGCGGGAACAGTTGCGCAGAGAGATCGATAAACGCCCGGGCAAGGTGAGATTGGCAAGCGTGATCATGGTTTTTGGGATGGTCATATTGATGCTTGTGCCATTGATCGTCATGGTGGTTCGGACTCTCGGCGAAACAGGCGTCATGTAAACAGTCTAAAATAAAAAATATATAAGGAGAAAAATTATGTTCAAATCATTAAGCAAGAAAGCAGAAGAAAAAGCAATAAGGATGAAAAATTTCATTTCATCCAAAAAGACTCAGGCCAAATCGTTCCTGAAGCAACGTTCAGGCGAGGGCTTATTCACGGATGTCGTTTTTGTTGTTGTCATCGTGGTGGTTGTGGGCGCAATTGTATACGGTGTCATACAGTTGTTTTTCCCCAACATCATCACTGGTGTCATGGAAAAGGTGCAGGACGGAATCGACGGCATTGACATGTTTGACGGCAATTAATGAAAGGAGCTAAGTTAAATGTCAACTATTGCAGAACCAGCCACAATTGAAGACCTTGCAGCGGCTATCGACGAGTTTTCCTACGACTATGATACATATGGATACAATGATGCTTGTGACGATAGAGAAGTGGCTCTTGCAGAAATAACCGCTAGTATACATAGCGGTAATGTTGTTCATCTTGAAGACTGGCTGGCGGGTATAGTCAGAGAAAAAGACTCAAACAGTATGAGAGCATTGAAACTTTTAGACTGTTTGATAGTGCAGAAACAGCAAGGACTTCTTGAGCAATTTCAAAACAGTCCTGACGATGCATACGCTATATTTCAGCTCAAGAACGACGAAGATCTCCATGATCTACGCTTTTCTTCTCTGAGTTATGTGCAGGAAAGTGGCCGCACGGTTAAGCGCGAAAACTACAACTTGGTATATATGAATCAGCTGAAAGCCACGGGGTTCACATCGGACAAGCTGGACGTGCTATATTATCTTTTCAACATCAGCCGTCCGAATGATTTTAGGGGACATAGCTTATCTGTGAGTGATATTATTGCGCTCAAACAGAACGGGGTTGTGTCATGCCACTATGTTGACAGCATGGGTTTTGAGGAGCTGCCGAGTTTCCTACCGTTGAAGGAGCCATCTGTCTATGAGGCTGAGAGCACCAAACATGAGGAGCCGAGACGTCAAAAAGACGGATTGGAATTGGACAGATAACTAATTTACAAAGCTGCCAGCCACCACTGGCAGCTTTAAACCCTTTTTTTATTTTCAGTTTAAGATGAAAGGAGAAACCGGCATTGAATAAAAAAATGAAGCGTTTCTTTGGTGATAAATCCGGCGGCATGTATGTGGATGTCATTTTGGGACTGATGATATTAATCATCATTACGGCAGTTATGGTCACATTGTTTCCAGCGTTCTCGCTGGCACAAGAATTGAATCAGACTGCCCGGATGGCCGCGCGCGTGGTTGAGGTAACCGGGTGTGTGGACGAAGAAGTCGAAGAAGTTCTATACAACTCATCCAACATGGTGCCGGATAGCGTTGAATGGGAGGTTGACTATCACAACGAAATTGACCGCACCATTCAGCTTAAAAGTACTTTTACTGTAATTCTCACGAAGGATGTGCCCATAACCATCATGCAGCCGACGTTCGGGCCGCCTATTCAGATAACTCTCACGTTAAGGGCTGATGCATCAGGTGTATCGGAGGTGTACTGGAAATGAACTTCATATCTATAATTGTGTTTGTTGTGATCGCTACTATCGCTGTTTATATGATGGAGGTGCACTGGAAATGTTCTCGCTGAAGATGTTCCTAAAATCTAAAGATGGCAACATGACGTTCTTGTCAATCATACTCTTTACGGTAATTATTTTTATCGCTTTGGGCGTGTTTACATGGAGCGTTCTTTATACGAATTATTACGGTGCGCAGCATGCGATGGAGAGATCAATGAATAGCGCCGTGGAACAGTTTTTGAACAGCTATGAGGTCAAAGACGCTGTTGCCCTTGTCGATCCTGAAGCGATGGAAGACTTAATCGCTGATAACATGGTTGACAACGGCCTGACCGCCCATGGTGACGGGTATGAGCTGCTTAAGGATGATAGTGTGGTGTACAGTATCACAAACGTTGATATATCCGGAACAGACGAGTATGTGACCATTTCAGGCACATTTGAGATGAACATGCCTTGGGGTATGGTGCAAGGCATCGTGTGGAAGACGCCTGTATCGGCCTCCAGCCGCCTTATGTTCATATCACGAGCTGAATAGGGATAAGGCTATGGCAAATATTTTATACGTAAGCATCATCATGGATGCTTTTTTCTTTTATTCGTTGTTTTGGGCAGCACTGATAGACATTAAAAAAAGGGAGATACCGAATGTGACTGCGATCATTATAGCGGTTCTAGGAGCTGTAGCAGCCGTTTTGAGCGAATCTGTTACAGAACACCTCCTAGGACTGGCTATCGCCGTTCCTCTCATCATACCGGGCTTGCTGGGGCATATGGGCGGTGGTGATTACAAGTTACTGTTAGGGACAGGTTTATACCTTGGACTCACAAAAAGCCTCTTGGCGGTCGTTCTGAGCGTTCCAGCAGCAATTTGTGTGGCGGTCTATTTGCTGGCGAAAAAGAAAACGCTCAAAAACGCCCGGATTCCTCTTGCCCCGCTTATTGCTTTCGGGTGCGTGGGGAGTGTGATTATAAAGTGGGGGTTATTGATTTGAAGAGAATTTACTTAAGAGAATTTAAGCTCGAAGGCTATGATCCCTTCTATACACGATCAGTATTTTTCTATATCAAGCAAGTAGGGATTAACTCTGTATCATCCTTTGAAGAGATTGATAGCTTAAAAGTTGAAGTAAAAAAAGCAATGCTTTCAGACTCCTTGATAAGCGACAGAATTGACAAACATAAGATTATAAACAGATATTTTTCAGAGTTGAATATAGCTTTTAGAAGCCTGAATAAAGAGACAAAACAGCTTTAGGTGCAAGAAAAAGTTAAACCTTGCGCCAGTTTTATTTTTAACATGGAGGTGTCATATGGGTAAAGCGATACATAGATTTAAAACCGTTGATGAGTGGGAGAGCTTCATAAAAGGTGGTGCGGTTCATCATGATAAAATTGCGGAATTGTGTTTGCCAAAACAAGCCCCTGTTGTCATATCACAATCTTTATTTTATCAAATTCGAGTAATGGGTGAATCCTTTGTAATTGTGAAGCTGAAAGAGGACAGCAAAACAGAGATTGTATTAAAAGATAATGCCACAGCTATCATCAAACAGGGTAAAGCGACTGCAAAAGGAGAAAGTACGGTTATCCTTTGTGAGAACAGCGCGGCACGTCTCACTAACAAAGCGACATGCTATGCCTTTGATGAAGCGGAGCTGACGGCAGATCAGAACAGCACAGCTTATTTATACAATGAGGCAAGCTGCTCAGTACGCGGAAAAGCCGTTGCTTATC
>JAEYOM010000098.1 GCA_023411715.1 Bacillota bacterium | reverse complement strand
CTGGCTTTTATGATTTAACCAGTGCATATCAGTCTGTGCACGTAAACTATTGAAAGCGCCGTGTACCGAACGGTACGCACGGTGCTGTGAGGGGACGGCGGTTAGTCACCGCCTCCTACTCGATTGTAACCGGCCAAATAAGCCGGCCGGATTCGGGGCCGCCTTTCCTCTTTTTATTTTGGCGGCAGCAGAAACAGCTTTTTCACTGCATTGCCGGCAACGTATCTGCCGTTGCCGTATACGGCGGTAACGCTGAAATAGTATTCAGTGCCGTCTGCAAGATTCCTGAAATCTCCGTTCGAATAATTCACCGCTGCTGAAACGGCAGCGCTTGTAGTATTTTTGTCATAGATTCCGTAATATCCGTTGCCAGGGTATACGGGAGCGGAATTATTCTTTGAAATGACTATTCTGTACTCCGACAGGTAGGAGGAATCGATCTTATTCCATTTAATCACGAGGTCGCCGTTTTCATAAGCCGCGTCGACCGAGGGTGCAGGGAAGAGCGCGGGATTATCGTCGCCATTGTATTTTACAGTAATTGTGTTTCCTGTAACATTTCTTTCCTTGTAAACGGCTGTTATGCTGAAATAGTATTTTTCGCCCTTTATAAAGTACTCGCCGAAATCTCCGTTTGAATAAACGGTCGAGTTATCGATGATCGCGTAATTTTTACTTCGATCCGTTATCCAGTATAAATAGCCGTTATCAGGATAGTTCGGCTTATTGTCGCTCTTTGAGGCGACGACCCTGTAGCCTTCCAGATTCGATGAATCGATCTTGTTCCATCTCAAAACGAGCTTGTTGTTTTCAATCGATGCGCCGACTGTGGGGGCTACGTACGACTCCGGATTTTCCGTCCCGCCGTAAGTAAATTGTATTGTGTTGCTCGGCATATTCCTGTCATTGTATACCGCTGTGACGTTGAGGTAGTATTTTTCGCCTTTGGTCAGATATCTGCCGAAATCTCCGTTGCTATAAGCCTCGGCATTATTCAGGATCGCGTATGTCCTGTCCCTGTCTGTAAACCAGTAAAGGTAGCCGTTTTCAGGGTAGGCGGGAGATGAATCGTTCTTTGATATCACGACCCTGTAGCCCTGCAGGTTGTTTGATGTTACTTTGTTCCACCTGACTACCAGCACGCCGTTTTCAAAATTGGTATAAATACTCGGCGCGGTGTAGGAATTCGGGCCGTTATTGCCGTAGTATACGGCCTTCTGGGCATTTCCTGCTACATTTCTGCCGCTGTAGACGGCGGTCACGCTGAAATAATATTCTTTGCCGACTTCCAGATAGGTGCCGAAATCACTGTTGCCGCTGTATTGTATGTTATTTTCGATCTCGATCGACGTCTGGTTCTTGTCGGTAACAAAATACAGGAAACCATTGTCGGGATATTGGGGCGAAGAGTCGTTCCTTGATATTACGACGGAATAACCGAGCAGGTTGGAAGAGTCTATCCTGTTCCAATGGACCACCAGCTTGTTGTTTTCATATGCGACCCATACGGATGGCTTGGCATATCCGTTATCATCATAGGTAACCTTGTTACCGTTATCGTCATAGGTAACCTTGTCTTCCGAATTTTTAAACGCCCTGTAAAGTAAAGTGGAAGCAGCCGCCCTTGTAAGATTGCCCTGCGGATCGAACAGCGTTTGTCCGTTTTGCGTGAAGCCCTCAACCAGCTTGTGCTTTACGGACAGTGCGACATACCTTCTCAAATTCGCCGAGATCTGGCCCGCATCGGCAAACTGGTTCAATATGTTTTCGTCGACGGATTCGTTCTGATACCCGAGTGCTTTGACGAGCGCTACCGCCATATCTTCTCGCACCGCGTTCTGCGACGGCTTGAAGTAATCTCCCGCCGAGGTCCGGAAACCGGTCAGATATGTTTTTGCTGACTCTATATATTGATATTCCCAGGCATTCCTGCCGACATCCAGGAATGACGGGGTGCCAGGCGAATAAAGCTTGATATTTAATGACAGGACCATCATTTTGGCGAATTGCGCACGTGTGACGTTATTGTTCGGGCCGAACATGCCATTGCCTATTCCTTCGATGATTTTATTATCGAGCATCCACATGATCTGATCATAAGCCCAGTAACCCTCCGGAACATCCCTGAAATTCGTACGGCGCCCATTGTTATCGTTATTTGCAGCGGACACTGTGACGGACATTGAAAACATTAGAGCCATGCAGACTATAAATGCGATGGCTCTCATTATTTTTCTCTTCATACCATAACCCTCCTCAAAAACTAATATATGGATATTAAATATTTCACTATATATTATATTGGAAAAGGATTACAGTTCTATGAAGTTTAATTAACAATAATGTTACAATTATGGGACTAACTGGTTATTAATATCTATGCTTACGTCCACGTTAAAACCAGGAAGCATGAAGCCATCGGGCTTATCTATCGATATGCGGACGGGTATCTGGGTCTCTCCGTTGCTGTCTGTAGCTTTACCCGATATATAAGTCACCTTTCCTTCGTATTTTCTGGATTTATCGGCTACAGGGACAATAGTCGCGGCCGATCCCACCTTCACGTTCTTATAGAACTCCTCCGGTATATCCGCCAGTACCTGCAGACTGTCCAGATCCAATATGCTCAGCAGCTTCTTCTGCGGGCTTGCGATATCGCCCTGTTCATAGCCTATATCATATACGATGCCGTTTTTGACGTCCGACACTACATCGGAGTTGTTTATATACGGCTTCGCAAGCTTATTGTCAAGTACCTTGAGTTCCGATTCAATAAGTGATGATTCGAGGGTCTTCTGATCATTTGCAGAGCCTTTGCTGTTCTTTGCGTTTTCTATCGCGAATGTGATATCTTCAAGGTTTTTTCTGTCATTGTCCACCTGTTTTCTGAAGTTCTCCAGCTCGTTCAGCGAAATGCTTCCGGCGGAATAGAGCTGTTCTTTCGTTTTAAGCTCCTTTGAGGATTTTTCATATATGCCCGCCGCATTCTGCTTATCATTCGTAAGCTTTTTAAGATCAGTATTTGTCGATATCCTGCCGACATCATTCTTTGCGGCTTCGAGAGACAGCTTCTTTGATTCTATCGTGCTCGTCAGCTCCGTCATATCGAGTGATACCAAACGCTGTCCGGATGCTACGCGCTCGCCTTCTTTTACATATACGCGGGTCACAGGCGCTTCATATTCCAAAGTTATATTTTTTGCCGAAGATGCCGCAACGGTGCCGAAAGCTTCAACCGTCTGCTTCTGACTCTCCGATCCCGTTGCGATCGGGCTTGCCTGGGCGGCCTCGCCGCAGGCTGCCGTTGATACCAGTAAAGCTATTGCCAATAAAACAAGTAATAATTTTCTCATATTGCTTCACTCACCTTTCCATCTCTTACATTGATGATTCTTTGGCTGTAATTTGCCGATTCCTTCGAATGGGTCACCTGGATGATCGTCTTGCCCTTTTCCTTATTGATGTCGGCGAGCAGTTTCATGACTTCCATCCCGGTTTTGGTATCCAGATTTCCTATTGGTTCGTCCGCCAGTATGATATCCGGTTGGTTTATCAGAGCCCTTGCAATGGCGACCCTTTGCTGCTGACCGCCGGACAGCTCCCTGGGCGTATGCCGACGTCTTTCGGAGAGACCGACGATTTCGAGAATCTCATCGAGCTCCTTTTTATAATCCTTAAGCTTTTTCCCATCGAGAAGGACGGGCAGCATTATGTTTTCCTCAACATTCAGGTTGGGAATAAGGTTGTAGAACTGGAATATGAACCCTATTTCCTGACGGCGGAGCCTGCTTTCCTCCTCGTCCTTCATGTCTGACATCTCACGACCGTTGATCCTGATCTTGCCCGAGGTCGGCTTGTCGAGTCCGCCTATCAGATAGAGCAGGGTGCTCTTGCCCGAGCCGGACGGCCCCATTATGGATACAAACTCACCTCTTCCGATACTTATGTTGATATCCTTCAGTACTTCAACTTCGACCTTGCCCAGGGTATAAGTCTTATGAAGGTCGATAGATTCGATGATTGCTGACATTTATGGTCTCCTTTCATTTAATTGACTGCTGCTATTATATAAAGCCGGTTTATTCATATTTCAACGCTTCGACCAGGTTCAGCCGTGAAGTTTTTCTGATAGGGCTGACTGAGGCAACGAGCGTGATGACCGCACCAAGCAGGAACGAAACTATGATCAGGGTAGGATTCAAATGTATGGGCATCGCGAAGTCCATCGCTTCCATGACATACGGAATGGTCCGGACCATCATCAGACCGGCGGTAACTCCCATTATTCCGCCGATGATCCCGCAGGTGGCGGATTCTACGGTCATCATGCCGACGATCTGGCGCCTGCTCATTCCCACCGAGCGGTACATCGCCAGAGAACGCCTGCGCTCTATGAAGCTTACGATGTAATTATTGATGATGCCGAAAATACCGATGATAGTTGCGAGGTATGAGAAAGCTTCCATAGCTCCGAATATACTGGCGTTGGCGGCGTAATTCTGTTCTTCGAGGGCTTTCATGGTTATCACATCATAGGATTGGCCGCGGTATTTTCTGTTGATTTCCTCCACCACTGCTTCCGGGTCTTTATCCGTTTTGATATAGATCTCGTTATAGGTCTGTATCCCCGTATCGGCTTTGAAATACTTATCCGAAATCAGCCCAAAGCTGCCGCCGTTAAGTATGGAGTCCTGAAAACCTATTATCTTGTAAGTAAAATTTCCTCTGTCCAGTTTAAGCGTTATATTGTCGCCAACGTTAAAGCCGGCTTTTTTTCTGAATATACTGGTCAGTATTATGCTTCTTTCATTATCCAGTGATTTAAGAACGGCATCCTTGTCACCGTCCATATTCAGGTTGAAGAAGGACGTGTATTTTGCCGTATTTATACCGTTTACATAACTGAGCTTATACTCGGTGCCGATTATCTCGGCAGGGTTTGATTCCAGGCTTCCGCAGACCTGCTGCACTCCGTCCATGGCCAGCAGCGACTGTTCGAAGGACCTGTCCGTGCCCGGCTTCATTAACCATACGTCAAAACGGGCGTTTCTTGTAAAGAAGCTCGCAACCTCCGTCAATGCGCTGTCGCTTATAGTAGTTATCATAATCAGTGTGGATATGGAAATAGCAAGGATCGATATATTGTTCAGTATGCTTTTATTTTCCCTGAGGTTTTTTGCCGCGATCGCGCCGATATTTCCGAAGAGTCCGATATATATCCTTTCAAACAGCCTGACAAAACCTGAAACTATAAGAGGCAGCAGCATTATGAGTCCGATCACGGATGACATCATACCGACTGTATCGAAGACATAGGCCAGCTGTTTCGGTGAGACAGGCGGGAGGATGAGAAACAATGCCAGAAAGACCAAGCCTCCGATATATCTGCCGAGCTTCTTTTTGTCTTTCTTTTTTTCTATTGAATTAAGAACTATTTCCTTTACGGGTATTTTTGAAATTTTCAGGATGGGCAATACGGAGCTTACGATAGACAGGCCGACCGCCAGCCCGAACGACGCCGCCATTTGCGTCGGCGTATATATGAGCTTTATTTCGTAACCCGTCATGAAGTTCGGCGTGATAGACAACGTTATCAGATAGAGAACGCCCAGCCCCAGCACTAAACCCAACGCTCCGCCTATGATGCCGTATGCAAGGCTCTCGCCGAGAAGCACGAGGTTTGTGGTCCGTTTCGTCGCGCCTACACTCCTGAAAGTGCCTATTATCGGCAGCCTTTCAAGCGTTATAACCTTAAACGAGGTATATATGATGAACAGGCTCATGAACGCCACAACTACCGTCATCATCATAAAACCTACGGACATGGACTCCACACTTGCCCTTGCGTCCTCTTCGGGAACCGGTTCCTCAACGCTGTAGCCTCTGTATCCCGCCTTGATCTCCGCAATGCTCTGCTTTGTGTCGACACCATCCTTGAGTCCTATGAATATGATATTGTTCATGCCGGTCCTGCCAAAAATCGATGATAGAGCGGACTTGGGAACAATTACGTTCATGGTCGTGCCGCTTTCCGCAAAATAACCGTCAGGCTGCGCAATTGCACAGACTGTGAATCTGTAGACTTTGCCCCCGATATCCAGCTTGATCGGATCGCCGGTCTTGACGCCGTATTTTTCGGCTGAGGTCTTTCCGATAATTATCTTCCTGCCGGTGAAATCTCCGATATCAGATTTGCCTACGGTATAGAACGGACACATAATGTTCATGTCTTCAATGGTGGTTCCTCTAACCGCTGCAGAAATTGATTCATCCCTGCTGCGTTTATAAAGAGCCCCGGTCCGCAGCGCACCGATAATATATTCTGCTTTGTCAGCCATAAAATCGAGCCTGCCGGTCTGCAGATTTTCAGAAGGTGAGTTGTTTTCGGGGAAGACCATTATGTCTGCATTTCCGTAAAACTGCTTCGAGTCTGTCAGAAACATATCGACTACATTGTCGGTGATAGCCTGGGCTGCAAAGAAAAGAGCCGAAGATAAAACGATAGAAAACAGTATCAGGAAAGTACGCAGCTTCTTCTCGTACATATTTCTGATTATAAATTTTATGATTATTTTCACTAGGATACCTGCCTTTTCCATTTGTGATTTCACGGGATAATACGTTTTGCGGAAGAGGGTGTCTGAAAATTGTATTGTTAAAATAATAACAAATTTTGTTATAGACATTGACAATTATTTAACGAAGAACTATAATTGTATAAAGATCGTTAATTAATTAACAATTTAGCCCTAAATGATCTGCAGAAATTTACGACTAATTTGTGACCTTAATAAGAAAAATAAATGATGCAGGGAGGTAACAAATATGACTGAAAAAACTATGATCAAAAAGGAAAATCTTAAAATCACAGAATCCGAAGCGTCGAACGAACGGGAGACGGAAGCAGCAAAGGGAGTGGAACGGGAACCGGCACGCGAATCAACAGGGGAACAGGGACAGGATGGGATGAATAAGGCATTGAAGGATGAGAAACAGGAGATAAGAAAGTCGATCGATAAGCTTGTCTCAGGGGCGCAGAAAGCTCTTGACCAGTTTCTGCAGTATGACCAGAAAAAAGTTGACGCAATAGTTAAAGCAATGGCCATAGCAGGCCTGGACAATCATATGAAGCTTGCGAAGCTTGCTGTTGAGGAAACCGGAAGAGGTATTTACGAGGACAAGATAACAAAAAACATATTTTCAACAGAGTATATCTACAACAGCATCAAGAATATCAAGACAGTCGGCGTTATTACAGAAAATGAGAACGAGGGTTACGAAGAGGTTGCCGAGCCTATCGGAGTGATCGCGGCAGTTACGCCCGTTACGAATCCTACGTCTACTACGATGTTCAAATCACTCATAGCGATAAAGACAAGGAATCCGATAATATTTGCATTCCACCCGTCTGCACAGAAATGCAGCGCTGAAGCGGCTAGGATATTAAGGGACGCCGCAGTCAAGGCTGGAGCGCCAGCCGACTGCATACAGTGGATAGAGAAGCCCTCGATAGATGCAACACAGCTGCTGATGAACCATAGCGGCGTATCGATGATACTCGCTACCGGCGGCGCGGGGATGGTAAAGGCTGCATACAGCACCGGAAAGCCGGCTCTGGGCGTGGGCCCCGGAAATGTGCCGTGCTATATAGAAAAGACGGCCAACCTGAAACGTGCGGTTACCGACCTCATTCTTTCAAAATCCTTCGACAACGGCATGATCTGTGCGTCCGAGCAGGCGGTAATTGTAGATCGTGAGATAGCTGCGGATTTTGAGGCGTTCATGAAAGAGAATGGCTGCCGGTTCCTTAATGCGGAGGAGACTGAGAAGCTTGCCGCAACAGCCGTTGATGAGGAAAAATGCGCTATGAACCCGAGCGTTGTAGGACAGTCGGCTTACACGATTGCAAAGCAGGCCGGTATAGATGTGCCCGAAACAACTAAGATCCTTGTCGCATATCAGGAAGACGTGGGCCCCGGATATCCGCTGTCGCGCGAAAAGCTGAGCCCCATCCTTGCGTATTATATTGTGGACTCTGCAGAGGAGGGAATAAGCAGGGCGGAGCAGATGGTCGAGTTCGGCGGTATGGGCCATTCAGCAGTCATCCATTCCGAAGACGAAAAAGTCATCGGCGCTTTTTCAAACAGGATCAAGGCCAGCCGCCTGATTGTAAATTCACCTTCCACGCACGGTGCGATAGGCGACATTTACAATACTACGATGCCGTCGCTCACGCTGGGCTGCGGCTCATACGGCAAAAATTCCACCACCCAGAACGTATCGGTCGTCAATCTTATGAATAAAAAAAGGGTAGCCGTAAGGAAGGTCAATATGCAGTGGTTCAAGATTCCTGAAAAAATATATTTCGAGTTTGGCGCAACACAATATCTCACAGATATGCCTGATATCACCAAAGCTTTCATCGTCACGGACCCGTACATGGTATCGGCCGGTTATGTCGACAAGGTCCTGTATTACCTCAGGAAGAGGCAGCAGTATGTCCACTGTGAGATATTCTCCGAAGTGGAACCGGACCCATCAATGGAAACGATACACAAAGGCTGCGACCTGATGAACAGGTTCAAACCCGATGTCATCATAGCGCTGGGCGGAGGTTCGGCAATAGATGCGGCAAAGGGCATGTGGCTGTTCTATGAGAATCCGGAGGCCGATTTCAACTCCATGAGGCTGAAATTCATGGATATCAGAAAGAGAATATATAAATTCCCCAAGCTGGGCAGAAAGGCAAGGATGGTCGCGATACCGACAACGTCGGGGACCGGTTCGGAGGTGACCTCGTTTGCCGTTATCACAGACAAGGAGAGAAACATAAAATACCCTCTTGCCGATTATGAACTGACGCCTGACGTTGCCATAATCGACCCCGATTACGTAATGACAGTGCCGCCGGCTATAACGGCCGATACGGGAATGGATGTCCTGACGCATGCCATCGAGGCTTATGTATCGGTTCTTGCGTCCGATTATACCGATGGGCTTGCGATCAAAGCGATACAGCTGGTATTCGAATACCTGCCCAGGGCGTATAAAAACGGAGATGACAGGCTTGCAAGGGAAAAAATGCACAACGCTTCTACGATAGCGGGCATGGCGTTTACGAACGCTTTCCTCGGTATCAATCACAGCCTTGCGCACAAGCTCGGAGGGGAATTCCACATACCGCACGGCAGGGCAAACGCGGTCCTGTTACCTTACGTTATAGGCTACAATGCACAGAGGCCTACAAAATTCGCATCATTCCCGAAATACGAAACATTCGTGGCGGATAAAAAATTCGCCGAGATAGCCAGGGCGCTGGGCTTGTCCGCATCCAAGACCGAAGAGGGTGTTAAGAGCCTGATAGACGCTGTAAAGCGTTTGATGGAGGAGCTCAACGTGCCTGCAACCATAGCGCAATGCGGAGTAAATGAAAGGGAATTCAAGGCGAAGGTCCCGGAGCTTGCAGACAGGGCGTTCGAAGACCAGTGCACGACCGCGAACCCCAGGCTGCCGCTTGTATCCGAACTGGAGAAATTGTATCTCGAGGCTTATTACGGGGAATAGGGACCAATAATAATTTCGGCATAGTGAGTTTTGCCGTCGGAGAAATTAGGCAGCAAATTGCCGAGGTATTCGACCTGATCCACAACTATCATCCTTATTTCGTACGGAGCAGCAGAGGATCCGGTCAGCGATATTTTATATAAGGCATTCCTGAAATACCTGTTTACTTCGCAGTACGTAAATTTTTCAGGGATGCAAGGATCGGCATAAAGCCCGTCGAAACCGGGCTTTATGCCCATGATCCACTCGGTGGTCTCCTTGAGACCCCATTCCCTGGAGGTGCCGAGCCAGTATCTGCTCGCATATTCCTTGCTGAAAAGGATGATTATCCCGAGCATATAGGATCTGATAAATTCTCTTATTTCCTCGCAGCAGCATTTCCTGTAGTTCGGTCCCTTGCCGCAGCGGCATTCACTGTGCTTAAGGAAATCCAGCATACCTGTTATCTGTTTTTCATCGGAAAAGGCGGGACTGCAGGCAGCAGTGACCTGCTTCAGCTTCCTGGCAGCCAGAGCCGCTCCAAAATATGCGTTGGAGTAACCGCATAATTTTACAAAGTCTTTACCGATATATGAAAACAGACCTGCGGCTATTATATTTTCGGGAAAGGTCATAGAACAGGCCATCAATTGTTTGCAGAAGGTATCATATGCATATTCGAGGTGATAGTAGAGCGGAGACTCTCCTGGCTCATACTGGACCGTACCGCTTTGTTCACTTAAATGTATCCTGAACGATCTGCCGATGAACGGAAGGCTTTCATCCAATATATCAAATCTCCCTGTTTCTTTGATATACTCCATGGCAATATGGATGAACCAAAGCGGAAACAGGTCGATGCCGCCCAATCTGTAACTGTAGACAAAGCCGCCGTCTCCGTATTGAGCCGATGCCAGCTGGAATATCTGTTTCAACTCCATATCGAAGGATTTTTTTAAAAGACTGAAGTTATCTTCCGCCAGACATCCCTGCATAGTTAATCTCCTCCGATTCAATACTACCTTATGCCGCCGGGGGAACACAGATAACGAATGTAATGCGCTGTTACAGGCAATGTCATTGCTTTGACGGAACAAAAATGACATGTGTCATTTTTGATTTCACATGTCATTTAATATTTGTTATGTATTTGTTATAATCAACGAAATCGGTCAGTGACCCAAGTGATCTGCAACTGCTAAAAACTTGGGTAAGCAGACCACAACAATCAAGGAAGTGTTTTTGCAACACTTTGTATGTAACTTGAAGAATGAAGTGTTGCAAAACACTATATAATATTGTGCCTTACTGCAAAAACCGCAAGCTGGGTACGGCTCTTTAGATTTACCTTCAACAGGATGGAAGATATCAGGTTACGGATACTGCCCTCGGTCATATATAACGATGTGGCTATCTCCCTGTTGCTTTTGCCGAAGACGATCATTTTGATGATTTCGATCTCCCTGTCAGTCAGTCCAAGATCCTCGGCGTCCTCGGATTCGGCGTGTGCAGCGGTACTGGTCCGGAGCTTCTTTATTACATGGCTGTAGGCATCCTCATGCATTACCCTCAGGCCTTTGTAGATGCTTTTTATGGTAAGTATGAGTTCATCCGAATCGATATCCTTGAGTACATATCCGTCTGCGCCGTTCTTAAGAGCCTCCGCTATTTTCTCGTCGTCGTTGAAGGTGGTAAGTATCAATACCTTCGTTTTGCTGCAGGATTCCTTGATAAGCCTCGTGCCCTCGACTCCGCCGCATACCGGCATCACGACATCCATGAGGACGACGTCCGGCTTGAATTCTCCGCACAGCGAGTACGCTTCACTCCCATTGCCGACGCACCCGACGACCTTGATGTCCTTATCCTGCTCGAGTATGAACTTCAGCCCTTCCCTTATAACCGCCTGGTCATCCGCTATAACGACTCTTATCATTCATGGTACCCCCAATTGTATGATTCTGTTAAAGTGCGAAAAACTCAGACTTCTCCATGTCCTTCCCCGGGAGCTCTACGAATATGTTAAAGCCGTTTTCGCCATCCGAGCCATAATGTATTGTTCCGCCGAAGGAATTTATCCTCTGTTCCATGCCTTTCAGGCCGAATCCCTTTATAATATTTTTGCAGCCGATCCCGTTGTCCTTGATCAGGACTTTCAGCTTATCATCGGCCGAATTCATGACGATATCCACGTGCGTTGCCTTACCGTGCCTCATGGAATTGGTCAGGGCTTCCTGACAGAGCCTGTACAGGGCCTGTACCTTATCTTCGGGCAGATTGTCGAACAGTCCGTTTACGGTGACGTCGATTTTCATGTCGGTGGATTTGAAATCATTTATAAGGCGGAGTATGGAAGCCTCTATATTGTTGTCGGACAGCTTCCCGGGAGTGATGCCCATAATGGATTTTCTGAGCTCGTTCAGCCCCTCCTTGGCCATGAGTATAGTTTCGCCTATTTTTGTCTTTGCGGCGTCTATATTGCTGCAGCAAAGGATCTCAGCCACCTTGAGCTGTGTGATGAGAACGGTCATCGTGTGGCCCAGCGTATCATGTATATCCCTTGAAAAGCGCTGCCTTTCCTTGACTATGGCCAGTTCCTCCGCGGTTGCTGCATACTGCTTGAGCTGCTCGTTCTTTTCGATAAGCTGGTTGTTCAGGTAGGATAGGATCTCGTTATTCTCCTCCAACTGTGCCATGGCGGTTTTTATCCGCGTATTGTCATCAAATGTGATGATCCGCCCCAATATATCCTTTTCCTCAACGACAGGCTGGACGACCACCTCGTAATACTTTCTGACAGGCGTCTCCATTATTAGCTCGCCCGTAAATATCTCCGTCGTAATCGAGTTGATGGCTGAGAGAATTGCATAATTGGCCGGTATATCCAGCATGTTTTTCCCAATATAGTCGTTGAGAAAGGCTATCGTATCATTGTGTCTTACAGTTTTTCCGCCTGAGAAATTTTCGATCAGCGATTTGTTCATATTGATCACCTTGTGCGAGGAGTCAATTATGATTACGGCCATGCTCAGGTTTTCAACGATCTTGTTGGAGGCTATCGGTTTTATGTTGAGGAAGCGGTACCTGGAGATAATAAATATGATGAAGGCATTGGCGACGAAGAAAGTGAGCGGCGTCAGGGAAATGTAGTCGGGATAGGTCCCAGATATTCTAATGAAATTCCGCACGTATTTTTCAAATATGATATAGAGCATCGGGATCATATAGGCTGCAAGAAGCAGAAATGTCCGTGTCTTTTCGTATTTTTCCTGTGCGACCGCATACCGAGAAAGGATAATAAAGCCCGCTCCGGTGTATGCAAGCGATATAGCGAGGTTGACCCAGTAAAGATAATAATAATGTGTATATAATCCGTAGAAAAGATGGTGATAACGGTTTGTCAAATACGATACAAACAAAAGAAATACCGGTACGGCAAATATACCTACAAATTTTTTGCGGACGGGTTTGTTCACATAATTCAACGAGAACATTAGCCATGCGAACCCCGTAAGCCCGCCCAGCAACACGGACGGCTTACCGTACACGAGGTTTGCTTCGAATGTGATCATAAACCTGTTGGTCACGAACGTATCGGCATAAAGAGTTGCTATGGAGTACACGGACCAAAGCGTGGTCATTATATGAAAAAAGATAAAACTCGACAACAGCGGGCTTTTTTTTGCGAAGAAAAACAGATAGACAAGAAGTCCGACGGATAATACAAGAAGGACCACATATAATGTTGCCCACGAAAAATAGAGTAAAGTCATATAATATCCTTTAAATGTTTCTAGTTACTATATTACCATTAATTTCATAGAGATTAAATAGCATATTGTAGATAAGCCGTGAAGAGGTTATAATCGGGATATGAAAAACGGAAATAATGCTGTATTCCTAAGACGGAGGTAGTTATTGAATGAGTGGACTTGCACTGCCCAGGTTCATGGGGTGTGACGCCGATATCGACAGCGCCGGGGTAGTAATATTCGGAGCCGGATTCGACGGAACGGCGACTTTCAGGCCGGGTTCAAGGTTTGGCCCCGCAGCCATGCGAATGGAATTTTACGGGCTTGAGACTTATTCGCCTGTACTGGACCGTGATCTTACCGATATAAAGGTATGCGACGGGGGCGATCTGGAGCTGCCCTTCGGGAATACGGACACTGCCCTTGAAATGATCGGGAATACGGCGGCCGGTATCGTAAAAGCAGGCCAAAAGCCCTTTATGTTAGGTGGAGAGCATCTTGTCACACTTCCGGCTTTTGAAGCGGTACATAAAAAGTATCCCGATATTTGCCTTCTGCACCTTGATGCGCATACTGACCTGCGTGAAGAATACCTTGGCGAACGCCTCACACACTCCGGCGTCGTAAGGAGGGTCTGGGATATCGTCGGCGACGGCCGTATCTGGCAGTTGGGGATACGCAGCGGCATGAAGGAGGAGTTTGCGTGGGCCGCGGAAGGGCATACCTTCATGCGTCCGTTTGATCTGTCTGCCGCACAGGAAGCGGTTTTGGCGCTTTCCGGCAAGCCTGTCTACCTCTCGATAGACCTTGACGTGCTTGACCCGTCCGTTATGCCCGGAACAGGTACTCCCGAACCCGGAGGAGTTACGTATAAGGAACTGGAGAAAGCACTGGTATCCTTCAGAAAGCTTGATATAGTCGCGGCCGACGTAGTCGAGCTGGCGCCCAAGCTGGACAGCACGGGCATATCGACCGCAGCCGCGTGCAAGGTCATGAGGGAAGTGCTGCTGCTGATGGGTGGCAGATAATCAATTGTTTCTATAGCCCGGGTATCATTTATTTACTTATAAAACAATCTGAAGATAATATCCTGATTGTAATTGCCGAAGCCTGAGCCAAAAATTGTGATACCGCCGGCATGAATAGCATCATCTTTTATTGTAACCCTGAAATCCCACTGCTTTTGCCGCAGATCGAGCTGCTGCAGCGTAATGTCGGAGATCCTCCTGCCATCCATATACGAACCCGTATCGTCTATTTTCAATATTTTAAGCAAACCGAACTGCCCGACTGAAAGGCTCCACCATTCCGGAGTAAATATGCCTCTTGTTCCGCCAAAGTCACCGGGGCTGGTCCACTTACCGATTTCGACTCCGTTTATTAAAAAAGTTATGTCCGAAGGCCAGTTATTGTTGACGCCGGGCGCTTCGGAACCCAGTTCCATGGATATTTCAAGCGACACCGGTTCCTGATCCGAGAGAAGATAGTTAGGCACCTTGTACTCTACAAAGCCTTTTGTGAACCAGAGTATTTTTGCATTGACCCTTTCGGGATCGAGAAAATATCTCGGGTCGTCGAAATACCCTATCACTTTCTCGGTAGTTGCAAGTCCGCATGTCGGTAATACGCTGAAATCGGTATAATGTCCTATGGGCAGTATGAATTCATGTACTCTGGAATTTCTCCTGGTTTTCGAAGGAAAGTCGATCTCGAGCGAATCTGCCTCCAGATAGCATACTTTATAAGTGGAGCGGCCCGAATGGGTTCTTTCCGATCCGATCAGGCCCGATTTTTCAAGCTTGCCTATATGCATAGTGAGAATGGCGCTGCTTAGTCCCAGCTGCTCTGCCATTTCTTTGATATTCATCGGTTTTTCTGACAGCATTTCTATTATCTTTATTCTGACATCATTTGCCAAAGCCTTGAATATACCTAAATTTGCCTCAGATAAAGATATTCTCAACTTTATATCACCTTCCAGTTAATATAATTATAAATTAGTTCACTGATATAGTAAAGAAAAAATGTCGGAATTACTAGGCAATATATTATGTAACACTTTGTTGACTTACCAGGTACATTGATTTATTATATGATTAATATAATAATTAATCAATTAATGAAAACAAATATCGGTATGAGGTGACAAGTCATGAAAAAAGCAAGTGTCAAGCTCGATAAGGATTTCAGTATCGGCAAGGTTGATAAAAGGATTTTCGGCTCGTTTATTGAGCAATGGGGCCGTTCCGTATACGGCGGTATATATGAGCCGGACCATCCGTCAGCCAATGAAAAAGGATTTCGGCAGGATGTTATCGATCTTGTCAGGGAGCTTAAGGTACCAATAGTCCGATATCCCGGCGGAAATTTTTTGTCGGGTTATAATTGGGAGGATGGGATCGGGCCTGTTGAAAAGAGGCCTAAAAGGTTGGATTTGGCATGGGCCTCGGTTGAAACGAACCGGATAGGCACTAATGAATTCGTCGATTGGGCAAAGTATGCGGATACAGAAGTGATGATGG
Organism: Bacillota bacterium; assembly: GCA_023411715.1. Lineage (GTDB taxonomy): Bacteria > Bacillota > Clostridia > Acetivibrionales > DTU013 > JAEYOM01. The sequence continues at coordinate 39,980 of JAEYOM010000098.1, read as the reverse complement.
CGGTAAACCTGGGTACCGGGGGACCGGATGAAGCCCGGCACCTCGTGGAATACTGCAACCATCCCGGAGGAACATATTACAGCGATTTGCGTCGTTCCCATGGTTACGAGAAACCCCATGGTATAAAAACCTGGTGCCTCGGAAATGAGATGGACGGACCCTGGCAGATCTGTCACAAAACTACCGAGGAATATGGACGTATAGCCAGTGAAACCGCGAAGGTCATGAAATGGGTCGACCCCGACATAGAACTTGTATCCTGCGGAAGCTCGGGCAGCGGTATGCCCACGTTTGGCGAGTGGGAAGCAACTACTCTTGAACATACCTACCAGTATGTCGATTATTTGTCGCTTCATACTTATTATAAGAATGACGAGAAGGGTACGGCCAACTTCCTTGCCCGTTCTTTGGATATGGATTATTTTATTAAATCCGTAATTTCCATTTGTGATTATATCAAAGCTAAGACTCACAGCAAAAAGACGCTCCACCTGTCCTTTGACGAATGGAATGTCTGGTATCCGACGGATATTACCGGAGATATGCGCTGGAAAAATGCCCAGCCGATTAATGAAAACATATACGATCTTCAGGATGCGCTCGTGGTAGGCTGTATGCTCATCACACTGCTGAAGCACGCCGACCGTGTAAGGATGGCATGCATAGCTCAGCTCATAAATACGATCGCGCCGATAATGACTGCGACCGGAGGCGGTTCCTGGAGGAATACCATTTTCTATCCCTATCTGCACGCGTCCTCGTATGGAAGGGGACAGGTGCTTCAAGCGTGTGTTAAATCCCCTTCGTACGATAGTGAGGATTTCTGCGATGTACCTTACATTGAAACTGTTTCGTTGTATGACGAGGAGAAGGAGGAACTCACGATGTTCTGTGTGAACAGAGACGAAGAGGAGTCAATGCTCGTCGAAACAGACCTGCGTGCTTTCCCGGGATATGAGGTAATAGAGCATATTGTTCTTGAACATGAGAACAAGAACGCAACGAATACGTTGGAAAACCCATTCAATGTAGTACCTCATAACGGAGGAAACACAATAGTCGAGGACAATACAGCCAAATCGGTCCTTAATAAATTATCCTGGAATGTAATACGTTTTGGCAAAAAGAAATAGAAAACGCATATAAGGCTCATAGGTACTAAGGATCCGAAGAGGGTCTGCTGGGGTCTGGGAGTCAGGAGCGGGTATATGGAAAGGCAAATCGCTGGTTGCGCCAGGGAGCAATTGTACGATACCATCAATGACGGAGGGTAAAAGCATGGGGGTTTTCCATACTGAAAGAAATAAGCTGGTCTGGAGTTACAACGGGGAAAAGCTTGTAATAGAGCCATGGAACAATAACAGCCTCAGAATACGCTCAGTTATGATGGGAGAGATTCTGGATACGGATTACGCTCTTTTGCCTTCAAATAAATGTGACCCGCAAATTGAGATCAGTGGGAAGACAGCTTCGATTATCAATGGAAAAATCAAAGCTGTCTTGGAAGAAATCGAGTGGACGAAGAACTGCCGTATCAGCTATTACAACCAATACGGAAAGCTGCTTCTTCAAGAGCTCGGCAACCATGGGGCCCTCAACCTTCAGGCCCGAAAATTCAAGCCGATAATCGGCGGTGATTTTCGTCTGACGGCTTCCTTCGAATCGAATGAAAACGAAAAGCTTTACGGTATGGGGCAGTATCAGCAGGAGATAATGGATATCAAGAACTGCAGCTTCGAACTGGCCCACAGGAACTCACAGGCCAGTATTCCGTTTGTGCTTTCAAGCCTCGGATACGGATTTCTATGGCACAACCCGGCCATAGGAAGCGCCAGCTTCAACAGGAACAGGACCGAATGGCATGCAGAGAGTACGAAACAGTTGGATTACTGGATAACTGCCGGAGACACGCCGGCAGAAATAGAGGAAGCCTTCACCGGCGTTACCGGAAGGGTCCCTATGATGCCTGAATACGGTCTCGGTTTCTGGCAGTGCAAACTAAGGTATTACAGTCAGGAGCAGCTGCTTGAGGTCGCAAGGGAATACAAACGCAGGAACCTGCCCATAGACGTTATCGTTTGCGACTTCTTCCACTGGCCTAAAATGGGTGACTTCAGATTTGATGAGGAATTCTTCCCCGATTCCAAAGCAATGGTCGACGAGCTGAAGGAAATGGGCATTGAACTGATGGTATCTGTCTGGCCGCAGATCGACCTGGAAAGCGAGAACTATGAAGAAATGCGGCAGGAAAACCTGCTGGTCAGGCCTGAAATGGGAGTCAACATAAGCATGCTGTTCGGAGGCTTCAGCAATTTCTATGACGCGACCAACCCCGCGGCAAGAAAATACGTTTGGGAGAAGTGCAGGAAGAATTATTACGATTACGGTATAAAAATATTCTGGCTCGATGAAGCAGAACCGGAATACAGTGTTTACGACTTTGAAAACTATCGCTACTACGCCGGGCCCAATGTTCAGATAGGCAATATTTACCCTCAGATGTATTCCAGGACGTTTTACGAAGGAATGGAGACCGAAGGACAGCAGAATATTGTAAATCTGGTCAGGTGCGCCTGGCTTGGGAGCCAGCGGTACGGAGCACTTGTCTGGTCGGGGGATATCCACTCTTCATTTGAGGATTTCAGGAAACAGATCTGTGCAGGGCTCCAAATGGGAATATGCGGGATACCGTGGTGGACTACTGACATAGGAGGTTTTCACGGAGGAATCCCGGAGGACGAAAGGTTCAGGCAACTGCTGATACGCTGGTTCCAGTACGGAACCTTCAGCCCGGTCATGCGCCTGCACGGGGACAGGCAGCCCGATACCAAACTGTATAAAAAGGACGGGAGTCCTGCGCTGTTTACAGGACGCGATAATGAAGTATGGAGCTTTGGTGAAAAAGCCTATGAAATACTCGTAAGGTATATGAAGCTAAGAGAAACAATGCGTCCGTATACGCGCGAGCTAATGAGGCAGGCCCATGAAAAGGGCACACCGGTAATGAGGACCATGTTCTATGAATTTCCTGAAGACGAATCATGCTGGATTCTGAAGGATCAGTATATGTTCGGCGGCGATCTGCTGGTCGCACCGGTCGCATATGAAAATATGACGGCGAGGGATGTTTACCTTCCTGTGGGTTCCGGATGGACCAGCCTTTGGAGTGGTGAATCCTACGAGGGAGGGCAGGTAGTGCATGTCGACGCGCCCATTGATATCATCCCTGTTTTTCTGAGAGACGGAAGGCATAAGGAATGGATAGATTCCATACAGAGGCTTTAAAATGCGTACAGAATCCGCGCTGTTCGTCGCTTTGATTTTGACAGTGAGTTATATATTCGATATATGGTATAATTAATCTGCTATCGATATATAATTATTTGCTTACTAAGGAAATCAGTGAGGTGGCGGGATTTTGAAGATAGGGAAGCTGCAATTGAATAACAGCATTTTCAGCCGATTGGTCATCACCTTTCTTGTTATCATTATTCCAATTTACATGCTGGGTATTTATATATATTACTGGGGTCTGCGCACTGTCAAGAATGAAATTTCCAAGTCAACCACGGCGCAGGTGTCGTTTTATATGCAAGGCCTGGAAAAGGAAATAGAGAGAATCAAGATACTTCAATATGACTGCCTTAACGATGAAGATCTTAATAAGCTTGCCGTAAGGTGGCAGGTAATGGATACGTACCAGCGGGTAGACTGTATGCGGCGGCTTCAGCAAAAGCTCGCGATGATTAAAAACAGCAGTATTTATATAAATGACGTCAGTGTTCATATCTTGCCGATTAATAAGACAATATCTTCAAATACCGGAGTTGATACGCTCGACAGGGAAAAATATTATAACATACGAGTTCCGGTCGGGTTTATGGGGGCGCAGATAATCAGCTATAATGGAGGCCTTTACCTCAGTACCCTGCAGCAGCTCGGAGCCGATGAATCCTTATACCTGATCGTTGTCGAACTGAATAAGACAGCGCTGAAACAGGCTTTGTCCCAGTTTAACACATATGAGAATAGCGGTTCGTTCCTGATCAGTATGGTTAACAACGACGTTATTATGAACCAATCGGGTGCCGGCAACATACCGTCCGCTAAAAATTTTACCGGCAAATTGGGGAATAACTATAGCGGCATGGATTTTATACGGATCGATAACAGGCGGTATTACATCGTTTACGCAAAATCCGAGTATTTAAACATGGTTCTATTGAAATATATCCCGGAGGAAATCATTCTGAAGCCCATTCGCAATTTTTATGCCTGGGTATGGATTTTCACCGTTGCCGCCGTGTTTATCATCATCATATATTCATATTCGACCTACAGGTTCATGCACAAGCCGCTCCTGCAGCTGGTGGAGTCCTTCCGCAGGGTGGAAAGCGGAGATCTGGGGGTATCGATCAACCATGATTCTAAAAATGAGTTCGGCTATTTGTATAACCGTTTTAATGAGATGGTGAAATATCTCAACATGCTTATAAATCAGGTATATAACCAGAAGATACTGATGCAGAGAGCTGAATTGAAGCATTTGCAATCACAGATCAATCCGCATTTCCTGTATAACAGCTTTTTTATGATAAATACCATGGCCACGATCGGCGATGAAAATCTGATACCTTTTACAAAACATCTCGGAGAATATTTCCGGTTTGTCACCAGAAACTCCTCGGATTATATCCCGCTGGAGGAGGAAATACAGCATGCAAAAGTGTATACGGAGATACAGCGCATGAGATTTTCCAAAAGGCTCCAGATCCAATTCGGGGAATGCCCTGAAAAATATAATAAGTTAAGCGTCCCGAGACTTATTGTCCAGCCGCTCATAGAAAATGCGTTCGAGCACGGGATAGAGAATAAAAGAGCCAGCGGGGTAGTTAAGGTGAGTTTTGAAGAGTCGGGATATGAGTTGGATATTATCGTCGAAGATAATGGAAGTACCATAACGGATACCGGATTGGCCGAACTGCAGAATTCACTGGAATCCGACGCGGAAGGTCTCGAAACGACAGGTATAATAAATATACATCGGCGCATCAGGCTGGTATTCGGTGAAGAAAGCGGGCTCAGGCTGTCGAGAAGCGAATTGGGAGGACTGAAGGCCGTTCTCGGGATCAAAATGCAGGGGGTTGAAGGTAATGTACAGACTTCTGATAGTAGATGATGAGGAGATAATCGTAAATGGCTTGTATGAAATATTTAATAGCCTGAAACGCCTCGATCTGGACGTTTATAAGGCATACTCCGGCGAAGAGGCGATAGAGTGGCTGAACAGAACGAGGATCGACATTGTGCTGACGGATATCAGGATGCCTGAGATAGACGGCCTGCAGTTGATGGAAAAGATTTTTGCGCGCTGGCCGCAATGCAAGGTCATTTTCCTTACCGGTTACAATGAGTTCGAATATGTGTATAAGGCAATCCAGTACAATGGGGTCAGCTATATCTTAAAAACGGAAGATAACGATAAAGTGATCGACGCTGTTGAGAATGCCATAAGGGAAATACAGAAGGGGATCAAAACAGAGAATCTTATCCATGAAGCGAAGGAACGGATGAATATGGCACTGGATCTGTTCCAGAAAGATTATTTTCTCCACCTGCTGCATGAGGATTCTGCACTTAGCGTAGACAAATCACAGTTTGAGAAGCTTTCAGTGCCTATGTCTCCGGATCTTCCGGTTATACTGCTTTTGGGACAGATCGACAATATGCCGCCGAACAGCTCTTACTGGGACAAGATACAAAGCCTATACTCAATTAAGCTTCTTGTCGACCAATACCTGAATACCAACGTACGAAACATCAACGTAACGGATGAGGGTTACAGGTTTGTTATTTTTATTCAGCCCAAGCTTCAGCTGGTCGCAGCCCAGAAAAATACAGCTGTCCGATTTGAGCAGACCAGTTCGTTTTTGAAGGGAACGCTTGAGATGATCCAGAACGTTTGCAGGGAATCCATAGGCTTGTCAATAAGCTTTGCCCTAAGCGGAGAGCCCTGCAGGTGGGATGAGGTTTCCCGAAAGTACTATTCGCTGTGCCAGCTGTTGAATTACCGTGTAGGTTCAGGAATGGAAATGTTTTTGGTTGATAGCGAATTTAAAAATAATATATTGAATAATGATCATGCTGCCGAACCGCTTGAACTTGAAGCCGATCCGGAAGACCTTGAACTGCGGTTGAGACAGAAAAACCTCGAAGTGATAGAGTCATATCTGGAATCAGGACAAAATGAGAAATACTTTCTTGCCTTATCCGGACTGACAGAGCCTTTGAAGCCGATTCGAAGCATGAACAACGATCTTGCAATTGAAGCCTACTTCAAGGTCTCCATGATACTTCTGTCCTATATCAACCGCTGGAAGCTCTCGGGAAAAGTGGCCTTCCATATCAATCTTTATAAGCTCATGCATATAGATAAGCACGAATCGTGGGACGAAGCGGTAACGTACCTTAACGAGTTGTCCGAGGTACTTTTCAAGCTCCAGAACGAGGAACAGAAAAGAAGGACGGACAATGCGATAGATTGTATACAAAATTTTGTGGAAACGCATTTGAATGAAGACCTCTCACTGGTCAGGCTGGCAGAACAGGTTTTTCTGAATCCCTCCTATCTTTCACGCTTTTACAAACAGGCTATTGGGATAAATCTTTCCGAGTTTATTGATAATGCCCGTATTAAAGAGGCCAAGAAAATGCTTGAAAAAGACAACATAAAAATACATGAAGTCGCCAAAATGGTAGGCTACGAAACAGCCGCCTCATTCACGCGTTTTTTCAGGAAATTCACAGGAAGCTCCCCGCAGGAATACCATGATGCGATCCTTACGGGGAAACAAATGAAAACAAAATAAAACTTCCAAAAGGTAAAGAAATGATAACGAAGTAAAAACAAGTAAATGGTTATCTTTATTCTAAGCTTTTATAATGAAGCTAGCATTCAGGAAGGGGGATAATTTATCATGTTGAGAGTTGTAAAGGTTGAAAATGGTGCGGTTCAAGGCCTGCCGGCTGCGGATCCCCGAATCACAAGCTTCAAGGGTATTCCTTTTGCCGCGCCGCCCGTGGGTGAAAATCGCTGGCGCGCGCCTCAGCCCGCAAAAGATTGGGAGGGTGTATTGAAAGCATTCGAATTTGCTCCCATATCGATGCAGGCGATCCCGGGGTTAAATAAAAGCGATATTTACTCCAGGGAATGGGCAGTGGATCCGGACATCCCAATGGATGAGGACTGCCTTTACCTTAACGTATGGACGCCCGCATGCAGCATGGATGAGAAGCTTCCGGTATTTGTATGGTACTTCGGAGGCGGGCTCCAGGTCGGAAATACGGCTGAGATGGAATTTGACGGTGAGCGCATAGCCCGCAGGGGAATAGTTGTCGTATCTGTCAATTATCGTCTTAACGTCTTCGGCTTTTTATGCCATCCTGATATAACGGCGGAAGCGCCGGAAGCTCCGGCAAACTTCGGCAATCTTGACCAGCAGTACGGCACAAGGTGGGTAAGACGGAATATCGCAGCCTTTGGCGGCGATCCCGACAATATAACAATAGGCGGCCAGTCGGCAGGCGGCGGAAGTGTAATGAGCCAACTGACATCTCCCCAGAATGAAGGCCTGTTTCATAAAGCTATAGTACAGAGCGGCATATTTACAAAGCTTTACCCTGGCAATCCCATGCCCTTTGTCAGGCGCGACCTTTCGGAAGCGGAGCAGGAGGGGAAGAAATTCTTCGAATTCATTGGAGTTAAGTCACTGGCCGAAGCAAGAAAGCTCGACGCTCTATATATCCGCGATAAGATGCTGGAATACGAGAAATTGACGTTCTGGGGCTTCTGGGGCACCATCGTTGACAATAAGTTCAGCACGGATGTCGCATTTGACCTGTTCCTTGAAAAAAAGCGCTGGATGGTGCCGGTACTTTTGGGCAACACTTCATCCGAGTTTTTTAGTTTTCCGAACGTCGGGACCCTCGACGAGCTTCGGGAACTGGCAGTTGAAATGTTCGGCGATGACGCGGGAGAATATCTTGCGCTTTGTCAGGCTGAGTCGGGCGATATTGACAAGGTACTGAAAAAAGCGTCGGTAAGCAGCATTGAATATGCTGCCCGGATTGCAATACAGGGCAATGCCGGTACCGGCGCCAATGTTCCCATGTATTACTATGATTTCGATGCGGAAATACCGGGCTGGGATAACCCAGGAACATTTCATTCCGTGGATCTCTGGTTCTTCTTCGAGACTCTGGCCAAGTGCTGGAGGCCATTTACAGGAAAGCATTACGACCTTGCGCGCCAGATGTGCAATTACTGGGCCAATTTTATACGTTCCGGGGATCCCAATGGAAAAGATTCCACAGGCGAAGACATGCCGGGTTGGGAGCCGTACACTCCCGAGGCTCCGTATGGCATGGTATTCGGAGATAAACCCGAATTTGTCAGGAAACAGCCGGACGATCTCATGAAATTCCTGATAAGGCAGCATTTCAAGAAAAGGGAACAGTAGAACAAAAACTAACCCCTGCAAATGATATAACAGTGAAAGGAACGACTATTAAAATGTTGGTGACGAACCCAATTATTTGGGCAGATATGCCTGATCCCGACGTATTGCGCGTCGGCGATACGTATTATATGGTATCGACGACTATGTTCATGATGCCCGGAGGTCCGATCCTGAAATCAAAGGATCTGGTTCATTGGGAAATCGTTTCGTACATATTCAACAGTATCGAGGATAACGACATATATCAGTTGAAAAACGGCAAGCACGCGTATGGAAAGGGACAGTGGGCTACCAGTCTTAAATATCACTGCGGTAAATATTATGCATGCTTTGTTTGCCACGATATGAAGAGGACTTATATCTGCTACACCGATGATATCGAAAAAAGCGGATGGGACAGATACATACTGGAGAATGTATACCACGACATGTCTTTCCTGTTCGATGAAAACAGGCCCTATCTCATTTACGGAAACGGGGAAATCGGCATCGTCGAGCTGAAGGAGGACCTGTCCGGTGTGAAAGAGGATGGCATTGACAGGATACTTTTCAATACACCCTCCGAAAATATGCGGCTGCGCTGCGAAGGCTGCCGTGCATACAAACTGAATGGGTATTATTATCTGCTGTTCATTGATTGGCCCAAATACGGGCATGGAAGGCGGCGCGTAGTGTGTTACCGCTCCCGGGAGCTGCTGGGAGATTATGAATGGAAGGTACTGCTCGATGACGATATGGGATATCAGAATATGGGAGTAGCGCAGGGAGCCCTGATCGATACCCCGGACGGCGACTGGTATGCCGTTTTGTTCCAGGATCACGGGGCTGTCGGCAGGATACCCTATCTGATACCTGTGACCTGGAGTAACGGATGGCCGGTCATAGGACAGAACGGTAAGGTGCCTGAAAGCTTTGAAGTCCCTTTTCAGGAGTATGCTGCCAAACCGCTTATAATAAGCGATTTCTTTAATCATACGGAGAATGTGCTGGATCTGCGGTGGGAGTGGAATCATAATCCGGATGCGGAATGCTGGTCTTTTACAGAACGTCCTGGCTTTTTGAGGCTGCGCACCAAAACCCCCGCGAAGGATATATTGACAGCCAGGAATATACTGACGCAAAGGACCAGCGGACCCGGTTGCTCTTTTACGGTCGAATTGGATACGGAAGGTATGCAACCCGGAGATTATGCGGGACTTGTCGCATTGCAGGGCAATTACGGAGCGGTGGGAGTAAAGCTCGGCAGCAAAGGCGAAGGTAAAGTCCTGCTATGCGGGAGAAATGGCAGCGGCAGGCAGACAGCCGAATATGAAGTCCGATTCTCCGGAAAACGCATATTCCTGAAGATAGCATTCGACTTTGAAAACGGCAGGGATATTGCCTCTTTCCATATTTCGGAGGATGGCGTCAATTGGAGAAAGATCGGACGGGAGCTGCAGATGAAATACACGCTTGATTTGTTTATTGGCTGCCGTATAGGCTTGTTTTATTATTCGGAAACAGAAACAGGCGGCTGTGCAGATTTTAGAAATTTTGAATATTTTGAATTATAATAATAATCAAAGCCACGAAAAATATACGAGGTACGGAGGAGAGTAAATGAAGCACGGCTATTACAACAAAGCTATTTCCATAACTGCGGCTGTTGCTTTGTCCTTAAGTCTACTGTCGGCCTGCAGCCCGCTAAAATCTTCCAGTGAAAATCACGCATTGGGAACAGCTGCGCAGAACGCCCCTTCAACAGTTGTTACGGGTACTCAGGAAGTTGGCGCTGAAGATCCGTTGGGCAAGTATGTGCCGACTATAGATATTTCCTTCGTACGCGGCATTGACGATGATTATTTATCCAATGTCATATCCAACTGTCCGGGTGAAACAATCGATAATAACCGATGGTTCGACGTATACAGGGATGAACTCGGTATCAACGTAAAATATGACTGGACAGTGATAGGAAACGAAGATTCTGACGCATACTCGCAGAAGATCACCGTGACACTGGCCTCCGGGAACCTTCCGGATGTTGTGAACGTTAATGCTTATCAGTTACAGCAGCTTACTGATACCGGAATGATAACCGATCTTACGCCATATTGGAACGACTATGCCTCGCCGATGATAAAGGACTGTTACAAACAACAGGGCCCTTCCGTTTTGGACTGTTCCACCATCAACGGAAAATTGATGGCTTTGGCCATTACCCCCGACGTATACGGGGATGGCATTTATACATGGATCAGGGCGGATTGGCTCAAAAAACTTGGCCTTACACCTCCAAAGAATATGGACGATGTTCTTAAGATATGCAAGGCGTTTACTGTGTCGGATCCGGATGGAAACGGACAAAACGACACCTACGGTCTTGCCGTCACAAAGGACCTGTACAGCGGAAGTACGGGATTGGAGGGCTTTTTTGCCGGATATCACGCATATCCGAATATGTGGATCGAGGATGGTTGGGGTAAACTGGCCTGGGGCAGTATCCAGCCTGAAGTGAAGCACACGCTTCAGATATTGGCCGATATGTACAAGGCCGGTGAGATCGACATAGAATTCGCCGTAAAGGATATGATAAAGGTTGCTGAAACCATTGCTGACGGAAGGATCGGCCTGGAGTACGGAGCCCAGTGGAACCCTATGTATCCGCTTATCAGCGACTACAAGAACAATCCGAATGCTGATTGGACGGGTTATCCCCTCGTTTCCGCAGACAGCGGAAAGGTATACTCTCCGGCGAAATTTGGAGCAATCCATTTTTTTGCCGTCAGAAAAGGATACGAACATCCGGAAGCGCTTATCAAGCTGATGAATATGCATGCAGAAAAATGCTGGGGTGAAACGGCCGACTTTAATAAATACTATATGCCGGCTGAAAACGGAAGCGTGGGCGTATGGAAATTTTCTCCCGTGTATCCCGCTCCGCCTTCTAAAAACGCCAAAGCGATGCAGACGCTCAATGAGGCCCGCAGTACCAATACATTGAATAAATTGACCGGCGAGCCGGCAACCATCGAGAGAAATATAAAAGCGTTTGAAGACGGCGATAAAACGCAGTGGGGATGGATGAAGATTTATGGGCCGCAGGGCGTTTACCAGTGGAGCTTGCAATATTACGCGAACGGCCAGTTCTACAAGGAAAAATTCACAGGCGCCCCAACGAAATCCATGGTTGAAAAGAAGTCCGCTCTTGACCAGATGGAAAGGGAGGAGTTCATAAAAATAATCATGGGCGAAGCTCCGATCAGCGAATTCGATAAATTCGTAAGCGATTGGAACATGCTTGGAGGAGCTGATATTACAAAGGATGTAAATCTGTGGTACGAATCTTCTAAAGCAAAATCTTAAAAATCGGACGACCATTGAACGATTAAGCGGTCATTTACAGCAGGGCAGTGTTCCTAATATGGAACCTGCCTTTTGTTATTATGTCTGAATATCAATAAAAAGCAGCGGTAATGAAAAAAGTCAACAAATGATAAATAGGTAAAGAATGAACAACTATTTGGCCTCAATTCAAATTTGAAGAAGTAAACAAAAGATAACGAAGTAAAATCATGTTGGTAGTAATGCAAATCCGCTGATTTTATAATATTTACAGGACTGTGGAGTAATAACCAACCCGTTAACAGATCATTATCTGTCAAATATAGTCTCAAAAATACCAATTAAAAAGTGAAGGTGAGATAATGCAAGAGATTAGAAACAGCAGCAAGAAAGGCGCAGGAATAAAAAAGTTTCTGTATATATCGCCATTCATGGTTTTGCTGGCAGTATTTGCATATTATCCGCTCTATGGATGGGTTTATGCATTCTTTGACTATATGCCGCCGATCCCCTTATCAAAATCGCCTTTTGTTGGTTTGATGTGGTTTCGTTCAATGGTGGAAAATCAGGTAAAGATCGACCAGATATTGCAGGTGCTCAAGAACACATTCGGAATAAGCGGCATAGCTATCGCATTTTCCTGGCTTCCCATGGTTTTTGCCGTATTCCTGAATGAAATGAGAAGTGCACGTTACAGGAAAGTGATTCAGACCGTTACTACCCTCCCGAATTTTATAAGCTGGGTATTGACCTATTCGCTTGCGTTCTCCATGTTCTCCAGCGAAGGTATGTTAAACGGCCTGCTGAAAATACTCGGGGCCACCGGTCAGCCGGTTTTGTTTCTGCAATCCTCTTCGCATGTCTGGATTACGATGTGGGTATGGATGACGTGGAAATCATTGGGGTGGTCGGCCATAATGTATATCGCGGCTATGTCCGGGATCGACGAATCGCTGTATGAAGCGGCCCGGGTCGACGGTGCGACAAGAATGCAGGTAATCAGGCATATCACCATTCCAAGCCTGCTTCCCACGTATTTTGTTTTGCTGATGCTGCAGATTGCGAGCTTCCTGAACAATGGAATGGAACAGTACTACGTATTCCAAAATGCATTTAACAAGGATACCATACAGGTTCTGGATCTGTACGTATTCAATCTGGCAACATTGGGCGGCAGTTACTCCGTTTCGGCCGCCATCAGCATGCTCAAGAGTATAGTAAGCGTTGCGCTTCTGTTTGTTGTAAACGGTATGTCAAAACTATTCAGAGGAGAGAGCATCGTATGAGCAATTTAGCTACAGCTCCTGGACACAATGCACTAAAGACAAAAATTCGCGGCAGTGCTTCTGATAAAACGATTAGTGTATTAACGTATGTTATATTTACTCTGTTTGCCATTATTTGTATCTACCCGTTTTACTACGTCATAATCAACACATTAAGCGCAAATGACATAAGTGCGAGGGGAGAAGTCATCTTTTACCCCATCGGGATTCATTTGCAGAATTATAAAGATGTTTTCAAAATACCCGGATTGTGGAATGCTTCTGTGATATCCGTCGGGAGAACTGTTATCGGAACGCTGCTGACGGTAATCGCATCCGCACTTCTGGGCTTCATGTTTACACAGGAGGATATGTGGGGCAGAAAATTCTGGTACAGGTTCACAATTATCACGATGTATTTCAATGCGGGAATTATCCCCTGGTATCTTACTATGAATACGCTGCACATGACAAATAATTTCCTCGCATACATTCTGCCTACAATTGTGTCTCCATTTTTCATCATTCTTGTAAAAACCTTTGTGGAGTCAACGCCGAAGGAACTTCAGCAGGCTGCCGAAATCGACGGGGCGGGCATAATGACATTCTTCTGGTCGATCATGCTGCCTTTAATCCAGCCGATATTGGCTACGGTTGCCATATTTGCGGCGGTAAGCCAGTGGAATTCCTTCCAGGATACGCTGATTTTAGTAACTGACAGTAAATTATTCAGTTTGCAGTTCATACTGTACCAGTATATCAACCAGGCAAGCTCCCTGGCTAAAATGATGAACCTGCAGAGTACAGGGGCAATGGCTTTGCAAAGTCTCGCAAAACAACAGACCACAACCTCGGTACGGATGACGGTTACAGTTATCGTTGTGGCTCCTATACTACTGATTTATCCAATTTTCCAAAGATTTTTCGTAAAAGGGATTATGATAGGTGCTGTAAAGGGTTAACCTGCACCATTATAATAAAAAAAGTAAAGGGAGGATTCAAAATGAGAAACAAAGCAGTAAAAAGGCCGATGTTAGTGTTATTTTCCTGCTTCCTTGTGCTGTCTCTGGCACTGTCCGGCTGCGGAGGAGCAGCCAATAACGCGGGCACTTCAACAGCATCCAATACAGCATCAGGCACCGGTGCGGCTGAAGGTTCGGCTCAGGCCGCTGCGATCGATCACAGCCAGGAATTGACGATCGACGTATATGACAATGCGGCAAACTATCAGGGTGAACAGACCGGATGGTATGCCAAGGTTCTTAAGGACAAGCTGAATCTGAAATTGAACATGCTTTCACCGCAGGTAGCCGGTGATCAGTTGTACAAGACCAGATCGGCAGCAGGGAATCTGGGAGATCTGGTCATAATCGACAACAGCCAGTTGGAAGAGTGCATACAGGCAGGTCTTGTTGCCGATATGACTGATTATGTCAAGAACAGCCCGAATCTGTCCAAATACATGGACAACCATTTCAAGGTATATAACGATTCATTCAAGAAGGTCAATCCGGACGGCAAGATTTATGGATTGCCAACATATGAAGTAGATAGCTCTCCGGTGAAATTCTCCGAAGAATATCCTTACTCAAGCCCGATCATGCCCTGGAAATATTATTCCGGGATCGGCTCTCCGGCTATTGCCAACCTGAACGGACTGCTGGACGTTCTGCAGCAGATGCATGAGAAATACCCAAAGACTGATGACGGCAAAGCTATTGTTCCTATTACCCTTTGGAAAGACTGGGATACATGGTCTATGGAAAACGTTCGTTGGCTGTGCAACTGGTATGGCTGGGAGCAGCCGGAAGGCACAGGCTCCGTTCAGTTAAACGCAAAGGGTGAAATCAAGCCTTTTACGGATGACGACAGCATGTATAAACAGATCCTTCAGTTCTATTTTAACGCAAATCAGAGAGGTCTTGTAGACCCTGATTCCGCATCTCAGGATTGGAACAAGGTAAATGAAAAGTTGACCGGCGATCGCGTAATGCTTTTGTGGTACACCTGGCAGAGAGGCTTCTACAACACGATCGAAAGAGGAAACAATAAGGATGGCGTCATATCTGTTCCGATAGCCGATACACACATCATACAGAACTCTGATGCTTATTACGGAAACGGCAGAGCATTTGCTCTCGGCTCCAAGGCCAAGGATCCCGCCAGAGTAATCGAATTCGTAGACTGGATATCTTCTCCGGAAGGTCTGCGTTATGTAGCTGACGGTATTGAAGGTTTCAACTTTGTAAAGAATTCCGAAGGCAAGTATGAGCTTACCGAAGCCGGAAAGACTGCATTCCAGAATAACACACCCGTACCGGCCGAATACGGCGGAGGCGGATACCAGGATGGACAGAGTAAAGTGAACACCTGTGTACTTGCTGATATGAACATTGATCCTGATACAGGAGAACCCTATAACTTCAATTACTGGGCTTCATACCTGAAAGCCAACCAGACGGCACTGATCACTACCTGGCAGGGAAAATACCAGGCAAAGAATCCGATGGATTATTACACCAAGAACAACCTGGTCGACGTTGTACCGCTGGTCAACATGAGCTTCGGTGCTGACAACTCCGACATCAAGAACAAGCGCAGCCAGTGCTCCGAATTGGTCAAGAACACTTCCTGGAAGATGATATTCGCAAAGAACCAGGCGGAATTTGATCAGCTCTGGACAAAAATGAAAACCGATCTCCAGGGCCTCGGCTGGAACGATCTGGTTGCTGCCGATACTGCAAAATGCAAGACAATAGCTGATGCGCGCGCTCAGGCAATTGCAAGCGTAAAGTAAATAAAAGCTAAAAAAAAACTAATCTTTATAAGGGATATGTATTATTATAATACATATCCCTTATTTTCAGATGAATATAGGTATTAGGAGAAAGAATATGAAAGCGATAATCGACCTGAGAAGCAGAGGCAATAAGATCGACAGACATATTTACGGTCACTTTTCAGAGCACCTGGGACGCTGTGTATACGGAGGCTACTGGGTGGGCGAGGGCTCGGAAATACCGAATGTGAGAGGTATAAGGACAGACATAATTGAAGCCATGAAAGCCATCAAGGTTCCCAATATACGCTGGCCCGGGGGATGCTTTGCGGATGATTACAACTGGATGGACGGCGTCGGGCCGAAGGAAAACAGGCCCCCAATGATCAACACACATTGGGGAGGAGTACTGGAAAATAATCATTTTGGTACGCATGAGTTCATGGATTTATGCGAACAGATCGGGTGTGAACCGTATATATGCGGGAATGTGGGAAGCGGCACTGTCCGTGAGATGAGAAGCTGGGTGGAGTATTTGACTGACGACGGCAATTCACCTATGGCGCAGCTCAGACGAAAAAACGGCAGGGACAGGGCATGGGGGATAAGATTCTTTGGGATCGGAAATGAAAACTGGGGCTGCGGCGGCTTTATGAAAGCCGATTATTACGCAAACGAATTCAAGAGATACGCAACCTATGTAAAGAATTACAAGGGAATGGGAGAGACGAACTGGTGGCAGGTTCCTCCGCTTGTTAAGGTCGCCGGAGGGCACAATGCGGAGAATCTTGACTGGATTGAAACGCTGATGCGTGAAGCCGGCAGTTTTATGGGAGGCTTGTCCGTACACTGCTATGTCAAGCCGGGCGAGGAATCCAGCGGAACCGTATTTTCCAAAGACAGCTGGTATCAGACGGCTGTGAATACATATGAAAAGGAAGCGCTCTTCAAACAGAATATGAGCATTATGGATTTCTATGATCCGGAGAAAAAGGTGGTTATGGCCGTTGACGAATGGGGGATGTGGGTCGATAACGAACCCGGAACGAACAACGCGTTCCTTTTCCAGCAAAACACCATGCGTTCGGCAATGAGCGCCGCACTTATGCTGCATATCTTCCAGAAATATCCGAATCGCATCCGCCTGTGTAATTTAGCCCAGACTATTAATGTACTGCAGTCCATCATCCTGACAGAAGGGGCAAAAATGGTAAAAACTCCGACATATCACGTTTTTGACCTGTTCAAGGGCCATCAGGACGCCAGTTGGCTTCCGGTATCGTGGGCGGAGAAACCGGAAACCATTGAAAGAGGACTGCCGAATGTGGATATTTCGGCATCATCGGCAGAGGACGGAAGAGCGTACATTACGATAGTCAATTTGTCAGCGGACAAGAATGCCGATATCGGGCTGAACTTCGCCAACATGAAAGCCGTTAAAGCTAAAGGCAGGCTGATAAGCGGCAGCGTCACGGCACACAACACTTTTGACAGGCCGGATACGGTCGATACCAGGACGCTTGACAAGATAGGCATAAATGAAGAAGAAGTTTCTCTTGAATTGCCGGCATGTGCAATTGCCGCCATTGAAGTGGAGTTGCGCTGAAAAAGAGACATATCTGTTCTTCGGGGGGATGGGGACATAAATGAAAGACGGGTGCCATAGGTGCTCTTCAAGCGTACACGTTACAGACAGTGAAATAGAGTCAGAGATCAAAAGAGTGGTCGAATCCGGCGTGCCGCTGACAAACAGGGATGAGTATGAAAAAAGGCTGAAAGCTTGTAATGCCTGCGAGCAGCTCATATACGGGACAACGTGCATGAGCTGCGGTTGTATAATCAAAGTAAGAGCTTTAAATACTTTGCGTATTTGTCCTCACCCATCCGGAAGCAGATGGTAGAGGCCTTTTCCGCAAAGCCTGTATTTATATGATAAGGAGGACTTTTACAGTGAAAACAATTCAAGTGCCGTTTTCGGGAAAACCTTTCAAAAATAATGCCGCCTACTGTGTCGGAACGGGCAGAATGGGACTAGCACTCCAGAAGGAGTATGCCGATCATTTGAAAATAGTCCAGGAATCCATCCATTTCAGGTATATACGCGGTCATGGATTATTTTGCGACGATGTCGGAATATATCGTGAAACGGAATTGGATGGAATATCATACCCTTTCTACAATTTCACCTATCTTGACCGCATCATGGATACCTACCTCGAAAACGGTATCAGGCCTTTCCTGGAACTGGGGTTTATGCCGGAAAAGCTGAAAACGGGCGAGCAGACGGTGTTTTACTGGAAAGGTAATGTGACGCCCCCGGCGTCCTATGAAAAATGGGCGGAGCTCATACGCGTTACCCTGGAACACCTAATCGACAGATACGGCAGGGAAGAGGTGGTCACCTGGCCCGTCGAGGTATGGAATGAGCCGAATATCCCGTTCTGGGCAGGCACCATGGAAGAATATTTCAAGCTTTATGATTATTCCGCCGGGGCAGTCAAGAAGGCCGACCCGCGTATTCAGGTGGGAGGACCGGCTATCTGCGGCGTTGATACGGAAAAGTGGCTGAGGGCGTTCTTTGAGCACTGCATACGGAACGATTCGCCACTGGATTTCATCACCCGGCACTGTTATACCGCAAATCAGCCGACTACACGCGGCCATTACATATATCATACCGTGAATGAACCAACCTATATGATCGAGGAACTGAAGGAGACCCGGCGTATTATGGCGGATTATCCACGTATTGCCGGTATGCCTCTTCACATTACTGAATTCAGCAGTTCATACGTCCCGCTTTGCCCGGTTCACGACACGGATTTCCATGCCGCATACATCGCTCGTATCCTCAGTGAAGCCGGGGAGTATGCGGACTCCTATTCGTACTGGACCTTCAGCGATGTATTTGAAGAGGCGGATGTACCGAAGTCCGTATTTCACGGGGGCTTCGGCCTGGTTGCGCTGAATTCGATCAAAAAACCTACGTTCTACGCATTCGAATTCTTTTCCGCTGCAGGTGATGAATTGCTATACCGGGACGATCATCTGGTTGTTACCAAAAAAGGCGACAGGTACGTGATTATTGGATGGAACTGGCACGATATGCGGGATCATGAACCATCCCCCGACGAAAGCTACGTTTTATCGCTGCCTTCCGTGGGAGAACGGGCCGTGCTTGTAAAAAAGGAAGTGGGAGGTTCCTGTGCAAATCCGCTGCAGACCTGGAGCAACCTCGGTAAACCCCGGAGCCTCAACAGCGAGCAGAAAAAGATACTGCAGGCATCCGCCGAGCCGCTTCAAACGGACGCAAAACTGTTTGCGCAGAATGGCAGGTATGAGGTGGAACTGGCGATTCCCTGCAACCGCCTGTTGATGCTTGAAATTATGCCTGTTAGCGACAGGACCGATACGTACCCGGGTTATGATCCGGAAGAATTTTACGGACTGAAGTAGTTACCGTGTAAATACGGCAAAATACTTGCTTCATTATATTAACAAAGCGTTTGAAAGGATGGATGATATGACGGAAAAAAGCGATCTTACCGCACAGCTTCCCAATGGTCAAATGTTCGAGTTCTGGGAAGTACCTCAGAAATATGAAAGGGAGTTGCACGTTGACAATAAAAACCCGCAGGCGTCCGACGACAACGAGGGTTCAGCTTCAAAACCGTTTAAAACGATCAATGCCGCGGCGGGGAAAGCAACTCCCGGCACGAGGGTACTGATCCACGGCGGCACATATCGGGAAACCGTACAGCCCGCCATGGGCGGGGAGAATCCCGGGAAAATGATCAGCTATGAAGCTTTCAACGGAGAGGAAGTAATCATCAAGGCCTCCGTGGAAGTGAGAGCTTTTAGCCCGAGCGTTGGATGGAGGCTTACCAGAGGCTTCGGCCAAAGTAACGTAGATACGGGTGGGATCAATGTGTGGGAGATCGTATTGGATCCCGAGGATTTCAAAGGCTATAACCCATTCTGCGCCGTGAACATACTGCATGACCGGTTGTTTATCGAATATGACAAAACCGATATGACGACCTATCTCAACAGAAGAGGTATGGTATTCGTAGACGGCAGACCTATGAAGCAGGTCCCGCTTTATAACATGCTGAGCGAAAACGAAAATACTTACTGGGTCGAAGCAAACGGACAAAAGGTGCATATCCGGCTCTCAGGAGACGACGACCCGTCGAACCACATCATAGAGCTCAGCAGCCGCGAACAATGCTTTGCGCCGAAGGTACCGTTCCTGTCCTACATCAGGGTAAAGGGGCTGACGATGGCGCATGCGGCTACCGGAGCCCCGGTTCCGCAGAGAGGCTCTCTTTCCTGTTACCGTGGTCATCATTGGATAATTGAGGACTGTACCATCGATTGGTCGAATGCAACGGGAATAGACTGCGGTAACGAATGCTGGCATCACGAGCTGATCGAGGGGCAGCTGATAGGAAATACCATCATTCGGCGGAATACGATCAAAGATGCCGGAGTATGCGGCATTGCAGGATTGTTTGTGAAAAACATGCTTATCGAGGACAACCTGATCACGGGGACGGGCTGGCAGCGAATGGAGCTTTCCTGGGAAGCGGGAGGCATCAAGGTGCATAATTCCGTAAATTCGCTGATACGCCGCAACATCATTAAGGAATGCTATGGATGCGATGCGCTGTGGATGGACGTCGGAAACGAGAACAATCGTATAACGTCAAATCTGTTCCTTGACGGCATAGATTCAAGGGAGCATATTTTCATCGAGTGTACGCGTGATGCGGAGAACCTCATTGACAATAATATAATTTGGAATGTCGAAGGCAGGTACGACAGGAACGCAGTACCGGCGGAACCCGGCTCTTCCGGCTGGTACAAGACGACCGAATCGGGTGTCAAAAACGGTTATGGCATTTATCTGGAGGGTACGGACAGGCTCCGGATTGTAAACAACCTTATCGGCAAATGCAATATGGCGGGCTTTTTTGCAAAGGTAGTGGCATTTCGCCTTATGGTGAAACGCGGCGGAACGTCGAGGGAGAATAAATTCTTCAACAATCTGTTCTATCAATGCGGAGATGCCGCGATCATCCTCCCGAACGAACATAATGAGGCCGAGGGAAATGTATATGCGAAGATGCCCGGAGGGTATCTGCGCGTAATGTACCCCGAGCCCGAAATGTGCCTGGATCTGGCTGCATGGCAGGAATTCTGCGGATTTGACCTGACAGGCTGTACCAGTGATCCGGGGATCGTCATAAACAGCGACGATCTTACCATGGAGATAACATACAGGGAACAGCTTCCTGAAGTGAAAGCAGATGAGAAAGTAAACACAGACTACTTCGGCAATACAGTCGGCAGTCTCAGAAGAGCAGGGCCATTCTCAGGGTCGACGGGAGGCAAGGTGCATTTCAGTATCGATCCGAGGAAAAAGGCTTGACCTTGAAAACTAATGTGGAGTACAGTCAGACAGGAACGGGGCTTATTGTTGATCTGCCTGATAAAGCGCCTTCTGTGTTTGTGAACTGTCTCAAAATGACGACATAATGTAAGAATACAGGGCAGGAACATAAGTGGGGAGAGTATGACAGAAAATCAGAGCAAAATAAAATTGCCCCGCCTGATCAGCGACGGCATGGTAATACAAAGAAACGCAAAGGTTAAAATATGGGGCTGGGCGCCAGCGGGTGAAACCGTAAAGGTACGTTTCGGAGGCAAGACCTTAAGCGCCGCCGCCGATCGGGATGGGGAATGGCAGGCAGAACTGCATACGGAGGATGCCGGCGGACCCTATGTTATGACGATAGAAACCGGGGATGGAGCCGAAGGTATTACCGTAAAAAACATACTTCTGGGCGACGTATGGCTGTGTTCCGGCCAATCGAACATGGAAATGAGGATGTTCTCAGTCAGGGACATTTATCCCGACGAGGTGGCAAAGGCTGATAACGATTCCATCCGGCAGTTCCCGGTTCCGATAAGCTACGACTTTCAAAAGCCGCAGACTGATCTCGGATCCGGGAGCTGGGAGGCGTTAAATACTGAAAGCATATTGAACTTCACTGCGGCAGGCTACTTCTTTGCCGAAAGGCTGTTTGAAAAGTATCATGTCCCGATAGGCCTTATCAACGCCAGCCAGGGAGGGTCGCCCGCAGAAGCCTGGCTGAGCGGGGAGGCCCTTGTACAATTCCCGGATTATTATGAAATGGCGCAAAAGCTTAAGGACAAGAATTATCTGGACACTCTCAATAAAAAAGACCGGACGGACAGCGAAGAATGGCACCGTCGTATGGACAAAAGCGATATAGGGGCGGTTGAAGGCGGGAAGCCCTTCTATGCCATTGATTACGACGCATCTGGATGGCAGCATGCAAAGATACCTTCCTACTGGGACGAGGAAGGCTTGGGCAGCATCTACGGCGTTGTCTGGTTCCGGAAGGAAATCGAGATACCTTTCCCGCTTAAGGGGGAACCGGTAAAAATACTCTTCGGAAATGTGATCGACGAGGATATGCTTTATATCAACGGTACGATGGTTGGAGCCATGCCAATGCAGTATATACCCAGAGAATACGATATTCCGGATGGTTTGCTGAAACAGGGGAAAAACACGGTGGTGGTCAGGGTAGTTAACAGCTCCGCACGGGGTGGTTTTTACAAGGGCAAGCCATACGAGCTGCATATCGGAGACCGTATCATCGATCTGAGCGGCGAGTGGCAGTGCAAGCTCGGCGCACAAAGCGAACCAATGCCAGAGCCCGCATTTGTCATGTGGAAACCTTCAGGACTCTATAACGGCATGCTTGCGCCAGCTATAAATTACGCTATCAAGGGCGCAATATGGTATCAGGGCGAGTCCAATACGAAAAAGCCCGAAGAGTACGAAAGCCTGTTCAAGGCATTGATTTACGACTGGAGAAGAAAATGGGGCCAGGGCGACTTCCCCTTCATATATGTCCAACTGCCGAATTTCGGCGAGCGAAACGGGCCTTCGGTAGGAAATTGGGCGGCGCTCAGAGAGGCGCAGAGGAAGGCGCTTGCCGTACCTGCTACGGGAATGGCTGTAACTATCGATATAGGGGAATGGAACGATGTACACCCCCGGAATAAGAAGGATGTCGGAGGCCGGCTCGCGCTTGTCGCACAAAAAGTCGCCTACGGGGATGAAACCGTGACGGCTTGCGGCCCCTTGTTCGAGTCAGCCGAAAGGCACGGCAACCGGATTGTGCTGTCATTCAGCGATACGGGCGGCGGATTGGTGACCGGGGATGGAAAAAGGCCCGGAGGCGGACAAAGGCCTGGAGGCGGACAAAGGCCCGGAGACGGAAAAAGGCCCGGGGATGTAAAAAGGCCCGGACACTTCGAAATAGCCGGCGCCGATAAGGTATTCCATCCGGCGGAAGCCTGTATTGAGGGCGATCAGGTCACGGTATGGGCTGACAAGGTTCCGGAACCTTTTTATGCAAGGTACGCATGGGCGGATAACCCGGAAGGCGCCAATCTGTATAACCGGGAGGGCTTGCCCGCTTCGCCCTTTACGACGGTATAGGAGTAGGAGGACAATATATGATTGAGGGAAATGTAAATAAAAAAGGGAATGTACTGATATACACAAGGACGCCTGTCGACGGCGAATATTCCGGGCATCTGGCTTACAGCGCACATCTCGCTTACAGTAACGACGGTAAAAACTATCAGGCACTGAATAATAATTATGGAATTTTATATGCATCCTCCACGATCTCACACAACAATTCAATAAACGAAAAAGCTTTAAAGAACCCGTTTCTCTTTTATACGTCGGACGGGTTTTTCGGGATCACAGCCGTCAGGATCAATGCCGACGGCAGCGATGATGAGGAGAGCAAGGGAAAGCTGGTACTGTGGACTTCGGAAGATCTGTTTCAGTTCAGGGAGATCGGGCTCGTCGCTTTGCATAGGGACGCTTACGTAAAGGAGGCCGTCTGCAGATACGATACTTCCGCCCGGGCTTACATGATAGATTGGCGGGACTCCGACGGCAACTTTTTCAGGAATACATTATCCAATATAAATGACGTACATAGCATTTCTCGTGCAGAACCCGGCGACAGATTCAAATATGGCGATTTGGCGGGCGGCCCTGAGGGAGCCGTTAACGGTAACGTACTGAAGATAGACGGCAGGCTCGGCGACGAACTCATTCTCAGATGGACGCCGCTTGAGAATGTATCCGTCAAGGTCCCGGAGCTGATAACCGCAGTTTCGGCGGAAGATGTTGCCAGGGTGCCGGCAACAGCAGTTTATACGGATGGTTCGACCGCGCTGAAACGGGTGGAATGGAATACTGACAAAATAGACTTTGGAAAACCGGGCATATACGAGATTTCCGGTACTGTGGTACAGAATGTTTACAAATTTCCTCTGGCTCCGGGTTATGCCGACCCGGATATTCTTAGGTGGAACGGCAGGTATTATTTTATAGCCACCAATGACAATCTGGACGATATCGGTTTATATGTGCGTGAAGCTGAAACGGTATCAGGCCTTTTCAAAACTGGAGCGAAAGAGTACCTGATCCTGGGTAAGGACGAATCGAAGGGGTTCGCTCAGACCTTCTGGGCTCCGGAATTCCATGTGGTCGGGAATGAGCTGTACATTTTCTTTGCGGTAGGCGGTAAGAAATGGGGACCGCAATCACATGTCATGAAATTAAAAAAGAACGGCAGCATCATCGATCCCGGCAGTTGGGAAGAACCTGCCCGCGTGATAAAATCCGACGGCACGTTTCTGGCAACGGAAGGCATTACTCTTGATATGACATACTTTGAAGCAAATGAAATATCCTATTTGATGTGGTCTTATCGTATTTGGACAAGCGAAATAAGCTCTGCCGACGATTCCGGTTCCATGCTGTATATTGCGACTGCAGACTCTGCCGAGCCATGGCGGCTCACGAGTGAACCCGTTCTCATTTCAAGGCCGCTGTACGGCTGGGAAAACAATTTGCGCACTATCAATAACGAAGGGCCTTATGCCATAGTAACGGACGATCACGTATATATTACCTATTCAGGGGGCGCTGCGGGGGGCTATACATATGTTCTCGGCCTGTTGACGGCCAGGAAGGGGGACGATCTGCTGGATCCGGGCAATTGGACAAAGAGCAGCGCGCCCGTCCTGTCCTATTATTCCGTAAAGAATGAGTATGGCCCCGGACATAACACTTTTTATACCGACGAAAATAATGATCTTATGATCGCCTATCACGCCCAGGAATCATTGGAAAGCAACCTTAGGTGTACCGGTATACGGCGCGTTCATTTCAATATCCACGGCGTGCCCGTATTTGATATGTCCTGTGAACGGGACCTGAATGCAAAGCTAGCCGGGGTAACCGCGAGGGTTGAAGTTAAAAAATAATAAAACCGGGAGGCTTGCCATGCTTATTGCGAAAAATGGCAAACAGGCAGCGGTCAATTCTTTTTTCAGAGAAGATAATACATTGCTTCTTGTCACAGAAAATGGGAAAATTAAAATATCGGTTTACTCCGATTCGATCATCAGGCTGAGATATACGCTGTCAGAGCGCTTTTCCGAAATGCGGAGCCCCGGGACAGTGCCATGGACGGAGAGCTGCCCGTGGTCGTTTACCGGGGATACGGCAAAGATCACGCTATCGACTGCGAAATTAGTTCTGACAGTCGATAAGGCGACCGGCAGGTTTTCATATTTTGACAGCACGGGCAGACTGCTCGCAAAGGAGCCTGCGGGAGGCGGAAAAACTCTGATTCCGTTTGATTCATACAAATATTTGGTGGATGAAAGCAGCGCCGTAGAGAAGATCGTTACGCCGGATGGTGTTAAGGAAGTGATAAGCGACGCCAGGAAGGTTTTTGACAAGAAGCTTTATCACACAAGGCTGGAATTCGAATGGGCGGAAGACGAGGCGCTTTACGGGCTGGGCCAACAGGAGGAGGGCAGCCTCGATCTGCGTGGCACCAGAAAATATCTCAATCAGGCCAATATGAAGATTGCCGTGCCGATGCTGCTTTCCACCAGAGGTTACGGAATTCTCCTGGATACATACTCGCCTCTGATTTTCAACGATAATGAATATGGTTCATACCTCTACAATGAGGCCGCCAACGAACTTGACTACTATTTCATTTTCGGTGAAAGCTTCGACGATATAGTTCACGGATACCGGAAGCTTACGGGGAAAGCGGCTATGCTGCCGAAATGGGCCTTCGGATATATGCAGTCCCAGGAAAGATATGAAACGCAGCAGGAGATCATAGATACAGTAATGGAATACCGCCGCCGCAAAGTCCCGCTGGACAGCGTCGTACTGGATTGGCAGTCATGGGAGGACGGCATGTGGGGGCAAAAAAGCTTTGACCGAAGACGTTTTCCGGACCCGGAAGCAATGATACGCAAACTGCATGAAAACGGCGCTCATTTTATGATATCCATATGGCCGAACATGTACCGGGAAACTGATAATTATGCAGAAATGAAAGAGAATGGCTGCCTGTTCCAGCAATCAGAAACCTACAACGCCTTCGATGAAAAGGCGCGTTCGCTGTACTGGAAGCAGGCGTACGAAGGGTTGTTTTCCAAGGGTGTCGACGCCTGGTGGTGCGATTCAAGCGAGCCGGTCACTCCCGAGTGGAACTCGCCCTTAAAGCCCGAGCCTGATCAGAACTACATGAATTTTCACAATGCCGCAAAGGCTTGGATGGACGAAGCCTATACCAACGCGTATGCGCTGCTCCACGCAAGGGCTGTATATGAGGGGCAGAGGGCTTCCACCAATAAAAAAAGAGTGGTAAACCTGACTAGGAGCGGTTACACTGGGCAGCAGAGGTACGGCGCCATTTTATGGTCAGGTGATATCTGCGCGAAATGGAGCACACTTAAAAAACAAATCCCGGCCGGCTTGAACCTCTGCGCCTCGGGATTGCCTTACTGGACGCTCGACATCGGAGCCTTTTTCGTCAAAAAGGGGGATATGTGGTTCTGGAATGGCGATTTTGATGGAGGGTGTGATGATCAGGGCTACCGGGAGCTTTATACAAGATGGCTGCAATTCGGAGCTTTTCTTCCAGTATTCCGTTCGCATGGCACGGATACAAGACGGGAGATCTGGAACTTCGGAGAAAAGGGCGGGATGTTCTATGACGCCATAGCCCAAGCCATCGAGCTGCGCTACCGGCTCATGCCTTATATTTACTCGCAGGCGGCCATGGTCACCTTGAAGGACTATACCATGATGCGGCTGCTGGCTTTCGATTTCACGGGTGATAAAAAGGTATACGACATCGGGGACCAGTATATGTTCGGCAGTGCGCTGATGGTTTGCCCCGTTACGAAGCCCATGTATTTCGGAAAGAATTCGGCGCCGCTGCAAAATGACGACAGGACGCGTGAGGTCTATCTGCCGTCGGGCTCAGACTGGTATGATTTTTGGACGGGGGAGAGATATTCCGGGGAAAAGGTAATTCAAGCGCCTGCGCCTTTGGATATTATACCCTTATTCGTAAAAGCCGGCTCCATCATACCAATGGCGGAGGCAGCCCAGCACAGCGCGGCGTCCTCCGAAAGCAGTCTGACGCTGCTCGTCTACCCCGGGGCGGACGGATCGTTTACGCTTTATCAGGACGAGCAGGATAATTACAATTACGAGAACGGCGCCTATTCCACCGTTGACATCGTATGGAAGGACAAGGAGGGCGCTTTGTCCATAGGGAAGCGAAAAGGGCTTTTTGAAGGAGCGGCAGAAACGATTGACTTTACAGTGCAGGTGATGGGGAGGGAGCAGGTATCCCTTCTGTACACGGGAGAGAAATTGCATTACAGGGTAATGAAGCCGGACACGTCAGAAAATAGTAAATAGAATTGAATTTTACGAAGGAAGTAGCGGCTTAGGACGGAATAGCCTATCTCAAGGAAATAGATAAGGTTATTGGCGAAGGTAAATTCAAGGAATGAGGCATTGACATTGCGATCGGTTACAAGCAGTATCCAGGGGCCATCTGAGGAGAGTAGAAGGCATTTGGAAAATCAGTCCGAATATTGACAATACTCCTGCATCTGGTACAATGAAAGTTAATCGTTTAAGATATGGGAGGTGGTTAAAATCGCAGCAACAATCAAAGATGTAGCAAAATATGCCGGAGTATCTACCGCAACCATATCCAAGTATATAAACGGAGTTGCGGTAAAGGAACAAAACAGGGACAGGATCGAGGAGGCGATCCGCGTACTTGATTTCAAGGTTAATACCATGGCCAGGGGGCTGAAAACCAATAAGACTATGACGATCGGCGTTTTGATTCCCAGCCTGGAGAACATCTTTGCCACCAGCATTGTATCCCATATAGAGCGGGTTTTTCTAAAAAACGGATACAGTACGATCATTTGCGATTATAACCGGGATATCGGGTTAGAGAACAGTAAGTTTGATTTTTTGATGGGCAAGTATGTCGACGGTATAATTATAATGCCGCTTGGGATTACGGAAAAGAGAGTCCGGAATGCCATCGACATGGATATTCCTATCGTTTTAATCGACAGGCCGATGAAAAATGGAGAATGCGACGTAGTGCTCGTGGATAATCTGAACGCGTCCTATAATACGGTAGAACAGCTGATCATGAGAGGTCACAGGGAAATCGGTATCATCAGTGGACCTCAGGACATTTATACAGCTCAGGAACGTCTGAAGGGATATCTGAGAGTTCATGAGGATTATGGGCTAAAAGTCAATGAAAAGAATATCAAATACGGAGATTATGAAATACAAAGCGGTTATGACCGGATGAAGGAGTTTTTGAATTCAGAAAAGCCGCCGGATGCCATATTTGTTACCAATTATGAAATGACCATCGGGGCTGTCATGGCACTTAACGAAAGCAGTGTCATTGTTCCGGAGGAGCTTTCCCTGGTCGGCTTCGATAGCGAGCAACTTGCAAAGATAGTCAAGCCGAATCTTGCAATCGTAGTGCAGCCAATCCAACAAATCGGCGAGTCTGCCGCCAACATAATCCTAAAGCGCCTGAGAGGGGACAGGACTAACTATCCTTCCTTGCTAAGACTGAAAACGGCTCTGCTTCCCGGGCAATCCATCAGGGAGCGGACCTTGTGAAATAAACCGGTCAAAATAGCTATTGACAAACAAAACTATAATTGTTATTTTTGAAAGTGAAACGATTAATTAATAATCAACAGAAATAAGTAAAACGTTTAATAAAGCGAGGTCTAATCACAAATATGGAAAAACTGTTTCAACCCGCATGGGATGGCGTGGACCCCAGTCTGGTTCCTCACAGGACTTTTTACACAGGCGCAAAAATACCGGGCGTAGGCCTTGGTACCTTCGGCTCCGACCGGTATTCCGGGGAGGAGGTCGCAAAAGCGATCAAGGAGGCCATTTACGTTGGCTACAGGCACATCGACTGTGCAAGCGTTTATGGAAATGAGCATTTGATCGGAAAATCCCTACAGGAAGTAATCGAAGAAGGGTTAAAGCGCGAGGAATTGTTCATTACCTCCAAAGTATGGAACAACATGCATGGAGAAGGGGATGTCCTGCGCTCGTGTGAAAAAACACTGAAGGATCTCAAACTGGATTATCTGGATCTATATCTTGTGCACTGGCCATTCCCGAACCACCATGCACCTGGTGTCAGCGTAAACTCCCGCGATCCCAATGCCGTACCCTATATCCATGAAAACTACATGAAAACCTGGCGGCAGATGGAAAGACTGGTGGATGAGGGCCTCGTCAGGCATATCGGCACATCCAACATGACAACACCGAAGCTGGAGCTTGTTTTGCGGGATGCCAGGATCATGCCGGCTGCGAATGAAATGGAACTGCATCCTCACTTCCAACAGCCGGAGTTGTTCCAATTCTGTCTGAACCATAACATAGTACCTATCGGATACTGCCCGGTCGGTTCACCGAAACGACCCGAACGGGACAGGACGGAGGGCGATACGGTGGACATAGAAGATCCGGTGATCGTGAAAATTGCAGAAAGGCTGAAGGTACATCCCGCAGTTGCCTGTGTCAAATGGGCCGCGCAAAGGGGTCAGGTCCCCATTCCTTTTTCAACAGACCGGAGCCACTTTTTAAACAATCTGCTTTGTTCCACAACGGAGCCGCTCACAGACGAAGAAATGAAAGCGGTAGCAGCGATTGACAGGAACTGCAGGCTGATCAAGGGTCAGGTATTCCTGTGGCAGGATGCAAAGGATTGGACTGATCTGTGGGATCCTGACGGTAAAATCGCAAAATAAGATTTTTTAACATATTGTCATTTAAAATGAGGAGGAAAAATCACATGTTGAAAGGAATACCATCCATTATCAGCCCGGAGCTGCTTAAAGTTCTGATGGAAATGGGACATGGAGATGAAATTATCCTGTCCGATGGTAATTTTCCGGCAGCTGCATTGGCGAACCGGCTGGTAAGGTGCGACGGACATAATGTACCCGATTTGCTCGAAGCCATATTGAAATTTTTCCCTCTGGACCCCTATGTGGAGGCTCCTGTTTCACTGATGTCAGTTGTCCCCGGTGATACTGTCAAGCCTGTGATATGGGACATCTATAAGGCGATCGTGGAAAAATATGAACCTAAAACCGGCAGGATTGAATTCGTAGAGCGTTTTGCATTCTATGAAAGGTCTAAAAAAGCGTACGCTATTGTTGCAACAGGCGAGAAGGCGCTTTACGCCAACATCATCCTTAGAAAAGGCGTTGTCGTGGAATAGCCGGAAGTCTTTCCTGCGGGATGCCGGCGTTAACTTGGACTTAAGGCTGGACTGAATAAATATTGTCAGGATATAGGAGGAAATATTATGAGCAATACTATGAAAGCAGCTTATTTACCCGGTAACAGCACAGTGGTACTCAAAGACGTAGAAATTCCGGAGCCAGGACATGGCCAGGTCCTGATAAAGACAAAATCTTCAACGATCTGCGGCAGTGATATACGTGCCATATACCGCGAGCACGTTGGAAAGGGACCGGAAGGCTACCAGGACAAAATAGCAGGGCATGAACCTGCCGGCCAGATCGTTAAGTGCGGACCGGGAATGCGTAGATTCAAAGAGGGAGACAGGGTCATCGTTTATCATATTTCAGGATGCGGGCTCTGCAATGACTGCCGCAGGGGCTATATGATCAGCTGCACCAGTCCGCTCAGGGCGGCATACGGCTGGCAGAGGGACGGCGGGATGGCGCCATACATCCTGGCAGATGAAAAGGATTGTGTACTCCTGCCGGACGAACTGACATATACGGACGGAGCACAGGTGGCTTGTGGATTCGGAACCGTATATGAAGGCCTGGAGAAGATCGGGATATCTGGCAATGACGCGGTATTAGTCGTAGGATTGGGACCCGTCGGTCTTGCCACACTGATGCTTGCCAGGGCAATGGGCGCTCAGAAGCTAATCGGTGTGGATGTGACAAAGGAACGCTGCCAGCTGGCACTGGATAAAAAACTGGCTGACCACGTTTTTGTTTCCGGAGCAGATACATTGGAACAGATACAGAAGCTGACCGGCAGTTACGGAGTGGAACGAGCCATTGACTGTTCAGGTCATACCTCCGGACGGCAGCTGGCAATCCGGGCGACCCGCAAATGGGGAAAGATTGTGTTCGTTGGGGAAGGCGGTACAGTCGAGTTCAATCCAAGTCCGGATATTATCCACGAGCAGAAAACCATTTACGGTTCCTGGGTCACGAGCATTTGGAAGATGGAGGAACTGGTCGAAAGACTGGTCCGCTGGGGCATTCATCCGGAAGACCTCGTTACCAACCGCTTTACCCTGGATAACATATCTGAAGCATACAAGCTGATGGCAGCAGGAAAATGCGGAAAGGTCGCAATCGTATTCGACGAAGAGATTAAATAATTTGAATCGGTTTATTTGATAGAAAATGTAAAAACGAGGTGTGTTTGCATGATGACGAATAAGCAGGGATTTAACCCTTATCTTCCGTCATGGGAGTATATTCCGGATGGAGAACCTTATGTTTTTAACGACAGAGTCTATGTTTATGGCTCTCATGACCGTTTTAACGGCTATGTCTATTGCATGAACGATTATGTTTGCTGGTCGGCGCCTGTGGAGGATCTGGCCGACTGGCGGTATGAAGGAGTTATTTATAGAAAAACGGACGATCCTTTGAATCCTGACGGCAGCATGTGCCTTTATGCTCCGGACGTTACGGTAGGACCGGACGGACGATATTATCTGTATTATGTTCTCGACAAGGTCTCCATTGTATCGGCAGCCGTCTGTGATACTCCGGCGGGCAAGTATGAATTCTATGGATACGTACACTATCCGGATGGAACACGCCTGGGAGAAAGAGAGGGCGACCAGCCACAGTTCGATCCCGGGGTTCTTACGGAAGGAGAAAAAACCTATCTGTATACCGGTTTTTGCGCTAAAGGCGATAAGTCGAGAAAAGGTCCTATGGCAACGGTGCTTGGCGCAGATATGCTCACGATTATGGAAGAACCGGTATTCATAGCGCCCAGCGAGCCATACAGCAAGGGCAGCGGATACGAAGGACATGAGTTCTTTGAAGCCCCGTCCATCCGGAAAAAAGGCGATACCTATTATTTCGTATATTCTTCAATCGTTTTCCACGAACTGTGTTATGCCACCAGCAAGTACCCGACTAAAGGATTTGTTTACGGCGGAGTGATCGTTAGCAACAGCGATCTGCATATCGATACTTACAAACCGGCGGAAAAACCCATGTTTTACGGCGGGAACAACCATGGCAGCATCGTTGAAATAAAGGGGAAGTGGTATATTTTCTACCACAGGCATACCAATGGAACGAATTTCAGCAGGCAGGGCTGTATCGAACCTATTACTTTCCTGGAAAACGGCTCGATACCACAGGCGGAGATGACCTCCTGCGGGCCCAATGGAGGTCCCCTTGCCGGACGCGGGGAATACCCGGCGTATCTTGCCTGCAATCTATTTTGCAGTGAAGAATCCCTGTACACGGATTGGACCGCGTCTTGGATGAACAACCAGTTTCCGAAGATAACCCAGGATGG
Source organism: Bacillota bacterium (assembly GCA_023411715.1). Classification (GTDB taxonomy): domain Bacteria; phylum Bacillota; class Clostridia; order Acetivibrionales; family DTU013; genus JAEYOM01. Next base: position 7,022 of record JAEYOM010000098.1, on the reverse strand, counting down.
AAGAGACGGGGATGAAGAGATCGGCTATATCGCCAATATGAAGGACTCCGCTACTGCGGGATTCAAGTATTTCGACTGTAAGGGTGTAAAAAAGGTGACGATCAAGGCACGCGGATATGCCAAAGGTGCTTTTGAAGTCAAAACCTCCTGGAACGGAGCAGCTTTGGGAAGGATACCGATAGAGTTTACAAACGTCTGGAAGGAGTACTCAGCCGACATTGCGATACCTGATGGTATACAGGCATTGTATATTACATATACGGGTTCGGGAAGCGCAAATCTTGCTTCCTTTACGTTGGAGTGAGAGTGCGGCAGTTATAAATTCAGCGGGAAGGGGGGACTCCCAGTGAAAGAATTATTGTCAAGATATGGTCTGGGAACGATAGAAGTCCGTTATTATATTGAAAAAGACACGAAACAGGTAGGTCTGGCACTGATGCCGGAAGGCCGGGTTTCCGATGCAGTTTCAATCAAGGAATGCAGGATCGGACCCCTGGTGCAGATAAAGATTTTGGGGGATGATTACCCTGGCGGATTTTCGCATGGTCATACCATGCAAAACAGTGAATCCGTATATCGCTTTCAATATGAAAAACAGTATGTTGTAGAAGAACCCGATTCCAAAACTGTCGTCACGGTACTGAAGGACGATCGCGGCCTGTCGTTGGAGCATCGCCTGACATGGTATTGCGGTGCCGAAGCTCTTGAATCCTGCTCCGTTTTCCAGAACGGGGGATCGGAGAACGTTGGCCTTGAGATGATTTCCAGTTTCACAATAGGGGAAATTACGCCTTTCGAACCGGACGATGCACCAGGCGCACTTATTCTGCACAGGCTAAGAAGCGCATGGAGCGCCGAGGGGAGGTTGGAAAGCCTTCCTGTGGAAAATCTGGAACTGGAACCCTCATGGGCTTCATTTGGTACCAGATGTGAGCGCTATGGCCAGATCGGTTCCATGCCGGTCAGAAAGTTTTTCCCGTATGCGGTAATTGAAGACACAAAAAATAATGTGAGTTGGGGAATTCAGATTGCCTGTCCTTCGTCCTGGCAGATAGAGGTGAGCAGAACGGATAGTGCGCTATGCATTTCCGGAGGGCTGGCAGACAGGGAATTCGGGCATTGGACAAAGCAGGTCGCACCCGGGGAAATATTCGTGACTCCAAAAGCTATCCTCTCCGTAGCGGAAGGCGGGGTCGACGACGTATCCCGTAATTTGACCGGCTTCCACTCCCATTACCTGAACAATAATCCCTCCGTTGAAAATGATCTTCCTATTATTTTTAACGAATACTGCACAACCTGGGGTAATCCTGCGGAAGATAACATACAGCGAGCAGTTAACGCGCTTAAAGGACGAGGCATAACATATTTTGTAATAGATTGCGGATGGTACAAGGAAGACGGAAAAAACTGGGGCAACAGCATGGGCGATTGGAAGCTCTGTGAAGCGCTGTTTCCCAACGGATTTGAAAAGACACTGGATTATATCCGCGCAAGCGGAATGATTCCAGGAATATGGTTTGAATTTGAAGTATGCGGGAGGCAATCCGATGCGTTCCATAATACGGAACACCTCCTGAAGCGGGACGGATATGTGATCACTGCGGGGGACAGGCGGTTCTGGGATATGAGCGATCCTTTCGTTAGGGGATATCTTTCGGAAAAGGTGATCAATTTCCTCAAAAAATATAGCTTTGGATATCTGAAGATAGATTACAACGATAATATCGGAATTGGCTGCGACGGGTCGGAATCGTACGGAGAAGGGCTCCGGCAGAAATTGCAGGCGACACAGCAGTTTATCGGAGAGCTTAGGGAACAGATCCCTGAGCTGGTCATAGAGAATTGCTCCTCAGGAGGACACAGGCTGGAACCGTCGATGATGTTTCTTACCAGCATGTCTTCTTTTTCGGACGCCCACGAATGTATCGAAATTCCAATTATCGCCGCCAATCTGCACCGTGCCATTCTTCCTCGGCAAAGCCAGATCTGGGCGGTCCTTCGCAAGGAAGACGGGGAGAGCCGTCTGGTATATTCGCTGGCTAACACATTTTTGGGAAGGATGTGCCTCTCGGGCGATGTGTTTGATTTAAGCAAAGAGCAATGGGAGATAGTTGATAAAAGTATCATACTTTATAAAAGAGTTTCATCTACGATCCGGGACGGTATCAGCTACCGGTTCGGCCCGACGTTAAAAAGCTACCGGCATCCGGAAGGCTGGCAGGCGGTAATCATGGTGAGATTCGATAAAAAGCAGGCGCTTGCCGTCATACACACTTTCGGAGGAACACTTCCGGAGGATATCTGTTTGGAAGTGCCCTGTCTGATTGGTCTTGATATTGTGAGTACCTTCTCGGAAAAGGGAATGAAAGCGGAAATTAGGAATAATTGTCTCAGAGTTACAATAACAGGTAATTTCAAGGCTATGGTTATTTGTTTGGAATAATTTTGGAATAATATGCTCCTTGCAGGAAAGATCCAATATAATTGAGAATATGGAATTATCCGGGAGGCATGTGTTGTCTTCCTGTCTTATTGCATCTCGACTCGGTTGAAATTTTATATTATCATTTAGCTAATATATATCCAAAGAGGTAGTGCTGAAATGAGATCTGAAATTTTGCTCGGGCTAAAGGATGTTGTTAAAATCAGGATCATTGATTTTTGCAGGGCGGAAAGGCCTTTTATTCACGCGGACAGGATTCTGGATTTCAACGTATTTATTTATATCGTATCAGGGTATATGAAAGTCTGGGAAAACGGTAAAGAGTACGTCGTTGGTGAGAAACACGCATTCTTTCTGAAAAAAGGCCTGCATCACTTCGGAAAATCTGAGATCCCTGAAGGAACGACATGGTATTACATCCATTTCTATGACGGGCAGGATGTAGAAAATAGCCGGCCGATGAACGATTACCATGCGTTGACCTTTTCCGGAGAACTATCCGCAGAGGATTACAACTATTATATTCAGCTGCCGAAGCTTCTTAAAGTCAATAACCCGAAGCTGATCGAAAGAAAACTGAACAATCTTCACCGGTTGTACAAATCCTCGGATGATTTTAGGATAGCTTTCATAAGCTACGGCGCAATGGAGGTGTTTTTCGATCTTTATATCCAGGAGAGAAACCGGATTAAGGCGGATAAGGCCGATATCATCATTCGAAGGATAATCTCGTTCCTTGAAAACAACATTTCCAGAAAGATCAGCTCTGCAGATATAAGTACCCACATTGGCATGAATTATAACTATGTCGGCAGTTTATTCAAACAGAAGACAGGTATGAGCATACAAGCATATCATACGAAAATAAGAATGAATGAGGCGGCCGGTCTGCTCAGGAGTTCCTGCCTGAATGTATCGGAGGTCAGCGACAGGATGGGTTTCAGCGATCCATTGTACTTCAGCCACGTATTCAGAAAAGTGATAGGCTATTCACCTTCGAAATACGTAAAACAATCATACTACACAACCGGCTAAATCACTGCATAAGCAAAAGACTGTAAAAGGGGTTTTTATTGTAGTTACAGGTACTTTTTGATATCAGGCTCTGCACCATGGCAAGGTTCAACTTGTGCTACAGGCATGCTTTGCGGTAAAAGGTGGGGGAGCAGCCCCTGACCTTTCTGAAGGTGCGGTTGAAGGTGGCAAGACTGTTGAAACCCGATTCCAGAGCTATTTCAAGAATAGGATTCTCACTGTGCTTCAACAGCTTTTCAGCCTGCCTTGCCCTGTAGCTGTTCAGATAATTCAGAAAATTCTGGCCTGTTACGTCCTTGAAGAGCCTCGAAAAATAGTATTCACTGAAACCCACATGATTTGAGATATCCTTCAGCGTTATTTCGGAAGCGTAGTTCTTTTCTATATACTCAAATGCCCGGTCGATCTGTTTGAGCCCCGCTATTTTTATTCCTTCTCTGGGGCTGAACATACTTTGTTCAGTGGCAAGGTGCCTCGTGACAAGGACTACTATATCGAATATCCTTGCGTTAAGGGAAAGCGCGTATGCGTAATCCTTTTTTTCATATTCTCCGATCAGGTCGAGGACGCAGCGCTCGATCGACCGCTGCAGTTCGGGCTCGGAAGCTTTGCATATCTTTACGGTATTTTTCATGTAGGGTCTGATATTGTTGATGCCGCCGAAGCAATCGAGCGATGTGATGTCGAATTGTATGATATCACGCTCTCCGCCCTTGCTGCTTGCTGTTATTTCGTGGATTTCTCCGGAAGGAATCAGCAGAAAATCGCCGTCGGACAGCATGTATTCGTTTCCCGAAACAACTATGCTGCAATAGCCGGAAGCGTTGTAGACGAGTTCTGCGGCATTATGCCAGTGCAAAGGATACTGGAATTCCTCAATGCTGTTGATGATCAGACGGAACGGATACTGTTCCGTGAATATCTCCTTTTCGTGAAGGCCTTCAAGTATCATACCAACACCTCTGGTTTCATAATATCAAAAAAGGACGCGTCCCGCAACTGAATGCCGGATGCGCCCCTTTACCTTGTTACCATGTCATTTCGAGCCTTCTGCCTGTTACCTCGAAGGACGCTTTCTGCACAGGTGTGCCGGTAAGCTTGACGCTTCTATTGTCAGGCTGGCTGCCGCCGATATAGATCTCGAATCTGCCGGGCTCCAGGATAGCATTGCCGTCATTGTCTATCAATGCGAGCTTACGCGCGGTCATTGTAAAGGAAACTTCCTTTTCCTCACCGGGCCTGAGCTCTACTTTTTTTATGCCTCTAAGCTGCCATTTCGGTACAGTGACGCTGGCTTCAACATCCTTGAGATAAAGCTGTACGGTCTCTTCGGACGCGCGTTTTCCGGCGTTTTTGACGCTGACGCTGCAGGTCACAGGTTCGCCGGCCTTGACGCTGCTGTTTACCTTGATCCCGCTGTATTCGAATCTGGTATAGCTGAGGCCGTATCCGAACGGATAAAGTGCTTCGCTCTTCATATACCTGTAAGTCCTGTTTTCCATGGAGTAATCGTGGAAATCGGGCAACTCCTCGGTGGAAGCGTAGAACGTGACAGGCAGCCTGCCCGACGGGCTGTAATCCCCGAAGAGCAGTTGTGCGACTGCCTCTCCTCCGCGTCCTCCCGGATACCATGCTTGTATGATGGCTGGAATATTCTTGTCGGCCCAGGTCACTGCAAGTGCGCTGCCTGAAAGCAGCACAAGCACTATCGGCTTGCCTGTCGCGTATATTTTTTCCAGCAACTCCTGCTGCAGGCCGGGAAGATTCAGATGCTGCTTGTCACCGCTTGCATATTCATTGGATACGTCGCCCTCTTCTCCTTCGATGGTAGCGTCAAGGCCCATGCACATGATGACCACATCGGATTTTTCCGCAGCGGCAAGCGCTTCTCCGAAGTGGTTGCGGGCAACCGCCAGACCTGATGCCTTGTCATTGTAAAGATGACAGCCCCGTGAATAATATATCCTCGTATTGCTGCCGACTGCCGCGCGGATTCCGTCCAATACCGTGACATATCTGTCGGAGGTGCCGAAATAATTGCCCTGCAGGGCATCGCGGCTGTCCGCGTTGGGACCTATGACAGCAATGGATTTGAGCTTCGATTTGTCAAGCGGCAGCAAATTGCTCTCGTTCTTCAGAAGTACCATAGTTTTTTTGGCTGCTTCAACCGAGAAATCGCTGTGCCTCTCACAGCTGTTAAGTTCATACGGAGTATCGCTGAACGGTACATGCTCCGGTTTATCGAACATGCCGAGTTTCATGCGGGTCATTACGAGCCTCGTCAGTGAACGGTCGATGTCTTCCTCGCTGATCAGGCCTTCCTTATGTGCTATGAGCAGATTTGCATACATGTTGCCGCAGTTGACATCACAGCCGTTTTTAAGGGCCAGTGCCACTGATTCGGGTGCGGTCTTTGTGACCATATGGCCTTCATGGAAGTCCTTGATCGCCCAGCAGTCCGATGTTACATGGCCTTTAAAGCCCCATTCGCCGCGGAGTATGTCCTTAAGCAGCGTCTTGCTGCCGCAGCATGGTTCGCCGTTCGTCCTGTTGTATGCGCCCATTACCGCCTCAACGTCGGCTTCCCTGACCAGATCGCCGAATGCGGGCAGGTATGTCTCGCGCATATCCTTCTTTGATACGACCGCGTTGAACTGGTGTCTCTCGCTTTCGGGGCCACTGTGAACCGCATAATGCTTAGCGCAGGCGGCAGCCTTCAGGTATTTCTTGTCATTTCCCTGAATGCCCTTGACGAAAGCCACGCCGAGTCTTCCCGTAAGGTATGGGTCTTCGCCGTATGTCTCATGACCGCGCCCCCACCTGGGATCTCTGAATATATTTATATTGGGCGACCAGAAGGTCAGACCCTTGTATATGTCATGATCGCCCTTACGGATGTTTTCGTGGTATTTAGCTCTGCCTTCCGTTGAAATAACGTCGGCGATCTTAAATATCAGATCCTCGTCAAAGGATGCAGCAAGTCCGATGGCCTGCGGAAATACAGTAGCGACGCCGGCTCTCGCAACGCCGTGCAGCGCTTCGTTCCACCAGTTGTATGCGGATATGCCCAGCCTGGGAATAGCAGCGGAGCCGTGCACCATTTGTGTGGCCTTTTCTTCGAGCGTCATACGGGATACAAGATCTTTGGCGCGTTCTTCAAAACCAAGGCTTTCATCCAGATAAGCAGGTGTCTTTTCCATGTTTGTTCCTCCATTGAATGTTTTAGAGGAAATCCGCGCCTTAAGTGCGCTAAAATCCTCCATAATTTGTTGAATTGTTATTATAGAATTATTCTAGCCTAATCAGACGGAATTTTCCCATCACATTTTGCTTTAATTTTTACATTTATTGCAGTATAAAAACAGACAGACGTGGCCGTCCCTGGGTAAATTGCGATATAATTTATTGCTCTGTTAATTTACCTAATCAGGCTAACTATCATTTTTATTTCTTAATAAACAGTACGTTTCTCTTTGTGTGCAAATTTTTCGAGCAAATAGAAAAAGTTTATTTTTGATATTTGCTGAAATAATCATCTACC
>JAEYOM010000096.1 GCA_023411715.1 Bacillota bacterium | reverse complement strand
AGCTTGACTAAAGGATCAGGTGAGAACATAATTATAGCTGAATATTACCAATCTGTCATATCTCTTATGGTTTATTCATATTACTTATACAGTAAAATAAATAATTATGCATTTTATGTAACCCATTGAAAATAATAAGAAATCTTGATAGTATATACTTATTGCAATTGGGTAAGTGGTATTGTTTGGGAGTACGATGATGTACTTGAAGCCCCATTTCAATTCGCTGCCTTTTTTGGTTTATACTGGCGAGTTTAAGTTCTATTTAGGAAATATTGTTACTTAAAATTATAATGTTTATGTTGTAATATATGAAAAAGTTCAGTATTATGTGAATTAAACTTAAACTACATGTAGCGTTACGACAGTCGACTAGTATTAAAATTATGTTTTCATTTTAAGGGGTGTGTTGTATTGGGTGTTTATTTGCTGAAACGGCTAGGTTATTCTATATTGACACTATTCATCATCATAACACTGACATTCTTTCTTATGCGGTCTATCCCCGGCAATGTTTTTACCAAGGATAAGGCTCTCCCGCCGAATATTGTACAGAATTTGAAAGCCAAATACGGGCTTGATCTTCCGCTCAGCCAGCAATACTTCAAGATGCTGGGGAATGTTGTAAGACTTGACTTCGGAATGTCGATGCAAAGCGAGGGCAGAAGAGTAAACGACATTATAGCCGAACAGTTCCCTAATTCAGCCAAACTCGGACTTTTTGCAATTTTACTTTGTTTGATCTTCGGAATTCCGTTGGGCGTAATCTCTGCCTTAAAAAATGGAAAATGGCAGGATAACACTTCAATGATAATAGCTACTTTGGGTGTAACCATACCAAGCTTTGTCATAGCTACTCTAGGCCAGTATATTTTTTCTGTAAAGCTGAAAATATTGCCGGTAATGGGTTTTAAAACCCTGGCACATGCAATAATGCCGGGAATCGCACTTTCATTCTTCCCTTTGGCCTTTATAGCAAGGCTTGTAAGATCAAGCATGCTTGAGACCCTGCAGCAGGATTATATAAGGACAGCCAGGGCGAAAGGTCTTTCGGAAAGCGTGGTAATCTTGAAACATGCCCTTAAGAATTCTGTTTTACCGGTTGTAACATATCTGGGACCGTTGACGGCCTCTATACTTACAGGAAGCTTTGTAGTCGAAAGGATATTCAACATACCTGGCCTTGGAAGATACTACGTCACAAGCATTTCAAACAGGGACTATACGACGATAATGGGAGTGACGATTTTCTATGCCGCCTTTGTTATTTTGATGAATTTCCTTGTTGATATTGTTTACGTTATTATCGATCCCAGGATCAAACTTAGAAAGTAGGGGTGCATGCATGCAATTTTCCAGCGAATTATTCAGACCGTTAAATAAACAGGCAGCTATCGAAGCTGTTAGCACCAGACCGAGTCTTACGTATTGGCAGGACGTCTGGCGCAGGTTGAAAAGCAACAAGGTTGCGATGATAAGTCTGGCCGGTATTATAATAATACTACTTTTGGCTGTTTTCGGACCGATGTTTATCCCATACAGCTACTCGGATCAGATTCGCGGATCGGAAGATTTGAGGCCAGGCGCGCAGCATTTGCTCGGTACCGACCATCTTGGCAGGGATATGCTGGTAAGAGTGCTCTATGGCGCCAGAATATCGCTGAGCGTTGGAATTGTGGCAGCCCTTGTAAACCTTGTCATCGGTGTACTGTATGGAGGTATTTCCGGATACTTTGGCGGCAAGGTTGATACGGTTATGATGAGGTTCATCGATATCATTTATAGTGTGCCGAACATGTTATATATCATACTTTTGTCTGTTGTTATGAAGCCATCGCTTGAAAAGCTGTTTGAGCTGCCGGTCATGGGATTTTTCAAAGCGGCCGGGGCGGGTCTTGTTTGTATGTATATTACACTGGGACTGACATATTGGATAACTACTGCAAGAATAGTAAGGGGCCAGATACTGAGCTTGAAGGAACAGGAATATGTCACCGCGGCAAAGACGCTCGGAGCGGGCAATTTCAGGATACTATTGAGGCATCTGGTTCCGAATTGTATTGGACCTATAGTTGTTACTACAATGTTAATGATACCTGATGCTATATTTACGGAATCATTTTTAAGTTTTATCGGACTTGGCGTCGATGCTCCTGTTCCAAGCTGGGGCAGTCTTGCGTCTGAGGCTTTGGGCGGGATAAGGTCATATTTCTACCTGCTTCTCTCACCTTCGCTGGCGATTTGTATAACCATGCTGGTCTTCAATCTGTTTGGGGACGGTCTGAGAGACGCTCTTGATCCTAGAATGAGAAAGTAAGAGGTAAAATAATGGATAAACTTCTTGAAATAAAAAATTTGCGAACCGTATTTAAAACTTATGCAGGCCAGGTCTCGGCAATTAATGGAGTGAACATTTCTATTGGTTATGGCGAGGCTGTTGGAATTGTCGGCGAGTCGGGCAGTGGAAAAAGTGTTACAATGCTTTCCGTAATGAAATTGCTTACGGAAAACGGGAAGGTAGCTTCCGGCGAGATCCTTTTTAACGGCAGGAACATGGCGGAAATGAGCGAAAAAGAAATGCAGGTGATCCGCGGCAATGAGATCGGAATGATATTCCAGGATCCAATGACATCGATGAACCCGGTATTTACAGTAGGCAATCAGCTGGTTGAAGCTATCTTGAAACATAACAGAAAAATGCCGAAAAAACAGGCGATAGCAAAGGCTATCGATATGCTGAAGCTGGTTGGACTGCCAAGTCCGGAAAAACGCTTTAATCAGTATCCGCACGAATTCAGCGGCGGTATGAGACAAAGGGCGATGATCGCAATGGCCCTTTCCTGTGAGCCCAAGCTTTTAATAGCGGACGAACCGACAACTGCTCTTGATGTAACGATCCAGGCACAGATAATTGAATTAATGAAAGAATTAAAAAATAAAATTAATATGTCAATTATTCTTATCACGCATGATCTTGGCCTTGTAGCCGATATTTGCGAAAGAGTAATCGTTATGTATGGCGGAACAATCGTAGAACAAGGACCTGTGGAGGATATTTTTTATAATCCTAAACATCCGTATACAATGGGACTGTTAAGCAGTATACCGCGCCTTAATATGGGTAAGGAGCGACTAAAGCCTGTGGAAGGACACCCACCGGATATGATCAATCCTCCGGCAGGATGCCCGTTTGCGGCAAGATGCCCGCAAGCCATGGAAATATGTAACATGCACAGGCCGGAATATGAAAAGATTACAGAAAACCACGGCGCTGCCTGCTGGCTCTTGTATAATCGTGAAGGAGGGGAAAAATAGTGGCACAGAAAGCTGAAGTCATGCTCGAAGTAAAAAAACTGACCAAGTATTTTTCCGCCAGCTCCGGATTGTTCGAAAATAATTCGGCTGTGGTCAAGGCCGTCGATAATGTGAGCTTTAAAATAAACAAGGGTGAAACGTTAGGTCTCGTAGGCGAAAGCGGATGTGGGAAGACTACCACGGGAAGGACGATCATACGTTTGTATGAGCCCACCTCCGGGAACATCCTGTTTGACGGGCAGGATATTACAAAGGCTAATATGAAGCCCATCAGAAAAAGGATGCAGATGATCTTTCAGGATCCGTATGCTTCACTTAATCCCAGAATGACTGTAAGCGATATCGTTGGCGAGCCTCTCGACATTCACGAGCTGGCAAAGGGCAGCGAGCGAAGGGATCGCATAATGAAGCTGCTTTCGATGGTAGGACTGAGCAGTGAGCAGGCCAACAGATACCCTCACGAATTCAGCGGCGGACAGCGTCAGAGAATCGGAATTGCACGTGCCCTTGCCGTACAGCCGGACTTGATTATATGCGATGAACCCATTTCGGCGCTTGATGTTTCGATACAGGCTCAGATAGTCAATATGCTCGAAGATCTGCAGAAAGAGCTTGGCTTGACTTACCTTTTCATAGCGCATGATCTTTCGATGGTAAAACATATCAGCGATAACGTTGGCGTCATGTACCTGGGCAAGCTGATAGAGCTCGCGGGCAGGGACGAACTATACGAAAAGCCTCTGCACCCATATACAAAAGCGCTGCTTTCTGCGGTCCCCATAGCGGATCCAAAGATCAGCAAAGCTAAACAAAGGATAGTACTGGAGGGAGATGTGCCCAGCCCGATCGATCCGCCCAGTGGTTGCCGGTTCAGAACAAGATGTGCATATGCGATGCCGAAGTGTGCAGAATCAGAACCTGAATTCAGGGAAGTTGCTCCCGGTCATATGTGCGCATGCCACATTATCTAGTGAGTATGCCGGCTTTAATATTTGACCAGGTTAGTTTATAGTGCGGATATTTATTACTGAAATAAACGGCATAGCTGTTTATCATAAAGTTATTGAATGGAGGTTAGTATAATGAAAAAGAGAATTTTAGCAGCAGTACTTGCGTTGGCCATGCTGGCCGGAGTACTTGTTGGGTGCGGAAGTAATAATCCTTCTACAAATGAAGGTGCAACCGCTACCGGAAGTACGGCAGCAACAGAAAACAGCGCTGCAGCTCCTGCGCACACAAGCTCAAAGGACAACGCAAACGTTACGGTAGGTTCGGAGCCTGATACACTCGATCCGGGGCTAAACAACTCCGTTGACGGAGCTACCTACATCCAACACCTGTTTGACGGACTTACAAGACAGGACAAAGATGGAAAGACCGTTAAGGGTATAGCAGAAAAGTGGGATATTTCTGAGGACGGTCTCAAGTATACCTTCCACCTGAGAGATGCACAGTGGTCGGACGGACAGCCGGTCAAGGCGCAGGATTTCGAATATGCATGGAAAAGGGCGCTCGATCCCAAACTTGCTTCCGAATATGCTTACCAGTTATTTTATTTGAAGAATGGTCTCGAATACAACCTGGGAAAGGCAACTGCTGATCAGGTTGGCGTTAAAGCCACTGACGACAAGACCCTTGAAGTAGAACTGGCGGCGCCGACAGCATATTTCCTTGACCTGTGCTGGACTCCGACTTATATGCCGGTCAGAGAGGACATCGTTAAAGCTGCTCCGACGGATTGGTTCACAAAGGTAGATACTCTGATTGGTAATGGCCCATACAAGATGAAGAGCTGGGAGCACAATTCTGAAATTGTAATGGAAAAGAACGACAAATATTGGGATGCTGCAAATACAGGATTTATTAAGACTATCACATGGAAGCTCATGGATGACGAGGCAGCGGCGTTAAGCGCATATGAAGCGGGCGACCTCGATATAGTTGACAGCCTTGTACCGCAGGCTGAAATCCAGAATCTTGTTAAAGATAAAACAGCCAAGATCCGTGATATGCTCGGAACGTATTATATCTATCTGAATAACTCAAGAGCACCGTTTGACAATCCGAAGGTAAGGCAGGCTCTCTCGCTTGCAATCGACAGGCAGTATATCGTTGATAAGGTTGCAAGAGGCGGGCAGGTTCCTGCAACCGGTCTGGTACCTTTTGAAGTGCCGGATGTCGATGATAAAGCCGATTTCAGGACCAAGGGCGGAGAACTTCTTCCGAAGACGCCAGATGTCGCAAAAGCCAAGCAGCTGCTCGCAGAAGCAGGCTATCCGGATGGCAAGGGCTTCCCGGAAGTTGAAATGTATTACAATACCCAGAGCGGTCACAAGGCTATAATGGAAGCGGTAACTGAAATGTGGAAGACCAACCTCGGTATAACTTCCTTCAAGACTCCTAACATGGAATGGAAGGTACTGCAGGACAAGGTCAACAGCAATGACTATTGGGTGGCAAGAATGGGCTGGATAGGCGATTATATCGATCCGATGACATTCTTTGATATGTTCTTGTCCGATTCGAGCCAGAACCAGATCCTGTACAATAATGCCGAATATGACAAGCTGGTCAAGGAAGCTAAGAGCTCCAACGATCAGAAGCTCAGAATGGACAACATGCACAAGGCTGAGCAGATATTCATAAATGATGCAGGATGTATCCCGATATACTTCTATGTAAGCGTTATGCTTGAGAATCCGGAAGTTGAAAATTATTACATCGATCTCTCAGGCTTCGTACACATGCAGTATGCTTATTTCAAGTAAGATGATAAAAAGCATTGCATATTGAAATTGCATAGATATACCTTTTAAAAAGCTGGCTCTTACGAGCCAGCTTTTCATTTGAAACGCAGAAACGAAGGGACGGTTGTTTGTTTCACTTTCCGAGGAAAGTGAAACAAACAACCGCCCCTTCGTTTTAACTGATTTATTCAATTTTATCGCTTCTTTTTCAGAACCTCGTGTATCTGCCTTCGACTCTACCTATTATGTTTACTTCTTCGGGAGCAAAGCGAACTTTGTCGATAATGCTGGAATTAGCTTTCAGAGTAAGCGATCCATCGCTATCAGGGTAATAATATCTGAGCAGGGAGCGGTTTTCAAAAAATACAAGAACTATATCTCCCGCCTTTGGTTCCGTAGTTGAATTGACAAGTATCAGGTCATTGGCGTCGAATCCGCTTTCCACCAGTCCGTCGACCGGGGATTCGAACAGGAAATATTCATTATTTTCTGTTACGAAATCAGGCGAGAACGGATGGTATTTCTCGATATTATAAATATTTGTCAGGTCAGAGATGTTCCGTTTGCTGATCTTTTTTATTTCCGGTATATAAGCCGGTTTAACATACATTTGCTCATCGGAGGATACCAACTGGATAGATCTAGCGGCTCCAAGCTGCCTTTTGATTACTCCCTTTTGCTCCAGCCGGTTAAGAATCCCCTGAACTGCTCCCGGTGTCTTTTCACCGACCAATTCTCCTATCTCGCGCACCGTCGGGGGTATCCTGTTTTGATTGATATATGTCTCGATTGCTGTGTACACCTTTTTCTGTTTTGCAGTCAAGCTGCTGAAGTTAGATAGCATTTTAATCACCCTTTGAAATAAATTACTTTACATAAAACAAACATAATCCAGTTTAGCAGATTAAGAATAAATATTCAAATTAAATTATGTAATGAATGTAAGAAAAAAACATCATATTGTAATTACAATATGACGTATAAATGCCTTATAAATGCCTTATAAATGCCTTATCACTTAGTGAAAAGGCAGATTATTGTCAGTAAATAAAATGTATATCGATTTTTTTAATGTAAAAAATAATATATTGAAACAATGATAGGAGATAGACGATTAATATGTTCAAGCTGCTGAAGAATGTCGAATGCTATGCGCCCCGGTATCTGGGCGTCAACGACATAATGATCGCATTTGGCAAAATAGCATCTATAGCGCCGGATATAAAGGAAGGACAGCTTACATTTTCAGAGGTGGTCGAGTGCAGAGGTAAGATAGCGTGTCCGGGATTCATAGACCAGCACGTGCATATCACCGGCGGAGGCGGGGAACAGGGCCCGAAAAGCATAGTGGACCCAATTGGCTGGGACAAGCTGGCTTCGGCAGGGACTACCACCGTGGTCGGGCTTCTTGGCTTTGACGGAGTGGACAAAAGCATACCGAATCTGCTTATGAAGGCACGTCAGCTGGAATACGAAGGATTAACCGCCTACATCTATACCGGCTACTATGGTTTGCCGACAGTGACCGCTACGGGAAGCGTGCTTAACGATATCGCATTCATTGAAAAGATAATTGGCGTCGGAGAGATAGCAATATCGGATTACAGATCCTCCTACCCTTCTATACGTGAGCTTGAGGAACTGTCCCATGAAGTTCTTTCGGGAGGCCTGCTGGGGGAAAAGGCCGGTGTGGTCCATTTCCATATGGGAGACGGCAGATCCGGGCTCCAGCCGCTTATAAACCTTATTGAATCGACGGATTTCCCAATATCCATGTTCGTTCCGACACATCTGAACAGAAACGTGTCTTTGTTCAGCCAGGCTATCCGGTTTCATGAAAATGGAGGAATTATTGATCTTACTGCTGGAGAAAATACAAAGGCTGGCAGGAGCGTTCCGGAATGTCTTTGCGAACTGCTTGCAACAAAGGACGGCCTTGATAGGGTAACCGTTTCCTCGGACGGTAACGGAAGCGGTGCAGGGGCTACCCACGACGAGGTAGGCAGCGTTATGTCATTGTACAACGATATCAGGTCGGCCGTAAAGGATTATGGTATACCTTTGTGTGAGGCCCTGAGGGTTGTAACGGAAAATGTTGCAAAAGTCCTTAAGCTTGATTTCAAGGGTAAACTGGAGGTTGGGCGTGATGCCGATATTTTATTGATAGACAGGGATTCCTTTATGCCGGACAGGCTCTATAGCCGCGGCAGGCTGCTGCTTGAGGACGGCAGACCTGTTCGGAAGTAGGTCGGCCGGTATTATGCATTCTCACGAATTGGATGTATATACGCAGCTTTGTCAATAAAGAATAAATTATGAGGTGAACCAGATGGATTATTCCTATAATAACGGCAGCACCGGCAAACCGGCTGCGGCGGGAAAAGTGCTATTTCTTCTGATAGGGTGGATTACGGCTGCTCTATCGCTGATAATATACCCATATTTTTTTGGAGTCATTGCTGTGATTATGGGCATAATGGCAAGTAAAAACGGCAGCAGGGCGGGGTTGGCGCTAATACTGTCAAGCATCCTGTTCATCGCGACAGGTCTGATCTTTAATGAAATATTCTTAAGCTGTCTAAAACAAGTAATAGGTATATAAGGATAATAATCGGTGAACGAAATGAATATGGGGAATTTGATCATCATAGGCGGCGCTGAGGACAAGACGGGAGAGTGTATCATACTTAAAACATTTGTTACGCTTTCAGGTGCAGCCGGAGCGAAGCTGACTGTCATTACGACCGCTACCGAAATGCCCGGCGAAGCAGGCAACCAGTATAAAACACTATTCACTGCTTTGGGCGCTCATTTTACCAGTATCCTGAACATCAATACCCGGGATGATGCGGATATGGATATCAACGCGAAATTGATCTCGGAATCCAACGGAATATTCTTTACCGGCGGAGACCAACTTAGAATTACTAGCATATTGGGCGGGACAAAGGTCTACACTGCGCTCCACAACGCATACAAGGCCGGAGCGACTATCGCTGGGACCAGTGCCGGGGCCTCCGCTATGAGCAAGACCATGATCGTTGACGGCAACAACAACGATCCTGCCAGGAAATGTACGCTTAAAATGGCGCCTGGTCTCGGGCTTCTTGAACAAGCGCTCATAGACCAGCATTTTCATCAGAGGGGAAGGATTGGAAGGCTTTTGTGCGGTGTGGCGGAGAATCCGTCGATCCTCGGGATAGGCATCGACGAGGATACCGCCGTTAGGGTATTCCCGGACGATCACTTTGAAGTGGTCGGAAGCAATTCCGTCACAGTTGTTGACGGGCGCAATATAAAGAGTTCAAATGTATCTGAATTGAAGCCGGATGAAAATCTGGCCATAGCTAATGTAGTCCTGCATGTCCTGCCGGCCGGTTACGGCTATAATCTTCTGAGCAGGGAAGTCATGCGGCTGCACTAATGGGAGGAAACTTTGTGGATATACATCAAATACAGCCATTCAGGGGTAAGAACATTTACAGTCTCAAACCGGTAATAAAGGCTGTTGTAAGTCTGGGAGAATTGTATGATACACCGACGAAGGATATATATATGTTTAACGAACGGCTCCTTATGATGATGCCGGGCCTTTCCGGCCATTTCTGCGGAGTTGGCTACGAAGGAGGCTTTGCCGACAGGCTCAGGGAGGGGACTTATCTTACACATGTAACGGAACACATGGTACTCGAGTTACAGAACATGATGGGTTATCGCGTGAACTACGGCAAGAGCAGGGTAACGGAGGACCCGTCCGTTTACTATATGATATTCGAGTACAGAAATGAGAAATTTGCAATCGAATGCCTGCTTTCGGCAGTTAAAACTGTAAACTCCCTTATAGAGGGAAAACTGCCCGATTTCGATAAATCACTGAAGGAACTGTCCAGGATGGCGGCAGAATCGGATCTGGGCACAAGCACGGGTGCGATTTATGCGGAAGCGCTTAAACGGAACATACCTGTCCAATGTCTTGAGCATTCCAGCATACTGCAGCTCGGCAGCGGCAAGTACACGCGTTACCTTGAAGCCTCGCTGACGGACAGCTCCGGCTGCGTCTCGGTCGACCTTGCCGGAAATAAGCATCTTACAAAACGTATACTTTCGGAGGCCGGAATACCGGTCCCATACGGAGATATAGCGTATACTTCCGGTTCGGCCGCAGCGGTAGCGTCATGCATCGGATACCCCGTAGTTGTCAAACCATATGACGCCAACCAGGGCAAAGGAGTTTTTACGAATATCCGTGAACCCGGAGAACTTGAAGAAGCATTCCGAACAGCCGTGCGGTACAGCCGTGCCGTCATCGTCGAGAAGTACATCCCTGGGAAGGACTACAGGCTGCTTGTGATAGACGGGAAGCTGGCGGCGGCGGCAGAGCGGAAACCGCCCGTTGTGATCGGGGACGGGGCAAGTACTATAAAGCAGTTGGTCGATATTGAGAATGAAAATCCTCTGCGCGGATCGGGCCACGAAAAACCTTTGACTTATATAAAGATCGATGAAATGTCAAGGCAGGTCCTGTCGAAATCTGGCTATAATGAAAACAGCATACCGGAAAAAGATGCCAGAGTCCTGCTGAGATATAACGGAAACCTCAGCACGGGAGGTACGGCCCGGGATTGTACGGAGGAGGTTCACCCCGCCATCGCCCGGCTTGCGGTCAAAGCTGCGGAATTGATGAACCTGGATGTGGCCGGGATCGATATTACCTGTGAAGATATTTCAGAGCCGCTTGCACCGCAGAATGGGGCAGTGATCGAAGTAAATGCCGCCCCGGGACTGCGCATGCATATCTATCCAACTGAAGGTAAATCCCGCAACGTTGCCGGAGACATACTGGATATGCTGTATCCGGAGGGTACTCCGTGCAGCATACCCGTGATATCCGTCACAGGTACGAACGGTAAGACTACTGTAACCAGGATGATCGCACATGCGCTGGGTCTGACGGGCAAGGTGGCAGGCATGACTTCGACCGGCGGTATTTATGTGGGCGGAGAATGCATGTTGAAAGGTGACAATACAGGGGCGCTGAGCGCGGCAAGGGTCCTGCGCGACAAGAGGGTCGAGGCGGTGGTCCTTGAAACGGCGAGGGGCGGTATTTTAAAGCGGGGCCTCGGGTACGATGCCGCCGATGTCGGAGTTATCACAAATATCAGCGAGGATCATCTCGGTCTTGACGGTATAAATACGCTTGAAGAACTGGCCAAGGTCAAATCTCTTGTAATAGAAGCGGTCAAGCCTGGGGGGACCGCCGTCCTTAATGCTGACGACAGGATGACGCCCTGGTTCATACAAAGAATCAAGTGCAATCTCCTTCTATTTTCCGGCAATCATGAAAATCCGCTCATAAAAAGGGAAATCGAAGCCGGGCATCGCGTTGTATATAAAAAGAACGATTCCATCTATTCCTTCAACAAGGGCAGGGAAGTATTCATAGCCAGAGTGGATGAGATACCGATCACATATAGCGGAAAGGCTTACTGCAATATAGAAAATTCACTCGCAGCCGCAGCTTCGCTTCTTGCCGTTGATATACCGGAAACCGTGATCAGGAAAGGCATCATGGATTTCACGCCTGATATCAGATTAAATCCCGGTCGTTTTAACCAATTTGACATGGGCGGGTTTACCGTAATGCTCGACTACGGGCACAATCCGGCTGGTTACAGGGCGGTTGCGGACTTTATGCATTCGGTCGATGCCACAGGTTACACCGGCGTTATAGGGATGCCCGGCGACAGAATGAATGAGAGTATACAGGAAGTCGGAAGTTTTTGCGGAAGGACCTTCGACAAAATATATATAAAGGAAGACAGCGACCTTCGCGGGCGGAATGCCGGAGAAGTGGCGGATCTGCTCTACAATTCGGTCATAACTGCCGGCATGGATGTCGGAAAGGCGAGTGTTATATATTCGGAGGAAAAAGCGTTGGAAACTGCTATCATGGATGCAAAACAGGGCGAGCTGGTAGTTATGTTTTATGAGGACCTGGACTCTGCGCTAAAGGTCGTAGATAAATGCAGGCTGATACTTGCGCAGCGCGCCAACAAAGAGAAATCCGAAATGCCTGTGCTTCAGGAGTCTGCAGCGGGTTGAACCAAACAGGGGCCGTGCCGGATCAGCGGTATATTTGCCGAAACAGTAAAAAATCAAAGGGTGGGAATTTCCCCACCCTTTTGGATAGTTCGTCTGAAACAAAAGAACCGTCCCTCTGTTTCTCTGTTTCACAATCTGGTGCCGCAGTTGGTACAGAACGCGGAACCGGCTGCCAGGGTCGAACCGCAGGAGGGACATGTATGATTTGAGGCGGTTGGAGTTTCGGCGGCTTCCGGCTGAACCGGCGCCTGCGGGATATCGTTCCTCGCGCCGCATTTCGAGCAGAAAAGTTGTGTCCTTTCCATATCGGATCCGCAAGCTGTACAGGTCTTGGTGCCTTTGACCTCGGCGATTTTTTCCTTGATGGACTTTATATTCTGTTCATGTACTGTTATTGCCTCGCAGGCCTCTTTTATATGATCCTCAGTTGTGCCCGACTGACGAAATTTTTCGTAAACCGATTTGCCTATCTGTGCATAGAGCTTCTGTATTTTGTCTTCTTCGGTGTTGATATTTACGTTGAGCTTAGTGATTTCTACGAGTTCGCCCGACTTTTTAGCCGCTGCCTGCGCAGCTTCGCCGACCTTCCTGCCGAAGTTCTCCAAGAATGCCATATCCGTGACCTCCCATTCCAATTTGTTAGTGTAAACTCGTTTACACTGTTGATATATTGAAGTGTGCTATCTACAGGGGTTTCAGGATTTTTTGATGTTAAAAAACAATGACCCCCTGTTTTCTGGTATAATTGAGTTCACCACAAACACC
>JAEYOM010000077.1 GCA_023411715.1 Bacillota bacterium | reverse complement strand
AGGTCGGCGGCTTGTTTCAGGCGAGCAGCTAATATGGTTGATAAAAAATGAACATGTCCGAAAGGACATTTTAAAAATCTCTCAAGTGAGAGAGTAGGAAGAAACTGGGCTCGTGATTTCGCCGTGAGGCAGTTTATTTTTTTTTGTACAATTTTTTGTCTTATGTTAATATATTCATATATAAGCATTATTATCAATCTAGGGTTGTGCACAGATAGGAAAAGATGGTGAGATCAGGTGTATAAGGTATTGCTGGTCGATGACGAACCTTCCGCTATAGAACGCCTTTCAATGATGGATTGGAACAGGTTTGGGTTCTCTGTCTGCGGGACTGCGGAAAACGGGGAGGATGCACTGGAAATAATAAAGCTATGCGATCCCGATTTGGTGGTTACCGATTTGAAAATGCCCGTGATAGACGGTCTGAAGCTTATCAGCATATGCAGTGAAATTTTGAATTCAAATGCCAAATTTGTCATATTAAGCGGCTACGGTGAGTTCGCTTATGCCCGGGAGGCCATGAAATATAATGCCGCAGGGTATATATTGAAACCGTTTGTCGATACCGAACTGGAAGAGACTATCTCCAAAATAGCACAGCAGATCCGGAATGACAGAATGAACAGGGAATACACGGAAAATCGCTTGGCATTCGTGGCCAGACAGACATTCCGGCGCATAACGGAGGGTGAGGTCAAATCGCAGCTTCTTGAGAGAGCCGCGATGTTTCTTAACATAAGCGACAATGATACTATTAAGTGCCTTCTTATTAATGCCGGTGCGAACAAAACCGGGGACATCGCCGCAGATGCCGGGGCGGTCCGCCCGCAGGAAATTCAGGTCAGGAATATGATCGAGTCGGCAATTGGCGAGTACAGGTACAATCTTTTTGAAGATGGTGAAGGCAGATTCGGCCTTATATTGTGTGAAAGGATGCCTTTTTATAATACGATAGGCTCGTTCGCCTCGAAGCTTGCCGTCCGGCTTAGGGATCTGACCGGCGGTCCTGTCCTGCTCTCACTGAGCGCTTCCGCGGCGGGCGCTGCCATGCTTCCCGAGATATACAGGCAGAGCAGACTGGCGCAGGACTTTGCCTGGTTTTCCGGGGAGGGCTGTTTTATACGATATGAAGACATTCAAAATAAAAATATGGACAACCTGCCGTGCATGGAAAAACCCCGGGACCTGATGGAGGTCGTAAGCAAAGAGGCCTCAGACAGGATTACATCAACCGTGCGGCAGTTGTTTTGTGGGTTTATGGAGAATATGAAGGCTCCCGGCTGTGTGAGGGCATTTGTTAGGAATTTTGAATTTGAGGCTGTCAAACTGATCGGCGAGCTCAGCAGCGGTTCGGAAGACCTTACCCGGGTATCCGCTGATTTTGACATGGTCGTGGGATCCCTTACAATCAAGAGGCTGCAGGACTCTTTTCTGGAATTGTGTCTTCAGCTTGCAGCAAAGATCAATTTTCTCAAACAGAACGGCGACCGTGATATCGTATCCGAATTGAAAAGCTATATCAGGAGCAACTTCAGCAGAGATATCACACTGAAAGAGCTTGCATCGGTGTTTTACATGAACCCTGTTTACCTGGGACAGCTTTTTAAGAAATCAACCGGAAAACAGTTCAATGAATACCTGCATGAAGTACGCATAGAAGAGGCGAAAAAGCTCTTGAAAAGAACCGGGATGAAAATATCGGAGATTGCTCTGGCTGTAGGCTATAACGATCCCAAGTATTTTCTGAGCAAGTTCAGATCGATAGCAAAAATGGCTCCCTCCGATTATAAGATGAACAATATCTGATCATATTTCCAAGGAGTTTAAGATGAAGCTGAAGCTGAAGCTGGGTTTTTTAAACAGGATCAATGATGTTCCTTTGAACTTCAAGTTTATTTTAATTTATGTCATGTGCATTCTTATCCCCATAATCAGTATGAATGCGGTACTGCTCGATAGACTTCTCAAGATAGTAAATGAAAGGGAGGAGAACAATTACAGGATATCCTTTGATAGAAGCAAAGCCGATATTATGGAGCTTCTGGAGGGAGGCGTATCGGTAACCCATTCGATTGCGTCGGAAGATACTATTTACGACATTCTTGACCGTAACTTCGGCAGTAAAGACGAATACTATGAGGCGTACGACAGCCAGCTCAGAAACAGGTTCAGTCCTTATCTGGCGGCATACGACTATATCACCGGAATAAGCATATATATTGATAACCCGTCGATAGTATCCGGCGGTACGTATTTCCGGTTGGATAAAAGCGTCAAAAGCGATTCCTGGTATAAAAAAATGAAATCCACAGGCCAGGGCATTATGGCATACTCCTACATAGGTTACACAAACAGCATCCCGAGGCGTCAGATACCCTGCATAAGCATTTTCAGAAAATTGCAGGACAATCCCAAACAGGGTTTGCGGGAAGAAGTACTGAAGGTGGACATTAACACCGGAATTCTATCCGGTATCTTAAAGGACGAGAAGGATTACATCGATCTTTTCATTGTCGACGGAGACGGGAATATTGTCTGCAGTGCTGATAACAACGACTTCTCGGATTTCGGAAACGGCTTCCTGAAATATACTCCCGAAAACAGGGATAGCAGGCTTGCCTTTGAAGAACCGCTCTCAGGTTCATTTTATCTTAGCGGCTGGAGACTTGTGGGGATTGCCAACATGCAGCTGCTTACCAAGGCCACAAACGGGGTCGTGGTCTTTGTAATACTGGTTGCGATTGTCTTTACGGTCTTTTCCACTTTGCTGATTTATATTATCGTGCGATCGTACAACTTCAGGCTGAAGAAGCTTTCAAGGCACATGCTCAGGTTCAGGGAAGGAAAATTCGACCTTATCGAGATGTACGAGGGAAAGGATGAAATCGGAGGCGTTATCCGGAATTTCAATGTAATGGCTGAAAAAATCAACACTCTTATCAACGATGTATACAAGCTTGAAATTCAAAAGAAGGACCTTGAACTTGAAAGGGTCCGGGCAGAGCTTAATTATCTGCAGAGCCAGATGAATCCCCATTTTCTTTTCAACACACTGAACGCCCTGGTGGCGGATTGTTCCAAACAAAACTATGAAGCCGTCGCCCAGGTCCTCAATTACCTTGCGAAACCGCTCAGACGGCTTACAAACTGGAAGGAGGACATTGTCCCGATCGACGAGGAGACAGCCTTTACTGAAATGTACCTGAAAATCGAAAAATATAGGTTCAGGGAAAAGTTTTTTTATAATATAGAAGTCGATGATGAAGCAAAAAAATACAAGATACCGAAAATGACCCTGCAGCCGTTGGTGGAAAATGCATGCAAGCATGGGATCCAGGATATAAAGGGAGTAGGTATCGTGTCCCTTACGATCGCAATAACGGACGGGCAGCTTTGTGTCAGAGTCGAGGATAACGGAAAGGGTATGGATAGCGAAAAACTTGATGAGGTAATGAGAAATATCAGAGATGAAGGCGGGTCCGGATACAATATCGGCATAAGGAACGTTTACAGAAGGTTGAAATTGTACTATAAAGACGGCGTTACCTTCAACATGGAAAGCAGTCTGGATTACGGTACCTGTGTCTCATTCTCCATACCTCTTGAAAAACTCATGTGACAGGAGAGGAGTTTATGTACAAAGTATTGCTTGCGGACGACGAACCCGCCGCTTTGGAAGCGCTTAGGCTGGCGGCGGACTGGGAAAATCTCGGCTATGTCATATGCGGAGAATGCAGTAACGGAGAGGAAGCGGTAAGGCTCTTCGAAAGCCTTCGTCCCGATCTTGTCGTCACGGACGTCAGGATGCCGGCGATGGACGGCCTTGATTTTGTACGACACATAGTTGAGTTTATGCGAAGTAATGCTGAATTTATACTCGTCAGCGGTTACGATGAATTCGAATATGCAAAAAGAGCGATAAAGTATGGCATACGGCATTATGTCTTAAAGCCGGTCATAAAGGAAGAATTCACAGAAGTCCTTGCGAAGGTCGCGGCCAGGCTCAGACAGCGTGACAGGCTTAAAGAACTCGATGTCTGGAACGGGGATGTCGAAGCCTATGAATATTTTGAAAGGCTGATATCCGGTGCATGTGAGGAATTCCCCACGGCCGCTGGAAAATCGGCGCCTGCCGGTACGGATCATGGAAATGCAGGCGGGGAATACCCCAATGGATCCCGCACGCCTGAAGCCGGAGAAAACGATCTTTGGGCTTATGCTATTATAAAACCATACGTTTACAGGGCATCCGCCCCCGAATCGTCCAATGGGATACATATAAGCTGCAGTGATCTGAAGAACGAACTCGAAAGGTCGGAAAATCCTTATATGATAGCTCATGTGGCTCCGCTTGAAAAAGAGGGCTATAGTCTGGTTCTCCGCTGCAGCAATAAGGATAGTTCTGAAAACGACGGAGCTTCACTGGCAAATGCTGCCGAAGCTTTGCGGGCAAATTTTGCCCGAGTATTCTCCCATGGCTTCTATCTTGCGGTAAGCAGCCCTGCGGATTCCCCCGTGCTTCTTAAAAAGCTTTCGAAAGAGGCAATAGCAGCTTTGAACTTCAGCTTTTTCAGACCGGCAGGAAGTATCCTTTATTATGAAGAATGCGGTTTGTACAGGCTAAATTACAGCCTTGACCGTATAGAGGACAGGGACGATATTTACGAGTCGCTTGAAAACATTGATATGGAAAGGCTTACCTCCTCTGTCGTTAAGGTGTTCGACGCCTTCGCGAGAACCTTCACGGCTCCGGAAGTCGTGGAGATTTACTTGACGAATGTCATATATAAAGGTCTCGAATTGATAAAAGGCATGGGCGGCGATATCGGAGAAACGGTAAAAAACTATCCGGGGGGGATGCTGAATTTCTCCGGACTGTCGCTCAATGAAGCTAAAAACAATTTTGAGTGTTATTGCAAGGACGTCATTGAAACTCTGTGCAGACTGAAAAGCGCAGAGAGGCAATCAGATATGCTCAAGGTGAAGGATTATATTTCAAGGCACTATAAAAGCGCTATAACCATCAGGGAAATATCCGGAAATATATTTATCCACCCGGTTTATCTGGGGCATCTGATCCATAAATGGTTCGGGTGCAGCTTCAACGAATATGTGAACAGGCTCCGCATAGATGAGGCAAAGCAGCTGCTTGCGGATAAGGACCGCAAGGTAGGCGATATTGCGGCCGAGGTGGGATACGGGGAATACTGCACATTTTTAAAGCAGTTTGAGAAATACGTAGGGATGAAACCGGTAGAGTACAGGGACATTTGTAGCTAATCTAAATTTTTTAGGTAACGATTCTTTATTTTAGCAAATTGTTTTATGAATCCCATAATTTATAATTCTTATTAGATGTGATTCGTTGTGCGACGGTCACTAATTATAAAAGGAGGATAAATGATGAAACTCAAAAAAACGTTTGTTTGGCTGTTCGTGACAGTGCTTGCGTTCAGTACTGTGTTTGCAGGCTGCGGTTCTAGTACCGAGGCCCCCGCAAGTACTGCCGCAGAGGCTGTTGCGACTCCCGCCGCAGGTACGCCGGAAGCGACGGCCCAGCAGGAAAAATTAGAACCTATTGAAATCAGCGTTTTCATTTCCGATCCGGGTCAGCAGGCTCCTACACCCGATAACGCCGTATACAAAATGATACAGGACGAACTTGGCGTTACCTTCAAATGGGACTTCCTGGTAGGCGACAAGGACCAGAAAATAGGCGTCATGACTGCAGGCGGCGATTATCCGGACATTTTGTCCGTTGATACGTACAGCAATCCGAAGTTCATGGCTGCAGGCGCGCTTATCCCGCTTGACGACCTTCTGAAGAACAGTGCTCCCAATCTTTACGCACATTACAAGCCCGTTTGGAATCAGGCAAAGAACCCTGAGGACGGCAAATTCTATATCATGCCTGACTACGGAATATATACCGGCACATATCAGGCAACAACTTGGGAAGGAGCCGCTTTCTGGCTCCAGAAAGCAGTCCTTGCCGACGCTGGATATCCGGCACTGCCCAAGACATTGGACGAATACTTTAGCCTTATCGAAAATTACAAGGCGAAGAACCCCACAGTCGAAGGACAGCCTACCATCGGCTTCGAGACGCTGTGCGAAGGCTGGAGGGATTTCTGCCTGAAGCATCCGCCGGAACATCTGTTGGGCCATCCCAATGATGGCGATACTTATGTCGTAGACGGAAAATGTACCCCATTCTCGGATACGGATGTTGCTAAGACCTATTATAAGAAGCTTAACGAAATAATGCAGAAGGGCTTGATGGATCCCGAATTCTTCTCGCTCACATATGACCAGTACATGGCTAAGCTGTCCTCAGGCGCTGTTCTCGGACTGTTCGATCAGCACTGGGATTATTCAAACGCCGAATTGAACCTTAGGAATGCAAACAAGGACGAGAGAACCTGGGTTCCTTGCGAACTGACTATGCCGGGCATTACCCCGCATTACCAGGATAGGCCTGTTGTAAATGTCAATACAGGCTTCTCCATTACGAAGAGCTGCAAGAATCCCGAAAGAGTTATCAAATTCTTTGACGCATTGATGGATGAGAAATGGCAGAAGATACTTGGCTGGGGCTTGGAAGGCAAAGATTATACTGTCGGCAGCGACGGTAAGTTTACTTTGACCGAGCAGCAGGCGAATCAGAATAACGATACCGCATACAGGCTTGCAAACAGGGCTTATACGCTCTGGTACTACGGGCCTAAGATGGAAGGTACGTACAGCGACGGAAACGCTTGCTCGCCGAACTCCTCGCCTGAAGTATTCTATAATGCACTCCACCAGTATGACAAGGACTTCATGGCTAAATACGACAAGAAGACCTGGGCCGGATTCCTGACTCCTGCACCGGAGAACGATTTAACCTATCCGATGTGGCAGATTGACACCGTAGCAGGTTCACCGGCAGCGCTGTCATGGACCAAATACAACGATGTTTGCACCAAGTACCTGCCCAAGCTGATACTGGCGAAACCCGATAAGTTCGACGCTCTGTGGACTGAATATGTCAATGCTCTTCACAAGGTCGATCTGAAGCCGTACCTTGACAGAATAGACAGCCAGTTGCAGTGGAGAAGTGAGAACTGGGCTCCTGCAAACTGACCTCCTGCCTTAACCATACCGGTAACCGGTGCATAATGCACCGGTTGCCGGCATGATGTAAAATTCTATGCAGCTTATACCATTGAATAGTATTCAGAAGGGAATTTCGGCCTATGAATTCAGCAGACGTGGTCCGTCTAGATAGTGAAAAGCCGGTTAAATCATTTAAACCAGACACTAAATCATTCTGGTGGAAGCTTAAAAATCAAAAGCAGTTGGCGTTTATGTCCGTACCAATACTTTTCTATATAGTATTGTTTGCATATGTTCCTACACTGGGCTGGGTGATGGCATTTCAGAACTTTCAGCCTGCCAAGGGCTTTTTCAAGTCGGCGTGGCTGGGGCTGTACAATTTTAAAATGCTTTTCGCTGATCCTGATTTTTACCGCGATTTCAGAAATACCCTGTGCATGAGCGCGTTGAACATAGTATTCAGTTTCGCGGCGGCGATAATACTGGCACTTTTACTCAACGAAATTAAAAATGTATTCTTCAAGAGGACGATACAGACCATATCGTACCTTCCCCATTTTCTTTCATGGGTAATAGTATCAAGCCTTGTAGTAACTACTCTTTCGGTAGACGGTATACTGAACGATATCCTCGTGGGTATCGGCATTATAAACCAACCGGTCGTGTGGCTTGGCCATGGAAATTATTTCTGGGGCATCTTAACGGTCACCAACGTCTGGAAGGAAGTCGGCTGGAATACAATAATTTATCTGGCGGCAATGGCTGCAATTGATCCGGCTTTGTATGAGGCCGCAGTAATGGACGGAGCCAGCAGGTTCCAGAAAATGAAATATATCACCCTTCCCGGTATAAAGACGACTTTTGTAATACTTTTGATAATGTCCATCGGATGGATAATGGAGGCGGGGTTCGAACCGCAGTACCTGCTGAGGAACGGCTTGAACGTGGATTATGCTGAAACCATAGATTTATATGTTATAAAGTATGGCTTCCAGCAGTCCAATTTTTCACTGGCAACGGCCGCAGGTATATTTAGGAGCGTAATTAATATAGTGATGCTGTTTGCCGCAAATTTCGTAGCCAAAAAAACCACTGACGAAAGACTGATATAGGGGGGATAACATGAAAAACACATTAAACAGGACACGTATCAATGATGTGATATTCAACAGCTTCAATGGAATTTTCATGCTTCTGCTCGCAGCTGTAATGTTATATCCCTTTTTAAATACCATTGCGATATCGTTAAACGATGGAATGGATGCAATAAAAGGCGGGATACGACTCTGGCCCAGGGTATTCTCTCTGCAGAACTATAAGGCTGTCTTCTTCGGCGGGGCCGTTTATCATGCCTTTCTCATCTCAGTCTCGAGGACTGTTATCGCGACATGCTTAAGTGTTTTCCTTACGACAATGCTTGCTTACGCATTGAGCAGAAAGGAATTCGTACTGAGAAAATTCATAACGGTGGTAATCGTTCTGACCATGTATTTCAACGCGGGCCTTATACCTATTTACCTGCTTTACAAGTCTTTGGGCCTCAGGAACAGTTTTCTTGTTTATGTACTGCCCGGATTGGTATATGCATTCAATATGATAGTTGTAAGGACTTATATAGGGACTTTGCCCGAAAGTATGGTCGAATCCGCAAGAATAGACGGAGCGGCTGAGTTTAGAATATTCATAAGGATCATATTTCCGCTTTGCAAACCAATATTGGCTACAGTGGCGCTTTTTGTCGCCGTTTGGCAATGGAACCAGTGGTTCGATGTCTTTATCTACAATTCGAGTGAACAGAATCTCAGTACGCTGCAATATGAACTTATGAAGCTTCTGTCATCCACTATGAACGCAAATTCGAACCCATCGCTGGTCGGCGGCGTTGGAGCCACGAGTACTTCAAACATGGTTACACCTGTTTCAATAAGGTCTGCCATAACGGTGGTCGCCGCAGTTCCGATCATTTTGGTTTATCCTTTCCTTCAGAAATATTTTGTTGTGGGTCTTGCGGTTGGAAGTATAAAAGAGTAATTAGGGTTAAATGAATTGAAAGGGCTATCCAATCAGCTTTTATATGATATGGGACAGCCCTTTTTAATATCTGTAATAATTTGAGAAATGTTACTCCAAACCAGCAGAATAGGCATAGGGCATTCTGTCTTGCAAGGTTTCGAGATTTGAAGGTATGAGCCACACTTCGTCAAAGGTGGTGCCGAAGCCTCCAAGCTCGATCTCTGCCCTGTCGTACAAGCCTCTTGAAAGTATCTCGGTGATGGAATACTGTTTGGTCCTGCTGCTCCTCTTCTGCAGAGTGAACCCCCACCTGCCCTCCATACCCTCTATCGCGATTTTCAGGGATCTGTCCCGGGAAGTATCGACAGGCTGGAACAATTGATAATTGGAAGCCAGGTGGTCAAGCTTTCCGATGCTCGCCGATATCGGGTATTTTGCATAGGTGTTCTGCGCAGAGGCGGACAAATTCCATGAAGCGCCTTCCTTATAGTATTGCGCGGGGTTTGTATTGTATATCGAGAATTGGTTATAGACTGAACCGATATCCTTTCCTGCGTAGTAGGTCCTGACAAACCTGTCGATAGCCTGTATGCTGTTGTTTTGGCCTTCCGCCTGCAGTTCCCATATCCTTCGCATTGCGTCATACCCGCCGTAGTACTGTGAAAGGAATTTTGCAAAGATTACGCCGCTGTATCCGGTTTTATCGAGCGACAATCCGGGGTTATTAAAGTATTTTTTGATATACCTTACATAATCGTTTATTCCCGGATAGACTTCGTCTTCGTTCCAGGTGGCCGAAGCTTCCTTCCACCAGGTATCTGCCTCAACGTTGTAGGCATATTGTACGGCGTGGAAGAATTCATGCGCGGCAGTTACCCTCATGCAATCGAGCCTGCTTTTGTCGAACCCTTTTTCACGGGAGTAATTATTATCTATGCAGATATAGCTGGATGCAACACCGGTCCTTTTTTTCTGTGCGCTGTATATCTCCGAAGAGTAGGTTACACCGTATTTATCCTTAAGGTCGTAGACATAGACGTCGTAATAGTCTTTTCCTTCCTCAAGCACCGGTTCACGGTAGCCTCTCGCGTGACATGTGACAGACCTTACGTTGTCAAATGCCTCCGCAGCCTGCATTATATATGGCGGTACAGCTCCTGGCTCCCTGTAGCTGAAACCGACCGCATTTTCGCCCTCAAGCGTGTAATGGAGATTGAACCAGCCGCTGGGGCTCCTGTATGTTTTGTCGAGTTCGGGTACGGATGAGCTTACCGACTGCCTTATGAATTCGGAAACTACAGGCTCCTGGCTTCTGCTTTTAAGATACCTGGCCAATTCCTCCAACAAGCCCGTACCGCTTTTCATTGGTACCCTTGACCGGTATTCCTTCGGCAGTTTGTCGGTATTGAACAAAGCTCGGGCCAGGTAACGCATTTTTGTACTTTCATCGATCAGACCGGAACTGTACGCAAGCCTTATCCTGTCCGCGGAACAAAGCTCATACCCTCCGGCATTGCTGTTATAACGGCCTTTCCCCGTATCTTTAGCTTTGATATCATTTACAGTAAAGAGGATATCATCTGATTTTCCTTTGGATACAAGCCTGAATGGATTGCCAACAGCCGTACCTGCGGGGAGGGTTGCGACATCCAGGCTGACGCTGTATTCGCAGTCATTCGCGATAAACCGGAATTCTCCCTTGTTATTTGTAATTGCCCTTGCTACGAGTCTATCCCTGCGTATCCTAACATTCTGCCCGTTGTCGTTCCGGATGCCCCTGTCGGCAGGAATGAACAGGTTTATTCCGATACCTTCCATTAAGGGATCCATATTACCCTGCCTGCCGTCGCTATCTATATCATGGTACACGATCCCGCTTATTGTTTTGACTGTTCTTCTCGAAATCATTTAGTCATCCCTCCGGATAAATATAAAGAATAATACTTTAATAAAATGATCTGATTATTTAATATATGCACGGAGGGCAGATTTGTTAATTATGTCAACTTACATAAACATAATTGCCAGAGTGACAGTAAACAATATGAAAGCGATCACAGTTCTATCGGAAAACAGGCTGTACAGTATCAGAATCAGCACCAATGAAAATGCTATAATGGAGATATCATGTATGTTAAGAGCGGACAGGTTCATGGGATACCCAGCCTTCCCAGCATCGCTTCTATAACTTCGTCCACGGTTTTTGTGCCAATCTGGTCGAGTAACTTCTCAAGATCCGTTTTTCTCTTAAGTGAGCCTGTCAATACGATTTCTATTGTTTGATTCCTGTCGACGAGTACCGAGGTGACTTCGAGTACTCCCGCCAGCATCGCACTTATTATCAATACCTGGGATGGATTTATACTGTCGCCGTTGGCTTTAGACCCGTTTTCTCCGGTCGGTCCGCAGCCTTTTTTGCCGTCCCTGCCTTTTGGATCGACGGCGGAGTTCGGACTCAATCCGGCCAGCAAATCTTTCAGAGCTTCAGTGATATTATCCGGTAAAGGCATGAGATACCCTCCTTATCGCTGTTTTCAAGGAGGAGGGATCACTATGTTTAAAGCCGGGATTTCGGTTTCGACCGCCAGGCCGGAAACAAAAATAATGAACAGCAGCGATACTATCAAAAGCAATATGTCATGTTTTTTGTTTTCGGAAAGCTTCAAGATTGTCCCCTCTTAAACATTTTACCCGGAAGGTTCCTCATATAAATTATGCTGTGTGGGGGTGGGATGTTACCGTAAAGGTCACAGGCTGAAAACAGCGTGGGGCCGGGCCATTAAAAGCAGCGGGTTTGATGATAACAGACTAAGGCCAGTTGAAAAGGGGATAGAAAACGACGATTTTATAGAGATAAAAGAGGGCCTGAAGGCTGGCAACCTCGTCATTGCAGAGCCGGACAACAGCATAAGGGAAAGTTCGAACATAAGGGCGAAGTGATTTTAAATACCGTACTACCCGCAATAAAGCTGCTTTGCGTTGTCAATGACCTGCTGCGCAGCAGCTTTTCCCGTTACGACGGAGGAAAGCCCGTGCCATATGGATCCGAATACTTCCTGGCCCAATACGTCTCCTACGGCGCCTTTGATAGATGAAGCATTGTTCATTAGATCCAGGCAGCTCTGGTCCAGAGGCGTTTTTGCCTTGACATCGCAGTTGATAAGCGGTACTCCGGCGACTTCAGTGAATTTAGCCACGACTTCCGGCCGGGTCATATATTTGATGAAGGTCATGCCGGCCCCGTCCTTTTTATCATTAAGCTCGCCGGCAAGATACCAGCCCGTCCCGGCACCGCCGATGATGTCGGTAGGGTCTGCTTTTCCGCCCGGAACCGTCGGCAGGGGGATAACTATGGTGTTTTCATAGTCTTTGATATCTCCTCTGGTCCACGAACCCGAAATAAACATAGCCGCCTTTTTATCGGCAAAAAGTTCGGCGCATTTACCCTGCTTGATTGTCAACGCGTCGTTCGTAAATGCATTTTCCCTGTACAATTCTTTTATAAACTCAAGAGCTTGCGCCCAGCTGGGATCGAACAGGTTCGAATTGCCCTGGCTGCCGCCGGCTGCGAGTATAAAGGTTTCGATTATATAGTGAGGCTCGTCTGAAAATGAGCATGCAATGGGAGTAATGCCGTGCGAACGCAGGACTGGTATTGCCTTCAGTATATCGTCGTATGTTTTTGGGATCCCGAGTTCATATTTATCGAAAATATCCCTGTTGACCCACATTCCCTCGAAAAAGCCCAAAAAAGGCAGCGCATAAAGCTTGCCTTCATATTTGCAGGTTTCCAGCGTATCCTGTTTGAAATTGGCCGCCCATTCGGGGTCCGCTTTCAGTTCATTTCCCCAGTCAATCACCTTGCCAGAGTCAACGAGCGGTTTGCCGAGCGCGCCGTTAAAGCCGTAAGTCACATCCGGCTCATTGCCTGAAGCGAAATCGGTGTTTATCTTTATTTTGAAGGCGTCTCCTCCGGCGCTTGTTGCTTCGTCTATTACGTTTATTTCGGGGTGTTCTGTTATGAAATCTTTCAGGACCTGCTGCCATACGTTTTTATAAGGATCATCGCTTGTAAAGGTAGTTGCCGCGCGGATCGTCCGGATCTTTGCGCCACTAGGCTCGGCGGCATCACCGTTCGATGCCCGGGCCGGTCCGCCGCCTTTGCTGCAGCCAGTCAGGTTTGTGAGAAGCAATGCTGTAACGAGGATACAGGATGTCAATACGGGCGCCTTTTTCATTCTAAAAAGCCTCCTGGTTTATTTGACACTATCATTATACGGCGATTTTAGAAATAAACAAATATGACAACTTTGCTAAAACTTGTTCGATTGTGGCTAATTGATATAGGATTGACACTGATATTATGTTAATATGTTTTATATACTGTAAAGATGTTCAATAAAATTGAGATTTTTTCATGGATGGGTTTAATATGAAGAATTCCCTGATTGGTTTTTTTAGAAAAATCTCACTTAAAACAAAGCTGATGATAATCACGATCATATTCATAGTCTATCCGGTCGTTATCATCGGCTATTTCGGTTACAGAAACTACGCGGACACCATGACGAACAAAGCGATAAGCGATATGCGCAGTTCCGCTGCCGAACTGACGGGCCTGATCTCCGACCGGATGACCAAGCTCAGCCTGTATTCCGTACAGTTCCTGTATGACAATACGATTTACGAAGCAAACAGAGAATTGACTATAGGCGCCTTTGACTACGAAGAAGTCAACAGGTTCAACGCATATCTCCAGTCCAATCTTTATTTGAAGGGTGAGATCGATGAGATACTTGTCAGGTTTGTTAAAGATAATATGGTTTTTCAGGTCAACAAGAACATGGGCTCCAATACTTCAAGCATCGAGCATCTGGATGAGCTCTATTCCCGGGCAAAGGTGTCCCGCGGCAAACCTGTCTGGTATATTTCCTACAAGGATGGAAAAGTCAAAGGGCTGTATATAACCAAGATTATTTACGACAATAACGATATAAAGAAGGAAATTGGCCTGCTTGTGTTCAAGGTTAATGAACAATATCTCACAGAAGTTCTGAACAACTATATGACCAATACGAAGCAAAATGTCAGCCTGTACGGAAGCGACGGCCGTGAGGTGTTCTCCTACGAGCCTCTCGATATAGGTTACAAGGATCAGATATCAAATCTTGCAGGCTCCGATACGGGAGAAAAAGAGATCCGGGTCGGCAATGATACCATTTACCTGCTCTCCGATATTATCATGCCGGATGATTGGAAACTCGTGATGAGCATTTCTTCAAACGTACTGCTCAAAGACGTCAGGAACATAGCGCGGCTGATACTGGTTCTCTGTGCCGCAACCCTGCCTATTTGCCTGCTCCTGGCCGAGTTCCTCTATTCGGATATAATAAAGCCGGTCAATCTGCTTATGAAGCGGATGCATCAGGTCGAAAAAGGCGATATCGGCGTTACGATAGAAAACAAGCGGGAAGACGAGTTCGGATACATGAACATGACATTCAACCGGATGTCGCTGCAGATAAAGAATCTGATCGATACGGTCTATAAAAACCAGATAGCGACGAAGGATGCGGAGATAAAAGCGCTGCAGGCCCAGATCAATCCGCATTTCCTCTACAATACGCTCGATTCCATCAACTGGAAGGCGAAGATGAACGGCGTAGAAGAGATCAGTGAAATGGTATCAGCACTGTCGTCGATCATCGAGGCGAACCTGAACAGAAATAACGAAAAATACATCACTCTCGACAAAGAGGTCGAATATATCAACAACTACTATCTTTTGCTCAAAAAGCGCTTCGGCAAAAAGATAAATATGGAGACCGAGATTGAGGAAGACACCCTTGCCTGCATGATACCAAAGCTCATTGTCCAGCCGATCGTGGAGAATGCAGTCTATCACGGGATAGAAATGAAGGTCGGCAACGGCACGATCCGGCTGAAAACCAGGAGGAATGGAGACCGTCTGTATATCGATGTGATCGACGACGGCGCAGGCATCGATGAAGACACGCTTTGCGCTCTAAACAAGAGCCTTGAAGAAACCGCGTATGAAGCTGATGCAGCGGGGGAAGCGGCAGTAGATTTGCCGGTAAGCTCGAGCATCGGTATTATTAACGTACACAAGCGCATAAGGCTGTTATATGGGGAAGGATACGGCCTGCATATCACGAGCAGGGCGTCGGAAGGCACCCGTGTAAGCATCTGCCTTTCCGCAATTCCGGCGCAGTCCGATGAAAACGGACAGCCCCGTGCATTCGGTCAGATCCCCGTATCAGGTCAACCCGGGAAAAATGGGACTGAAGAGGTGAATCGGAATGGTTAAGGTAATGATCATAGACGACGAAGAGATCATACGCGAGGGCTTGAAGACAACAATAGACTGGGAGGAAATGGGCTGTGAGATATCGGGCGAGTCCGAGGACGGTGAATCAGGCTTCAAAGCGGCCATTGCCATAAAACCCGATCTGATCTTCACCGACATACGCATGCCCGGAATGGACGGTCTCCAGATGATAGCTCGCCTGAGAGAGATGAAATCGGCGTGCAAGGTCATTATACTGACGGGCTTCAGAGACTTTGAATATGCCCAGGAGGCTATCAGGCACGGCGCCTTCAGGTTTTTGCTGAAACCTGTCAGAACCGACGAGCTCAAGCTGGCAATCTGCGAAGCGGTAAAAGAGATCAAATCGGTGAGGTCGAAAGATGAGATATTCAATAATCTCGAGAAGCGCGTAAAGGAATACTACGGCATTGGGCAGGCGGAAGAAGATAATACTGCGGAAAAAGAACAGGAAAAGGACAAAGAAAAGAGCGGGGATACGACGGGCAATCCGAAATACCTGGTCGGCAAGGCGCTTTCATATATCAAGAAAAACTACGCCTCCGACCTAAGCCTGAAGACCGTCGCGGACGAGGTTTATGTGAGCACCTGGTATCTCAGCAAGCTGCTGAAAAAGGAGACGGGCGACAATTTCATAAATATATTAAATAAAATCAGGGTCGAAAATGCCAAGAAGTTCCTGCAGGATCCGAAGTACAAGATATATGAGATAGCCAATGTGGTAGGCTTCACGGATGTGCCGTATTTTACGAAGACCTTCAAGAAGGTGACCGGACAGACGCCGATGGAGTACAAGAACAGCAAGTAAATTATTGTACAAAAATCCAAGTTTGGGCAGCATTAGTCAACATAATTCTAGACTTTGTATCTTTATTGGTTTCCTATAATTTTCAAAGCAGCAAAATTTCTTCCAAGTCAGTAATATTACATTATCCTTCTCAATATATTTTACATTACTAAATTCTGAATCGAATTCTAATCTACTGTTCATTTCATCCCT
>JAEYOM010000054.1 GCA_023411715.1 Bacillota bacterium | reverse complement strand
ACCGGAAGGATCTTGTCGATCCACTCGGTATCAAATGCCTTCACTGAATTCTTATTGTCGGGATAGCGCAGGTAATACCAGGATGAACACACAAATGTGTCAAGCGTATCCGGATCCCTTCTCGCGGGTTTTCCGCACTTCGGGCAAGGCACGTTCATAAACTCTTCGCACTTTGCCAGAGGCGATTCGCCGTCCGGTTTGAATTCCACGTTGTATGGAAGTACTACAGGCAGATCCTTTTCGGGCACCGGCACGATGCCGCAGTGTTCGCAGTGGATCACCGGGATCGGAGCGCCCCAGTAACGCTGTCTCGAAACAAGCCAGTCCCTGAGCCGGAAATTGATCTTCATCTCTCCCCTGCCCACTTTGCTGAGCTTTCCGACTATTGCCCTTCTGGCGTCATCGGAGCCAGTTCCGGAAAACTCGGCGCTATCCGTAAGAATACCGTCGTCACAGAATGGAAGAGTATCCTCTGCTCCGTCAGCGCTTCTGATAACACGTTTTACAGGAAGTTCATACTTCTTTGCAAAATCGAAATCCCTTTCATCATGCGCCGGCACTGCCATAACACAGCCTGTTCCGTAACCGGCCAGCACATAATCCGCTATCCAGACCGGTACCTTGTCACCGTTGACCGGATTTATCGCATAAGCTCCCGTAAAGACTCCCGTTTTTTCACGTACGGTCGAAAGTCTTTCTATTTCAGTCTGTTTCCTGGCAAAATCCCTGTATTGTCCTACAGCTTCCTTGCGGTCAGGCGTCGTGATCCTGTCAACGAGTTCGTTCTCCGGCGCCAGCACTACGTATGTAACGCCGTACAGCGTATCAGCGCGGGTAGTGAATACCTTGAAGCTGAAGCTGCCGTCAGCGCCTTCGAATACGAGTTCGGCGCCCTCAGACCTGCCTATCCAGTTCTGCTGTATCTTTTTCGTCTTCTCGGGCCAGTCCAGTCCGGGCAGATAATCCAGCAGTTCCTGCGCGTAATCGGTTATTTTATAAAACCATTGTGTAAGATCCTTCTTTGTAACTTCGGTCTTGCACCTTTCACAGGCGCCATCGACGACCTGCTCGTTTGCAAGGACGGTCTTGCAGCTCGGACACCAGTTCACCGGCGCCTTCTTCCTGTAGGCAAGCCCGTGCTCGTAAAGCTTCAGAAATATCCATTCGGTCCATTTGTAGTATTCGGGGTCGCAGGTAATGACCTCATAATCCCAGTCATACGTAGCGCCCATTTTTTTGAGCTGTCCTTCCATCGTCTTAATATTCTGATAAGTAGAATCCTTCGGATGGATACCGGTCTTTATAGCATAGTTCTCAGCCGGCAGTCCGAACGCATCAAACCCCATGGGGTGGAAAACGTTGCAGCCCTGCATCCTTTTGAACCTCGCCCAGCAGTCGGTGAGCCCGAAATTATACCAATGCCCTACATGAAGCTTCGCACCTGAAGGGTATGAGAACATTTCCAGGCAATACAGCTTCTTATCGGTCTTTTCCCTGTCAAACCTGTATAATCCGGTGTCTTCCCATTTTTTTTGCCATTTTTCATCCGTCTTTGTTGAATAAGCCAATATGAACAGCTCCTTTCGCGTTACATCCTTGTATCGTCAGGTGTCCTGAATTTACCGTCAGACCAGAGTCTTTCCAGGTTATAAAAATTCCTGTCTTCCTCATGAAAAACATGGATCACCAGTTCTCCGAAATCAAGCAGTATCCATCTGGCGCTTTCATAACCTTCCTTATGGATCAGGTTGTAACCTGCCTCACCCATTCTGAACTCCAATTCATCAGCTATGGTCCTTATATGTGTAGTGGAGGTGCCGCTGCAGATTATGAAGTAATCTGCGAGAGTGGATACCTCCGTTATATCGATTATCTCTATATTTCTGGCTTTCTTGTCCTCAAGGATCGTATACGCCTTGTCTGCAATTTTATCGATACCCAAAGCAATCCTCCTTCATGTCATGGATTGATTATATATTATACCATGATTTTATCATGGTATAATTGCGCATCGCCGTTTTGCCGTCCAAAATACTCAAGGGCAAATTATCGGCGGCGCGTAAATTCCGCCGGAGGCGTATAATAGCCTTGCGGAGTAAGGCTATTATATCATTAATCAAACAGCTTTGTGAAGTCCTTAACAGCCTTTATGTTCCCTGCTTTTTAACTGTTTGTCCATTTTTATGCTTTTCGTCCTTCCTGCCTTTTTTATCGTTCTTTCCTTTTCTGAACATTTCATATATGCTCATCGCAATGAGGAACCAGCCGAAAAGCTTTTTCAGCTGCACTCCGCCGAGCCGGGCGGCCAGTAAAGAGCCGAGGAACGCACCGCACAGGCCTGATATGATTATCGGCCACGCCATTTTGAAGTCGATCTGCCTGTTTTTGATATGAATGACCAGCGCAATTACTGCCGTAGGCACGAAAAACAAAAGGTTCACGCTCTGTGCAATGTGCTGCTCGGGGTTGATGGCAAGCACAAGAGCCGGTATCAGTATTGCGCCGCCGCCCATCCCCATCCCGCTGATTATGCCTGCAGCCAGACCGATCAGGAATAATATGACCGTACGTGTATCGAACAAAATATCAGCCTTTCCGCCGCATCCGGAATGGGACACGGGGACAGTGGCCTTGTCCCATCCGGGATGCGGGACAAGGTCACCGTCCACGTGTCCCGCTAGAGGATCATTCTGATCCCGGCCGCGGCCATAAATATCGCGAAAATCCTTCTCAGCCACTTTTCTGGGCATATGTTCAATAGCCTGGCTCCGATATAACCGCCGGCCAGACCGCCGATGGTGACCTTAAGCGTGAGGCCCCAGTCTGCATAGCCTTTCGAAATATAATATACCGAGCTCACTATCGTCAAGGGCAGTATGATTGAAATTGCCGTCGCATGCGCCTTATGCTCATCGGCGCCAAGGAAATGCACCATTGCGGGAACGGCTATCGTCCCTCCACCCGAGCCGAATAGCCCGTTCGCCGCCCCTGTAACCAGGCCTATAGCGGCATATTTCAGATATTTTATGAATTTATTGTCCTTCGCTTTTCTCTTCATAAATTGCCTTCCGTCTTTTGTAAAACTATCCCATGCACATATTGTCTGACTAAAATATGTACAAATATACCCTCTGCCTGTTTTTATCAAAAGTTTAGAAATGATATTGCAATTTATTTTAGTCTGGAATAATATAATGAGTGAGTACTCACTCATTATATGCGGAATAATCAAAAGTCAAAAGAGAAAGTTTGGTAAAGGAGGTTATCGTAATGGAGGAATTCGATCTTTCAGGGCTTGACATGCCGGAAAAGGAGCAGCGAATACTAAAGGCTGCGATAGCCGTTTTCTCGGAGAAAGGCTACAACGCCTCAACGACGAGTGAAATAGCAAGAAACGCCGGCGTGGCCGAGGGCACCATCTTTAAGTATTATAAGACCAAAAAGGATATACTGCACAGCATACTTATACATTTCATAAACGCATTCGGCAGCAGGGTCATTTTTACAAGCATTGAAAAGATACTGGAAAATGCAGACAAGAAGGAGCTCCGTTCCCTTTTCAAGGAACTTCTTTATGACAGGCTCAAGCTGGCCGAATCGTTATTCCCCCTGGCAAGGATAGTGATTTCCGAAGCCATGTTCCACGAAGATATAAGGGAAGCCCTATATCAGAGTGTTTTACCTAAAGGAATCAGCATGATCAGCGCCGCACAGAAAAAGATGATGGAGAAGGGCCTGATACGCAGCGACGTCGCCCCCACTACGATGCTGCGTACAACTATTGGCTGTATTTTCACATTGATAGCGCAGAAGCTGCTTTTCAACGACAAGACAAGCATTTCCGATTTCGAGACCGAGATCGATCAGGTTATAGACATCCTTCTTTACGGGCTGGCTCCGAGGGAGGGTTCGGCAACCAAAAACATCAAGCCGTAAAAAACGTTACTATACCTGCGACAGATCTGATCATACTGATCAGGTCTGATACTTCATTGTCAATTACAGCGGTGGATTTTAAAAGGAGGTTCTTAAATGAAAAAGTTATCACTCATCCATATACTTATACTGTTAATTATCATGCCGTCACTAATACTCACAGGCTGCGGCAGCATAAGCCCGCTCGAACTCAGCGGTACGATCGAGGCAACGCAGTCGGAGGTCAGTTCCGAAGTGTCGGGCAAGGTGATAAGCATTGAAAAGCAGGAAGGCGACAGCGTCAGGAAAGGCGACGTACTGGCTGTACTGGATCAAAGCATGCAGGAGATCACAGTTAAGCAGCAGCAGGCTGCCGTAGATATGAAAGAGGCAAAACTCGAGGAGCTCAAGGCGGGAAGCCGTCCTCAACAGCTGGAACAGGCCGGTTTGTCGGTGAAGTCCGCAGAACTTGCGGTGAACAACGCTTCGACAAACCTGAAAAATGCCCAAACCACTTATGATTATGCGCTGAAGAAATATGAAGATTTAAAGAAGCTTCATGACGATAATGCGGCCACCGACAGCGAAGTCGACGACGCAAAATACAAGGCTGATACCTCCAAACAGCAGCTGGATATCGCCGCAAAGCAGCTCGATACGCAGAAAACACAGCTCGAATCCGCCAAAGCACAGGAAGAACTGCTGAAATCGGGCTCCACGACCCAGACCATAAAAGCTGCCGAGGCAGATCTTGAACAGTCGCAGCTTGCACTCGAACAGGCAAAACTCGTGCTCGACAAATACCAGGTCCGATCAGCTGCAGACGGTATATTATCGATGGTGAATGTCAACGTCGGCGATCTTGTGAATGCAGGCGCCAATATTGCTACTGTTTCCGATCCCGGCGATCTGTGGGTATACGTTTTCATCCCACAGAAATATCTGGCGGATATAGCAAACGGGCAGGAACTGGAACTGCGCATGAAGGCTCTCGGTAATGGGACCATTAAGGGCCGCATCGTGCAGATAGCCGAGACTGCCGAATTTACTCCCAAAAACACCGAAACGGAAGATGCAAAGGAAAATACCGTATTCAGGACAAAGATCAAGATACTCGAAAATACGGAATTGCTGAGGCCCGGCATGACACTCGACGCGATCATACCGCTTCATGCCTGAGGAGGTGTGACCATGGATCAGAATATTTCATACGCTATCGAAGCAGAGCAGTTGACAAAGAAGTTCGGCAGCTTCACGGCTGTAGATCACATTAGCTTTCAGATACCAAAGGGCAGCATCTTCGGCTTCCTTGGTCCGAACGGTTCGGGCAAATCGACTACCATACGGATGCTGTGCGGTGTGCTTACCCCTACCTCCGGCAGCGGCCATGTAATGGGCCTCGATATAGTTAAGGATACCGAGCGGATCAGGCAGAATCTCGGTTATATGTCCCAGCGCTTCAGCCTTTACGAGGATCTGACCGTGGAGGAAAACCTGGACTTTTACGGTGGGATATACGGTCTCGGCAAAGAAACCGTCAACGAACGCAAAAAGGACCTGATCCTGATGGCCAACCTCGAGGGTAAGGAGAAAAGCCTGGCC
Source organism: Bacillota bacterium (assembly GCA_023411715.1). Lineage (GTDB taxonomy): Bacteria > Bacillota > Clostridia > Acetivibrionales > DTU013 > JAEYOM01. The sequence continues at coordinate 22,966 of JAEYOM010000054.1, read as the reverse complement.
GGCTCGCTCTCCGGCGGCTGGAAGCAGAGGCTGGCGCTTGGGTGCGCCTTGATACACAAGCCCGAATTCCTGGTGCTCGACGAACCGACGGCGGGCGTCGATCCGGTCTCAAGGAGGATATTCTGGGAAATCATACACGAATTATCCTCACAGGGAATTACGATACTGGTCAGCACACATTACATGGATGAAGCGGAAAGCTGCGATATCACAGGCTTCATATTCAACGGCCGCATCATGGACATAGCTCCGCCCCAGGAGTTGATGGCCAAAAATAACGCGTCGGATCTTGAAGACGTATTTATAATGTATGTGGAAAAAGCAACAAACCGGAAAGTGAGCTCGACCTTTAAGGAAATGAAGTTCCTGCACGGAGGCGAATCCCGATGAAAAACGTTTATTTTAACTGGAAGAGATTCATAACGATCATAAAAAAAGAATTCATACAGGTCAAGCGCGATCCTATCAGCCTTCGCCTGCCGTTTGCCATGCCCATAGTCATGATGCTTCTCTTTGGATACGCTGTGAATACGGAGGTCGATAACATTTCCACCGTCGTATTCGATCAGAGCAGGACGCAGGAAAGCCGAGCCTATATTGACAAATTCACGGCTTCGGGCAGCTTTTATATTGCCGGTTACGTTACGAGCGAACGCGAACTGTCCGACGCCATAGACGCAGGCAAAGCAAAGGCGGCTATCATCATACCTTCAGACTACTCAAAACAGCTTAAGAAGAAAAACGAACCCCAGACGGAGCTGATCATCGACGGCACCGACCCGACTACCGCGCGCACGGCCCTGAACAGCGGCCTGCTCGTTTCGCAGATGTATTCACTTGACATGAAAAACGGCGAAATGAAGAAGTTAGGAGTATCGGCGGGAAAACTTCCGGGTGTCAGCCTCAATGCGAAAGTCTGGTACAATCCCAACCTGAAAAGCACGAGGTTCACCATTCCGGGACTTGTCGGCCTGATACTGCAGAATATCACGATCATGCTGACCGCTTTCGCTCTGGTTCGTGAAAAGGAACGCGGCACAATAGAGCAGCTGATAGTCACTCCCATCAGGTCGCCCGAACTTATTCTCGGCAAGCTGGCGCCGTACGTTATTATTGGATATTCGGGCTTTTTGTTCACATTGGCCATATGTGTATTCTGGTTCGGCGTAGGAGTATCCGGAAGCTTGGCGTTGTTGCTGCTGCTCGGTTTCCTGTTTGTCTATTGCTCGCTGTCCATAGGGATGCTGATCTCGACCTTTGCCAATAACCAGATGCAGGCCATGATGGTCATGATCTTTGTACTGCTTCCGAGTATACTGCTTTCGGGATTCGTTTTTCCAAGGGAGGCAATGCCCTTCGCAGTCTCTGTCTTGGGTTACGCCATACCCCTGACCTATTTCCTTGATATAACCCGGGGTATCATGCTAAAAGGCGTCGGTACAGGCTTCCTATGGGACGACGTGCTTGCGCTGTGCCTGTTCACAGTAATCATATTGGCAGTTGCCGTCCTGAGGTTCAGAAAAAGCCTGGATTGATTTTACCTTTATTGTACGCAGCCCTCCAGCAACTCAGCCTTTATATTGTCAAGAAGTTTTTTCATATCATCGTGAGGAACAGTATTTTCAAAAAAACCTGCGCCCATTGTCATTATACTGTTGTAAGTACCGGCAACCAGCAGTATTCCGGGTGCGCTGACAACAGGAGGAATAATATAGTAGTCAATAGCGCTCGCAGCACCGAATTTAATTAATTCCTTTGACAGAATACCCATGTTGGATAAAGCCGGCACACATCTATTACCATAAAAAGCAGGACAATCCGGCATATTTTTCCCGACCCTCGCGGTAGCTTGATAGTAGGCAAGAGTTTCCTTAAAGCTGATCTTTTCCAAACGTTCCAAACCTATGGCGCTTTGCAGTCCGGGATAGCCTTTTTTCATTTCAGCCGTCATAAAAGCTACCCTGGACAACGTATCGCCGAAGGCTTCATTTTCAACCATGGAAAGCCAGATATTCGATGAGCCTGACAAATTCCTTATGGCTTCAGTCTTTTTATCGGGGAGATATCGACGCAAATCAACCGTAATATTTATACTCATAGGAACACCGTACACCGGCTGCCCCATTTTAAGCATGGCTCTGCAGTATGCTGTAATAATCAGATCGTTAATCGTGACTTTCCTGGACTTTGCATAGCCGCCGATCATCTCCATCTGGTCCGGCAACAGTCTGCAGGTTACAATGCGGGTAACGTTGGAAGTGCCCTGTATCCATGGGAACGCCCATGTTGGTATTGTGACATCCGCCCCAGGGATCAACAAAGCATCCGGGTCCGTTATCCCCAGGCTGTTGAATAACCTGTCCTGGTCGCTCCTTCCGCGTTTTGAGGGTATTGGCATAAATCTATCTCCAGAAAGAATTTTGGAATATAACTCTGAGAGAAGCTGGACATACTCTTTGATCCCGGTTCCATCACAACACGCATGATTAGCTTTTATCGCCAGAATATCATATGGCTCTGACCGGATCAATTTTACTTTTATCTTTGCATCTTTATCCATATCAAGGGGGCTTTCCAAAAAGCTCTGGACAGCCGCATCAATATCATCGGCTTCCTCAAAAGTGCAAAACTTCACTTTGTCGATATTCCCCATACGTTTCCAGTATGGCGGATTGCCTTCCACAAATCTGCAGCCTAAAACCGGTTCAGCGTCAAAGGACAGTCTTACTGCTGATGTTAACTTGTCGAAATCCAATTTCCCGTCGAGCTTCACGATAGCCTGAGAATGGAAATTCCCGCTCCCGTAGCGGGCGACATAATTATATATGTCATGCCCGTTTGCCGGCAAAACATCCGGGCTGTCCGGAATCTTACCGATTCCGGGTTTGATGATATCGAGGTATTTCTCAAACATTTCGTTGTACAGTTTATAGTAACCAAGCATGCTCTGGGGCATATTATCACAAAACTTGTTATAAAGGTCCTTATTAAGCTTGGAAACAGCTTCAAAAGGATTTCCTTCGCTGTTGACTTTATTAAAAAAATCTCCATAAATTTTTTTCATTATAGTATCATCAAATTTAAATTTTATTTCCATTTTTGTCACTCCGGATAGATCAAAATCAATGTTAAGCTTCAAGCTGTTCCAACCGTTTGTTTATAATTTTCATTAACCACTTTTCTTCTCCGGGTATCCTGTCTTTGAGTTTGGCCGCCGCCGCCGGAAGAATCCATGCGTCAATATCCTCAAATCTGGTCTTTGAGACTTTCAGATACTCATTCAAGTAAGCACCGCATGTCAATGTTTTTGGAAATTTTGACATTGATGCCAGAATATTAGGGGTTCCGGGAAGCGTAGCGGGTGAATTGATTATCAGACATGTTCTGGCAACATCCCCCGAAGGATCTCCCCTGTAACCGCTGCTCCAATCTATGGCCACAAGTTTATCGCCGGAATTGATTATATTACTCAGATACATATCTCCATGACAGATGTTGTCTCTATCCGGCAATCTGTCGATATAATCCAGTATTTGTTTTACCTTGTCACCGAGTATTCCAGAGGAAAGTGAAATGGTTCGCGTAAACTTTTCCTTTTGAGAAGGTATACCGTCTGTACGATGCTTATGAATATTGTTTTGAAACCTCGCCATCTGGTATACGCACCTGCTGTACAACCAGGGCTCCTTAATAATTATGCCGGTCAATGTCTTCCCGAATACCCTTTCCAATACTATTCCTTTGCGCCCGTCAATTTCCACCATTTCAAATACCGCAGGCGAGGATACGCCTGCTTCATGAACCTTTTGTCCGATTTCAGCCTCGTACCTTACCCATTCCTCGCTATAGTTACGCCAATAAAGCTTTAATACTTTATCCCGACCCCACTTATATACTTCGGCGGTCATACCTTTTCCCAGAAGCTCTCCCTTTTCCATACATTCCTCCCTTTCCGAGGCATAGATATCATGCCGGCTAAAACAGTCGCCGGCCTAAGTGTTATCACAGGACTCAAAAAACTGCTTTAGCCGCCCGAAAACATCCGGAGCTTCCTTTTCCATATTAATCGGTTCAACCTTCCGATTCGTCCATACATGGACCGTCTTGCCGATTGCCAGTAACTTACCTTTGACCTTGTCGAGCACTTCATATTCAAATACAGTCTCAACACAGGACATCGATACTATTTTTGTAATGACCTGTATCTCGTCGCCATATTTCGCCGGACGCTTAAATTTGCATTCAATTTCAGAAAGAGGAAGAAAGAAGCCTTGGCCGGCAATTTTTGAATAAGAAATTCCTGCCTTTCTCAAATAATCATGTCTGCTCCTTTCAAACCACAGCGGATAATGCGAATGATGTACGATACCCATCCTATCTATTTCAGTAAATAGAACAGGGAATTCAGTTTTTGTTGTCATCTCTATCTATTCCTCGCTTTTGCCAGGCTTGTTCATTCCAAAAACAAACTTTCCCATGCATTTTTTGTATTCTTCAATATAATTGGTATAATCTGCGGCAGCCCTTTTGAAAGAAGCTTCGAAGAAATCCGGTTTGTGTTTAGAAAACATAGCGCCAAAAGGTTTTTCAATGCTGTATTTAAAAAAATATTTTTCATAAGGAATTGTAATTTTTATGTCGCCAAAATTAATTTCCATAACTGATTACACTCCTAACATAATATTTGCCGGATACTGATGCTTCTAATAATATGCCTGTAAACATAAATCATTTCAGAAACAGCAGTAAATCTTGTAATACTATATTATGGCTGAGCGGGCCCAAGTGTTACATTAATCGTTTATGTTAACTTTTTTGTGACACTTGCGTTCACAGCTTCATAATATGGTATCGCAGCAAAATATCGTTATGTAAATGTAATTCCAATTAGTAAACAGTAAGGAGCAATTGGTTATGAATTTAAAAGCTATCAGCAAGCCGTTTTCCAAATATGCCAATATGAATAACCCGGTTCCGGAAGGCAGTCCGGACGCTATACCGGCCTTCACGCATGATTCCGGCAATTATGTCGCACGGTACGGAATGGGTAATTACCAGATCCAGGCAGTCATGAAGCTGGATGGCAGAATAGACTTCGATAAGCTCTCCGCTGCGGTACGATTATCCGTTGATGCGGAACCGGTTCTGGGATGCAGGTTTGTAGAACATGCCCCCCCGTATTGGAAACGCCTGAAGGACATTGACAATGTAATGTTTTGCTCAATTGAGGAGACTGGCAATACGGAAGAAGCTGTTCGCATGTTTTTGGAAAGTCCTTTGGATATGGATCGTGACCCCATGGTTAAAGTAAAGCTGATTCGTTCGGAGCAATGTGATACCATATGTATAAAACTCAACCATGCATGCTGCGACGGAGCCGGCGCAAAGGAATATATCCTCCTTTTGTCCAGGATTTACTCCGATACCGCTTGTAAAAATGGCGCTTATATGCCGGTTCCGAGCATACGTGACAACGAAGACCACATTAAAGTATTTAAAAATCTTGGAATAAAACACCCTGAGCTGGACAATTCAATGGTAGAGTCCCCCAAAACCGTATGGCCGTTCCTGTGGAAGTCCCCAGGGCAGAAGAATATTACTCCATTTGTGGTATGCAGGCTCCCCGACGGGCTGTTGGACTCGCTGTCGATATACGGAAAGGAACGGGGAGCTACAATCAATGATCTGATTCTTACCGCGTTCTATAGAGCAATGTTTAAATTATCCCGGCCTCCATACCATGTTCCTATGGATATTGGCCTGACGATAGATTTGCGCCGGTACCTTCCCGATAACAGGGCTTCGGCAATACGAAATCTATCGGGAGGGATTGTATTAAGGATCGCAAGGCTAAAGGACGAACCCTTTGAAGGAACGCTTGCGAGAGTAGTATCCCTGATGAATCGTAAAAAAAGCGGAAATCCCGGTTATCAATGTGCTACAGGAGCAGAACGAGCGGAGGTGCTAAATTTTTACCAGTTTCTTATGCTCGCCAAATTCTTATCAAAAGCTTCTGACGTATTTTTGAAAAATTGCTGTTTTTGTTCTCCAGGGTTATCCAATGTAGGTATTATCTCGAAGACTCTGATTAAGTTCGGTGACAGCACGGTAATTGACGCTTACATTATTCCGCCGGTAATACGTATGCCCGGAATTATGCTCGTAGCTTCCAGTTATAATGGTAAATTGACATTTGCAACCGGATATTACAAAGGTTCCGTCAGAAAAGAAATTTTTGAAAAGCTTCTTGACGGTATTAGAAATGAATTGATAGAAGGCTGTAGATAAAACAGCCTTCTATGCCGGCATATTCACTGTTTCGGATGTTCTGGCAAATACTTCACACATTTTAAAAAAGCAGCATACTCTATTATGTAAAGTAAATGCAACCATTTTACATTATACCCTGGCATAATATTTTCATTTTGACTAGAAGGAGAGTTTTCTATGGACATTAAGGAAAAGTTGAATATTCTCGAAAATATACTGGACGTCGAACAGGATACTCTAGAAGAGGAAACTGTACTGGATCAGCTCGCCGAATGGGATTCGATAGCTTCCATAACCACAATTGCCATGTTTGACAGCATGTTCAAAAAGGAACTCACACCGGAGGAAGTTAAAGGGTTTAAAACGGTAAGGGACATCACTGATAAAATGGGATGAGGTGAGAGCAATTGGCAACAGGAATATTGAAAGATGTGGAAATCAAAGGAATAGCATGTGCAGTACCCAATCATATAGTAAAAAACGAGGAATATAACGAAGTATTCGGGGAAGAAAATGTCCGGAAATTTATTAATATGACAGGTGTAGAAACCAGGTATGTGGCTCTGGATGAGCAATGCACCTCGGATTTGTGCCATGCCGCAGCAACAAGGCTGCTGGAAAAATTGGGCTGGGAGCCTTCTTCCGTTGACGCTTTGATCCTCATCACTCAAACACCCGATTATGCAGTGCCGTCGAGCGCCTGCGTTCTGCAGCACAGGCTGGGGCTCAGCGAAGATTGTATTGCCTTTGATGTAAATCTGGGATGCTCAGGATATGTTTACGGTGTCTGGCTGGCGGCTACCATGATCTCGACTCAGGATCTTAACAGAGTACTCCTGCTTGTTGGTGATACCAGCAACTACGGGATTAACCAGAATGACAGCGCAACAGCCATGATTTTTGGCGATGGAGGATCTGCCACTGCACTGGAAAGATCAGTTGGGAAAAATATAAAATACTTTTTGAAGACTAAGGGAAGCGGTTACAAAAATATCATTGTTCCTGCCGGTCATGCAAGGAGCAGGAGCAGAAAAGACGTGGATGGATCAGAATACGAACTCTCCATGAATGGATCAGCCATTTTCTCTTTCACCATAACAGATGTTCCCCGGACTATTGAAAGCTTCATGTCCCAATACAATATTGATATGAACGATGTAGATATGTATGTGTTCCACCAGGCCAATCGTTTTATTCTAAGGCATCTGGCAAAAAAATTGAACCTGCCCATGGAAAAAGTGCCTTTATCTATTGAAAGGTACGGCAATACAAGCGGAGAGTCCATCCCTATAACCCTTGTAGACGCGCTGGGGAACGAGGAATCAAGCGGAACGTTAAAATTATTTTTATGCGGCTTCGGTATCGGCCTGTCCTGGGGGGGCATTTACCTGGAAATGGATAAATCTGTTTGCCTCCCGATGATATACACCAATGACTATTATAAAGAGGGATGAGATTAAATGGTAAATCCATTGGATCTGAGCGGGAAAAATATTATGGTCACAGGCGCTTCCTCCGGTATCGGCAGGGAGATCGCCATCCTTTTAAGCAGACTGGGCGCCAGCGTCATTATGGTGGCAAGAAACGAGGAAAGGTTGAAGGAAACATATAACGAGCTCGAACCCGGCAATCATTCCTATTACCTGCTGGACTTTAACAATCCTGATACAATTGAAAGCGTGATGGACAATGTCTGTACCAACGGGTTAAAGCTCAACGGGCTGGTGCATTCGGCGGGCATATCCCAAACCATGCCTTTGCAGTACTTAAAATTAAGCGATTTGGGAGGCATCATGTCAGTAAACTTTTTTTCCTTCGTAGAGCTTGCGAAGCATTTTTCAAAACGCAAGAATAATAATAACGGCGGCAGTATAGTTGCCATTTCATCCATATCTAGCAAGGTGGGCGCCAGAGGCCTGACTGCATATTGCGCAAGCAAGGGAGCTCTTGAAAGCGCTATCAAATCCATGGCGCTGGAGCTCGCCCCAAAGAAAATAAGAATTAACTCAGTTGCTCCCGCTATAATAGGAACTAAAATATATGACGGATTAAAGGAAATCGTCAATAATAAGGATTTTGAAGCCGAACTATTGAAGAGACAGGTTCTGGGAATCGGAAAACCCGCAGACGTTGCCCACGCGGCTGCTTTTCTGCTCAGCGATGCTTCCGGGTTTATCACAGGTACATCCATGATCGTTGACGGAGGATATACGGCGCATTAGAATCGAATTGCCATATCGCGGCGCTGCCGAAGGGTTCCGCTTATTAAAGTATTAGCAGGACCCTTCTTTTTACATTTATATGGCTACGGGCCCCCTGCTCTGTCACAGGCGCTGTTATATGTAATATCGATACGGGAAGAATAAACGGAAAATTGCATCATAAAGTGGATTAAAACAGAAAACAAACATTATAAATATAAAGTATAATGTGGTAGAATCTAAACGGGCGGAACGAAATGAACTGTCCGGCACCATACGACAGGAGGTTTTTGATGAAAAAGAAACTGACATCGCTGATCCTTGCGGCTGTCACGCTATTGGTGGTGTTTTCATACGGTTTGACGGTCAACGCCGACTCAAGGTACTACACTATCGAGGGGTATAACGTAAATGTAAGCGTGCAGCCCGACGGCTCCGCAAATATCGAGGAGAGGCTCACCTACCGGTTCAACGGGAGCTTCAACGGAGTTTTTCGTGATATCGACTTCAGCGATACGGATGGAATACAAGGAGTCAAGGTATATGTAGACGACAACGGCACTGAAAGGGAGCTGTCCGTAAATTCGGAAAGCAGCCTCGACGCCGAAGGCCAGTCCGGGACATACAACATTGTAACGGAAGGCGATCTGAAGCGTTTCAAGGTCTATGAGAAATCGAGCGACCAAAGTAAAACTTTCATTTACAGATATACCTTCCTCAATGTCTGTACCAGGTATAACGATATTGCGGAATTCAACAGAAAGATAATAGACGCTAACCATGATGTGGCTTATAGCAGCATAATAATAAACATTCAGCTGCCCGAAGGCGCTTCTGCAAGCGATATCAGGGTATATGCCCATGGTCCGCTGACAGGCAACAGCAAAATAATCGATGGAAGGAACGTGCAATTCACGCTGGATTACCTTCCTCCGGGAAAATGGATGGAGACGCTCGTGCTGTTCCCCACCTCGCTGATACCGCAATCAGGCAGAGTCGTAAATAAGGATGCTCTTCCGAGGATACTGGCTAATGAAAAGCAGCTTGCGGAAGACGCTAACAACCAAAGGGAGGAAGCGCGCCGCGAGGTAGAGAAATACCAGAAGGAGCAGGAAGCCATCCGGAAAAGGGATGCGGCGCTAAGGCCCATAGGCAATGCAATCGGCATAACGATGTTCTGCCTGTGGTTCGTGCTGATATTCTGGCTCTATTTCAAATATGACAAGGAACTTAAACATAATTTCGAAGGTAAATACTACAGGGAACTCCCCGGCGAATATACTCCCGCCGAAATGAGCGTGCTCATGTCGATGGGCAGCGTAGATACGCGCGATATAACGGCAACGCTGATGGATCTTGTCAGGAAGGAACAGCTCCTGCTCAACAATGACACCTATGTCAAGCACGGGTTCTTCAAGGATAAAGAGGTGCAGGACTACAGCCTCGCAATCAACCCGCAGGCGCCCAATGTGAGCCTTAAAAGGCATGAGGCTTTCCTGATGGACTGGTTTCTGGGCAGGGTCGGAAACGGATATAGCGTACGTCTGGACGACATTTCAGACTATTGCAGATCGACCTCGGGCGCAAGCCATTTTACCGAGGACTATTCGAAATGGCAAAGCCTTGCCAAGGAGGAAGCCGGCAAAAATAATTTCTTTGACGAGACCTGTGCTACTGGCCGGCTGATTGGAATACTTTCCTCGCTTGCCTGGCTCGGACTTGGAATCCTGGTCATCACTGCTTTAAAATCAGCCTTTGGCGCAGCTTTGGTGATCCAGGCGATCATCCTCCTGATCTTCTCCGTGAGGCTCAAAAGACGTACCGCTTACGGTAACGAACAGCACGCGATGTGGCGTGCCTTCAAGAATTTCCTGAAGGATTTCAGCAACCTGGAAAAGGCCGAGATGCCTTCGATAGTTATGTGGGAGCACTATCTGGTGTATGCTATCTCGCTCGGAGTCGCAAAGGAAGTTATCCGACAGCTTCCTCTCGTGTTCACTGATACAGACCTGCAGAATAATCACCTGACCTTTATGTACGGATACAGCTTCAACAATTTCGCGGCGTTTACAAATGCTTTCGATATGACCGTGAATTCAGTTGATAACGCGATCAACAACGCATTCTCGGTAGCGAATTCGACCAACTCATCGGCTTCCGGGGGCGGCGGCGGTTTCAGCGGCGGCAGCTCCGGCGGCGGCGGTGGCGGAGGAGGAGCCGGCGCGTTCTAGAGGGCGCGTTTGTTAGCGGACACAGAGCAGGCGCGGCCCAGCGGGCTGGAACATTGTACAGGCATTGTGCGGCCTTTGTACGGGCATTGTGCGTATAGTGCGGAATTGTAAAAATAGGTACATCGTTATGTCACGATCCTGCTGTTAAGAACGGCAGGTTTGATAAAAAAATTCAAAGGAGGATATTTTAATGGTACCATTCCTGATAATTTTAGTCCTGGTTGTCCTGGCAGTCGTAATATTTGCGATAGGCTCTTATAACAGCCTCATCGGCAAGCGGAACAAGGTGGCGAATTCATGGAGCCAAATAGATGTTCAGCTCAAGAGGAGATTCGATCTTATACCGAATCTCATGGAAACTGTGAAAGGATATGCCGCGCATGAGAAGCAGACCTTTGAAGCCGTAATGCAGGCAAGGAACAATTATATGGCCTCAGGTTCACATCAGGATGTCATGAAGGCCAACGGCGAGCTAACACAGGGGCTGAGCAGGCTGTTCGCGGTGACTGAGGCTTATCCTGATCTGAAAGCAAACTCCAATTTCCAGGAGCTCCAGCACGAGCTTTCAAAGGCCGAGGATAAGATCATGTTTGCACGCCAGTTTTACAACGACGTCGTAATGGAGTACAACAACGCCATACAGATGTTCCCCATGAACATCTTCGCCAATCGTAACAATTTCTTGGAAGAGCCCTTCTTCACCATTGATGAGAACGAGTCGGCCGCTCCGAAAATACAGTTCTGACGAGTTGCACGATGAACATCTGCTTTCGAAATATTGAAGCTGATAACAGCTACTAAAAGCTGTCCTGCAAATGGACAGCTTTTTATCTATTTTTCTATGTTCCTTCTGAAAAGAACAAAGGTCGCAATAAAATAACAAATCAAAACGATCAAAAAAACGCCATAGACTTCCAAAATGTTTGTAATTACCTGATTAACCGTCATATATGGAATAAAACTGCGGTAGTTTATCGAGATGAGGTATACAAGCCCCGCTCCAGCTCCCAAAAACGCAATTAATACCGGGGTTCCAAACCAAATGGACATTTGCTGGCGGATGGCTGAACCGATCTGCTTTTGGTCAACACCCAAATCTTCAATAATTTGAAAACGCCGTTTATGCTCTGTGGCGTCCATCAACTGCTGCAAGGCCAAAACCGTAAAGCATATGACGATCAGGATCAAACTTGTGTATGTGCCTCCCAGCCTGAGCATTAAGGAATTCGAGATTCCCTCGTTCAATTGAAGCGTTTTCAATCGGATAGACCCGCCCTCTTTGGGGGAGGTCTCCGAATGCTCCATCCATTGGCTTACTGCATCATCTATCTTTTCAGCACTGCTAAAACTGAGCGGCTTCATGGTGTTGGCTGCATAATAAGTCGTTGCGATTGTCAGCGATTTACATACGTCATCCGGTAAAATATATGCCGCTTCCATGCCGCTCGTAAAAATGCCCATGCCGACATTTACCTGATAATCAGCGTCCTGAACCTTTGTAAGCGTAACATCTCCCGCCTGAATGACCGGGTGTTCCGCATCAAATTGCTTGATCGCATCGAATAGGGCTGTGTTGGACCAAGCTACGGCGAATCCGTGATCGGGTAAGGAGACTTCGGGATATCCGCACATACGGAGCAGCGCGTTATAATCGCTGAGCGACACAGCAAGGAAGGGCATATCCTTTTTTATCTTTATATTGAAATCGCTGCTCTTCAAAAAATATGTTTCCACATTTGCAAAGCTTTTCACAGCGTATCCCTCACGGTTCAGACAATCGTCAATGTAGGAAGCATCCATGCTTGTCTTTGGCAATTCCTCCATGCTTTTTGCCGCTCCATACTGCGAAAAAATCTGCACATCATAGATGGACCTCTCTTTCAGGTAGCCGTCAACCTCTCCCGTAACAGTTGGAAGCCAACCGAGCAGGATTAGGGCGCTCAGCAAAACGCAGGTAAGCACCGCCATCGTATTCGCATTGGTTTTTAACTTGGAAGTGACCTGTCCCAGCAGAAACAGATGCTTGTACCGAAAGCTTACCGATTTACTTTTGGCAAGGATCAGCAGCCATGAGAAGCAGTAATAGGCGGCAATTATGCCGAATAGCATCATTCCGATTGCGAGTACCGGCGGGAACATCGTATAGATGCTTCCACTCAAAATACCGGCCCTTAGCATCTCATCAAACAGACCGTTTATACTCAGAAGGGAAACGCCCGAGACAACGCTTGTGATGGAAAGCAATGCCGCGATCAAACCGCCCGCTTTTTTGGATCTGAAGGTAGCAATAAAAAAGCTCATAGCCAGTAAAAGAAAAGTCACTGTTCCCACAAAACAAAGCAGCGCCAATTCGACTGCTGATCCGCTCAGTTTACTCCAAACCGGGAAAATTGCGTTAATGCATAAATATAAAATTCCTATTGCGAGACAAGCGGCCACAATCAGGCATTTGAAAAGCATGTCCTTTACGGTGGCCGTGCTTTCGGTCTGCTGTTCTTCGTGCAGCATGTCGATGATTTTCTGTTTCCGGATCACGCGAATGTTACCGAAGCCGATTATTACGAACAGGGCGGTGAAAAACAACAGCGTCCATCCGATGGTATCGGGATAGACTGAAAAGTACATTCGGTAGCTCTCTCCGAAGGACGTCATGATGATTGCGCTGACGAGCTGCGACATCAGTGTGCCCAGCAGGATTCCCAATGCGACGGCGATGAGCCCCATAAGGAGCATTTCGATAAAAAACAAATATGCGACCATCCTCTGTTCCATCCCCATGATGATTTGCAGCGCGAATTCCTTTTTCCGCCGCTTTATCATATAGCGGTTGACGTAGGTAATCAGAAATACGAGCAGCATGGCTATGAGCGGTACGATGATCTTCATTTTATCCGAAAAGTATTCCAGATTCATCTGGATTGGCAATCTGCTGTTATAGAAAGGGCTCGTGATGGACAGGAAGCCGTAAAACAGGCCAACCGATAAGACCATGGTCAGTAAATAGATCAGATAATCATTTGAGGAACGCTTTACGTTCCGGATAGCCAGTTTAACGTACATCGGACAGATCGCCTCCCAACAGGGACATCACGTCCAGTATCTTGCCAAACAACTCTTTCCGCATCTGCTCTCCGCGCAGGATTTCCGTGAAGATCCGGCCGTCCTTGAGAATCAGAATTCTCTTTGCATAGCTGGCGGTGAAAGCATCGTGGGTCACCATCAGGATCGTCGCGCTCAGTTCCAGATTCATCGTCTGCATGGTGCTAAGCAGCATTTGGGAAGAACGGCTATCCAGAGCTCCGGTGGGCTCGTCGGCCAGAATCAGCTTCGGGTGATTGATCATGGCTCTGGCACAGGCGCATCGCTGCTTCTGTCCTCCGGAGACCTGATAGGGAAACTTGTTCAAGATTGGAAGGATATCAAGAGCCGCAGCCATCTGTTCGACCAGTTCATCAATTTGGGCGGCAGGCACTTTATTAATCGTAAGCGTCATGGCGATGTTTTCGCCTATGGTCAGCGTGTCCAGCAGATTAAAATCCTGAAAAATAAAGCCGAGATTTTCTCTGCGAAAGCGGGCGATGTCTTTTCCATTGATTTCAGTGACGTCTGTGCTGTCCAGAAAAATATGCCCGGCGCTTGCCGTGTCGATGGTGGAGATACAATTCAGAAGCGTAGTTTTACCCGATCCCGAAGCGCCCATAATGGCAATGAATTCTCCACTTTGCACTTCAAAGGAGATATCGTCAATGGCTTTGGTAACATTGCCCTTGTTTCCATAGTATTTCTCCATATGCTCGACTCTTAAAATTTGTCCCATCTGCTTCACCTCACATTCAGCATAACGGATCTTGTGACCCAAGTGTATCGACTTTCCTTACGAAGTTCTTACAAAAATGTAAGAAGTGCAGAAATTTTAATCCTGCACTTCTTGAAAGTCGCCTTTCGGAAAACTCAATTTTACCGTTGTGCCTTGCCCCAGGTTTGATTCCACGGAAATGCCGATGCCCAATTTGTCGCTCAGACGCTTGCAGAGGTATAGTCCGATGCCGGTGGAGCTTTTGTCCGTCCGTCCGTTTTGGCCGGTAAACCCCTTGTCAAAGATGCGCGGCAGGTCGCTCTCCGGAATTCCGATTCCGTTATCGCAGACGGAAAGAATTACCTTGTTCTGCTCCGAGTTGGCCCTGAATTTCAGGATCGGTTCCTCCGCCCGATATTTTACCGCGTTGGCGATCAACTGGTTCAGGATGAAGCCAATCCATTTTTCATCGGTATAGACGGAGCATTCACAATCCTCGATCTGAATGCCTATGTGGTTTTGAAGCAAGAGCTGTTTGTTTTCTGAAATGGCCTGATGGATCATACCGGACAACACTGTTTCTTTGATCAGATAGTCCTTTTCAACGTTTTCGCTTCGGGCGTAATAGAGCGCCTGCTGGGTAAAATGATTGATTTTTTCCAACTCGATCAACAGTTTTCGCGTGGTATTGGATTTGTTGTTTTCACAGACAAGCTGCATTGCGGCTATCGGCGTTTTCACATCGTGTATCCATTGCTCAATATATTCCTTGTATTCTTTTCGCTCCCGCCGGGACGCGGATACCTGCTCGATCATGGATTTATTCGCTGCCTTTAATAAGCCGTAATAGAAGCGGTCATCGGCATGCTCCGGACGATCCATGACTTCCGCAATTAAGAATTTCTGATCCAGATGAACAAGCTGTGACTGAATTTTTCTGAAATAGCGGTTCCGGAAATAGTATCGCACGTTAATATAGCAGATCAGGATTAAAAACCATATCACCAGAAGTATGCCGATGATTCCTTTTCCGGTATTGACCGATGCGAGAAAGGCGGAGCACAGGACCGCGGAGAAAACATTGACGAGGATGCAGGGCAATTGATCCTTCAAATACTCTTTGCAGCTCATATCAGATACCCTTGACGGTGCTTTGTCGTAATGAAATCGGTGACGCCGATCTGCTTCAGTTTTTTACGAAGCCTCGTCATATTCACACTCAGGGCATTATCGTCCACATAAAGTTGGTTATCCCATAAATATTCCACCAGATCCGCGCGGGAAACGATTTTCCCGGCATTCCGAAAAAGGAACGCCAAAATTTTCAGTTCATTCTTTGTAAGCTCAGCCGATTGTTTTTGAAATTCCACGCGGCTGCTTTCCGGATAAAGGGTCACATCTTTATGTGTCATCGTTTCGGCCTGCTCTGACGGATAGGCGCGTTTCAGTAGGGAGGCAATCCGCGCCAGCAGAATCGACGTATTGTATGGCTTTGTAATGAAACCATCGCCGCCCAGCATGATGCTGTTCAACTCGTCCATATCGGTGTTCCGGCTTGTGACGAAAATGACGGGCACATTTGAAAACATCCGTATTTTCGAGCACACTTTAAAGCCGTCCTGCACGGGAAGATTGATATCAAGCAAAATCAAATGAGGGATGTCGTTTTTTACAGCTTCGGCTATCCTCGAAAAGTCAGTGATGACAGTCACTTCATACCCGCTGCTTTGTAACAGGTTTGACAGTTCCTCCTGAATTACGGGGTCGTCTTCGGCAATGGTGATCCGATACAATTCCGACTCACTCCTTTCGTCCCGTTTTCTTTCGTCTTGCATCCGCAGGTTTTTCCGCATCCTTCGGGATTGCCCACGCATGGCCGAAGCGGACGGCGCCTTTAATACGGTTTTCTTCGCAGAGTTTCTAAATCCTGCGCTCTGAAATCTCCCATTTTTCAGCGGCCTGCTGAACGGAAATATAATCAAGCATACTTGCCCTCCGTATCGTATTATTCTTTAGTATATACGTAGAAGCGAATGAAGGCAAATAACCAAACGGATAGTTACTGACCATTGACTATTTGCATGGCTAACATTATCAGATACTGCAAACTGTAGAGGAAATGATTCAAGTAAAATGCAATATTACGGCAAATAAGGCGCTGACCAAAAGGATGAATAAATCCCCGGTCAACGCCTTATTGATTTTATGGAACATAGCGAAAATTGCTGCGCAGTATAATAACGAAGCTTATATGCCGGCGCAATAAGCATGCTTGTAAAAATCGGAGGTGCTCGATGCACCTGCGGTTTTGTTTTATGCGCCTAAAAGTTTATTCAATCTAGAAGCAGGTGAATGCTGCTATCCTCCTCAGATCCGTACCGAAGAAGACCCATCTGAATCCGGTCCATCTCCAGCCCGAAATGGAATCCCTGCCGATGAATACGGGCCACATCCAGAACTGCTGTCCGTTAACTAGCCATATATATGTGAATCTGAACAAGCACGGCCTGATGGAACCAGGGTTAACCGCAAATGCGCCCGCTCCAAGCGGAGCCGCTTGCGTCGCAGTAGCCTGGCTCGGTATAAACGCCGGCGGACGGCCTGACGGCGGGCCTCCGCCCGGGCCACCTCCGGGAAATCCACCCGGTCCTCCACCCGGAAAACCACCCGGTCCTCCACCCGGAAAACCGCCCGGTCCACCGCCCGGGAAACCACCCGGAGCACCTCCCGGGAACCCACCCGGACCTCCTCCCGGGAAACCATCTGGACCTTGCGCTACTGTAGCTCCGGGATCCTGTGCCTGAAAATATCCCGGATCCTGTGCCATAGGAAACCCCTGCCATTGGTAAGACCCTGGCATACCGCCGAAGGGCTGCGGATCACGTACTATATAATATTCATCCATTCTATACCACTCCTTTAAAGGTCTGGTATAGTCTATGCGAAGCATGAATAAAAGGTTACATAATATCGGCTTTTCGTATTATGAGCGCGTCGTCCTCAGCGTCAACCATGACCTTCGAACCATCGGTTACAATTCCTTTTATAATGAGCTTTCCAAGCTCGGTTTCAAGTTCCTTCTGAAGGAAGCGTTTTACAGGCCTTGCACCATATTCGGGCGTGTAAGCGGTATCTGCTATAAAGTTCCTGGCCGCGTCGGTCACATCGAGCGTTATGTGCCTGTCCTCAAGCCTGCGTCTGATATCGTCAATAGACAGGTCAATGATCTTAACGATCTCTTCCTTTTGCAGAGGCTTGAACATCACTATCTCATCTATCCTGTTAAGTAACTCCGGTTTGAAGCTGCGTCTAAGTTCAGCCATAACGGTATCCCTGAGCTTTTCCTCGTTGCCTTCGCCGGAACGTATGCCTTCGAGCAGGAAATTACTGCCGAGGTTCGATGTCATGATCACTACAGTATCCTTGAAATTGACCATCCTTCCCTGGCTGTCCGTAAGTCTGCCGTCGTCAAGCAGCTGCAGCAGTACGTTGAATACTTCGGGATGTGCCTTTTCTATTTCATCGAACAGGATAACACAGTAAGGCTTTCTCCTCACCGCCTCGGTGAGCTGCCCACCCTCTTCGTAGCCTACATAGCCGGGAGGCGCACCGATCAGCCTTGCGACCGTATGCTTTTCCTGATATTCGGACATATCGATCCTGACCATATTTTCTTCGCTGTCAAACAATGCAGAAGACAGTGCTTTCGCCAATTCAGTCTTGCCTACACCGGTGGGGCCGAGGAATATGAATGATCCTATCGGCTTGCGCGGATCCTTGAGACCCGAACGCGCTCTGAGCACAGCACCTGCAACGGCCTCGACCGCTTCGTCCTGTCCTATTACGCGTTTGTGGAGCAGCTCATCCAGATGGAGAAGTTTATCCCTTTCATTTTCGACAAGCCTGGTCACAGGAATACCCGTCCACCTCGAAACGATCTCGGCTATCTCCTCCTCCGTAACTTCTTCCTTGAGAAGCCTCTTGCCTCCGGGATTCTTCAAACGCTCCTTCTCCTGCTGCAGCTGTTTCTCAAGCTCAGGCAGGGTTCCGTGTTTCAAAACGGCCAATTCGTTAAGATCATATCGGCGTTCAGCTTCTTCTATCTTCCTGTTGGTCTGCTCTAACTGCTGCTTGAGTTCCTTTTCCCGGACAAGGTTGCTTTTCTCGCTTTCCCACTGCGCCTTCATAAGGTCGGCCTTTTCCTTCTGCACGGAGATCTCTTTCTCGAGGTCCGCGAGTCTTTCCTTTGAATTCAGGTCCGTTTCCTTCAGCAGCGCCTGTTTCTCTATTTCAAGCTGCATAATTTTCCTGCTTGTTTCATCCAATTCGGCAGGCATGCTGTCTATTTCGGTGCGTATCATCGCCGCTGCCTCGTCCATCAGGTCGATTGCCTTGTCGGGAAGGAAACGGTCGCTGATATACCGGTTTGAAAGGACTGCGCACGCTATGATGGCATTATCCGTTATCCTTACGCCATGGTGTATTTCAAATTTCTCCTTCAAACCGCGAAGGATGGATATCGTATCCTCTACATCAGGCTGGTCCACCATGACAGGCTGGAACCTCCTTTCGAGCGCCGCGTCCTTTTCGATGTACTTTCTGTACTCGTCAAGCGTTGTCGCGCCGATGCAGTGTATCTCACCCCTCGCAAGCATAGGTTTCAGAATATTACCGGCATCCATTGAACCTTCGGCTTTGCCGGCGCCGACGATATTGTGCAGCTCATCTATGAACAATATGATCCTGCCCTCTGATTTTTCAACTTCCTTGAGCACCGCCTTGAGCCTTTCCTCAAATTCGCCGCGATACTTTGCTCCGGCAATCAGCGAGCCCATATCCAGCGCAAATATGATTCTGTCCTTGAGCCCTTCCGGAACATCGCCTTTCAATATCCTCTGGGCAAGCCCTTCGACTACGGCTGTTTTCCCGACTCCAGGCTCGCCGATCAATACGGGATTGTTTTTGGTCCTTCTGGAGAGTATCCTGATAACACGCCGGATTTCGGAATCCCTGCCTATGACAGGGTCAAGCTTGCCTTTCCGGGCCATATCCACCAGATCGGTGCCGAACCTGACCAGCGCCTCGTATGTTTCTTCAGGGTTCTTTGAGGTTATTCTCTGGTTGCTTCTCACTTTCCCGAGCGCAGAGAGGAAATTCTCCCTGTTTATGCCGTGCTGCCTGAATATGCGTTCGGAGGGCGTGTTTCTCTCCCTTATCAGAGCCAGATAGAGATGTTCGACACCGACGTATTCATCCTTGAATTTGCGCGCTTCATCGCCCGCATGCAGAAATATCTCATTCAAGCGCCTTGTGGCATATATGTTCGACGCGGCATTTCCGTATACCGCGGGTTGCTTTTCCAGTTCCTTCTCAACATCGTTTATCAACAGCCGCGTATCGATCCCAATGAAATTAATAAGACGCGGAATTAGGCCCTCTTCCTGCGTCAACAGGGCCATGTGCAGATGCTCGCCGTCCACCTGCTGATGATTCATGCGCAGCGCTGTTTCCTGCGCGCTTCCGAGCGCCTCCTGCGCCTTCTCTGTAAATTTATCCATATCCATCATATAATGTACCTCCTATTTTTCATCAAAACGAGTCAGGGGGTCATCCCTCGATTCAGGAACCGTTTCACCAGACTCGCCGCCCCAGCTAATCAAGGATCATTCCTCAATCCGCGAGCCGTTTCACCTGTGTGTCTGCGAGATCCTGCTCAGCTTCTCATATAGCTCGATCTGTGCGCTGTTCAGCTTTTCGGGATTGACAAGAGTCATTTTAAGATACAGGTCACCCCGCACGCCTGACCTGTCCCTGTATCCGCGGCCCGCTACCCTTATTTTGCTTCCCGATTGTATGCCTGGGGGAATTTTGACGGAGATTCTTCCATCCAGCGTATTGAAGGGTATCTCCGAGCCCAGGGCAGCCTCCCAAGGGTATAGGGCTATCTGCGATTCGAGGTCGAGACCGTTTAGTTCAAAACCTGAAAACCGCGTGAATTCCACGTTCAGATAGAGGTCGCCATTTCTGCCGCCATTGACCCCCGGTCCACCCTGACCCGCGAGTTTAATTTTTTCGCCGGGCCTGATCCCTGCCGGTATCCTGAGCGAAATCGTCCGTTCTCCGTTCTGTGTCCTCAGGCTTATCCTCTTTTCCGCACCGGCGAAGCCTTCGGCCGGGGTTATTTCCATTAACGCTTCATTGTCCTGCCCCGGCATCTGACTGTTACGTGAAACGCCGCCGTGTCTTCCGCGCCTTCGGCCGAAGGCCCCGCCCACGTCAAACGTGTCGAACGGGCTTCCGCCGCCGAAAAACATATTGAAAAAATCGCTGAAATCTCCGGCATTCCCCTGTCTGAACTCATATTTTACGTTATTGCCGAAGCCGTATTGCGAGGGATCGAAATCGGCGCCGTTCCGGAATTGTCCTTCGCTGCCGAACTGGTCGTATTTCTTTCTTTTTTCCTCATTTCCAAGCACTTCATAAGCCTCGTTGGCTTCCTTGAATTTTTCTTCAGCTGCCTTATCTCCGGGATGCGCGTCAGGATGATATTTTTTGGCGAGCTTTCTGTACGCCCTTTTTATCTCATCCTGTGACGCCTTCTTATCAACCCCCAAAATTTCATAATAATCCCTGTATTTCATATAACCACCTCGTTACACAGAGAATATACTTATATATTATGTTCAATTGCCTTCTTCATAAACTTGCCCAGTCTTGCGCATGCTAAAGGTTTCGACCTGCAATGCAGGCCCTGCTCTTAGCTTTCAACGATCTCTGCTGACTTTGACTATCTTTGACCTACATACAATTATACTCTGCCCCTACAAAAAATCAAGAATTATTTTACAAAGAAAAGGCTCCTGTCCAAAGCCGTACTGAACCAGTCGCATCGGACACAGAGCCTTCTTAACGGGGTAAACTGCTATTTTTCCGGCGGGATGATAAGCTTCTGACCTTCCGCTAATTTGTCCGGATTCGTCATTCCGTTGGCGTCCATGATCAGCTTGTACTTATTTTCATCCCCGTAGAATTTTTTAGCGATGTTCATCAGCATATCGCCCGGTTTTACTATATATGTAGTTCCCTCTGTATTTGTCTGGCTGCCGCCCGACTTGCCGGAACCCGTATCCGTATTGGCATCGTTATTCCCCGCGCTGCCGGTATCTATTGCGCCTCCGGAAGTGGCGCTGTTTTCGTCCGGAACGGTTTCTTCCCCGGCTGTTCCGGAGACATCGGTCGCAGTCTCCTCTGACAAAGGCGTACCTTCAGTCGGCAGCGTTGTTTCCTGCTGTGCTGCGGTGCCTTGGATATCCCTGCCGCTGAGCATCATCCAGAGTTGGAACCCTCCGTATAAAACCGCCGCAATCAAAATGAACAGGATCGCCATTGATGCTATCCTTCCGAAGTCAGGCGAATTTTTGTGCCTCCCGGCAACAACTCTTGCATTTCTGGGCGGAATAGAACTCGGGACCGATCTTGACGGCCTGTATTGGTTCGCCCTCGGAGGCGTAAGTTCATCCTGCCCCTCTCCTATGCTTTCGACTTTGATGACCATCGCTGTTACATTATATTCAGATTCGTTGTTGAATGCCGCCTCCACGAACTTGCCTGCCATTTCGTCGGGCTTGTCCCCGGACTGCATTATTTCATATATCGCATCTTCGCTGACGACATCGGTCAGGCCTCTGCTGCATATAAGATATACTACCCCTTCCCTGAGAGGATTTATATCCGATTTCTTGACCGTTGACACGCCATCCTCCAACGATGCTTTTTGCTGTCCCGAGAGCATTTCAGCCTGCTCGTTGCTTATTATGCCCATCTTTAAAAGACGCTCGGCCTTTTTAAAATCATTTACAAGAAGCTTGAAAGTTTCTCCCTCAAGTTTATATATCCTGCAATTGCCGAGGTTTACGGCCGCTATGCTGCCATCGTCGATGATCACTCCCGCAAAAGACGGCTTTCTGTCCTTGAAATAGTTTTCACCCAGAGAGATGCTGTGAAGCAGATTGCTCGACTGTTCCACGCACTGTACAAGATCGTCAAGTTTTATATGTATATCCTTTGAGCTGCCCATCGCCTTCTGGTGAAATCTCTTTAGGTCGTTCGTGAGCGATATGCCGGACTCTTCGTCCTCCATACTTTCTGAAAGCGCAAAAAAGCACCTGCCGTCGTTTACATCCAGCGAGACCTGTGCAAAATCGGCCGGACTTTGATATATGTATCTACCGTTAGCGAATATTCTGTCGTTATTTATCGTACATGCTGCGCCTATGTGGGTTGCTGCGGAAAATGATATTTTTATGGTATTTTTCATATGTATACCCCCTCATCTTCTGTAGTTAGTGTAAACTCGTTTACACTGTTGATATATTGAAGTGTGCTATCTACAGGGGTTTCAGGATTTTTTGATGTTAAAAAACAATGACCCCCTGTTTTCTGGTATAATTGAGTTCACCACAAACACC